>CAVVSV010000018.1:0-187978 GCA_963750805.1 uncultured beta proteobacterium
GCGCCGATTGAATCTTGACAGTGAGTGCCAATCCAATTTTGATAGGGGGCTTGTAGCCAGCATTTAGATGGTCTGGCTGTGGATAACTATAGTCTTTTACAGACTTGGCACCTCCTGATTTGTTGCTGTCTTTCTTAATTGCTCTCGGGTCTTGATCCTTCCTTTGGCCTCCTTTGTGCTGTGCCGGAATCGGTATGACTCATTGCCCGTTTCGACGATGTGACAGTGATGTGTGAGCCGGTCTAGCAATGCCGTCGTCATCTTGGCATCCCCGAACACGGCAGACCATTCTGCAAACGTCAGGTTGGTGGTGATCAGAACGCTGGTGTGTTCGTAAAGCTTGGACAGCAGATGGAACAGCAAAGCTCCTCCCGCTTGACTGAAGGGCAGGTACCCCAGTTCATCCAGGATGACCAAGTCCATTCGCATCAAGCTCATGGCTATGCGTCCTGGAATTCCTTTGGCTTTTTCATGCTCTAACGCATTGACCAGGTCCACTGTCGAGTAGAACCGTACCCGCTTTGAATGGTGGGTCAAGCCAGAGATTCCGAGTGCAGTTGCCAAATGGGTTTTGCCTGTGCCTGGACCACCAATCAGGACAACGTTCTGCGCATCTTCTGAGAAGCTCAGATTCGCCAACTTCTTGATCAGCGCCTTGTCCACTTGTGAGACCTCGAAGTCGAAGCCCGCGAGGTCCCGATGGATTGGGAAGCGCGCAGCCTTCATCTGGTGGGCAATCGAGCGCATGTGACGGTCCACATCTTCTGCCTGCAGCAAGTGCTCGACCAGCCAGCGTGAGCTGTGGATTGCTGAGCCGTCGTCTTGCTCCATGAGTTCGGCCCAGGCACTGGCCATACCATTCAGCCGCAGGGCCTTGAGTTCGCTTTGAACATTGCGTTGTGCATCATGCATGCAAGACTCCTTGGTCATCGTTATGAGTAGGGCGCAGGCGGTCGTAGCGCGCGGTATCAGCTAGGGGAAGGTGGATCAATTGCAGAGCGGTCTGTGCATGCTCAGGCTTCGGTGGTGCATTTAGCCGTGCCAGCACATTGCGCACATGCTCGACACTGACGCTGCCGTTGGGTGTGGCTCCTTCGAGCACCAAATCAACCGCCACCAGAACAGCGTCCAATCCAGCCTGTGGCACGCTAGCCAGTACCTGTGCCATCGTGCGATCTCCTCCAGGGTGCCGCAGAAGCGATTTGCGCAAGCGTTGCAAGGGCTCGGGCAAGTCCAAAAATGGTGCCCCGTTCCTCAGGGCTCCAGGCTTGCGTTGCACCAACTCAATATAGTGCTGCCAGTCGTAGGTCGTTTGACCGCTGCCCGGCGTTCGGGCGTGACTGGCAATGATGGTTTCCGCGCAGGCAACATCCACGCGGTTGGGATACAGCCGTGTGCTCACCAGGTGCCCTGCCCACTCGCAAGGGACGGAGTAACGGTTTCGGGCTACAGCAACCAAACACGTACTGCTGACCCGTGCGGGCTTCTCCACGTAGCCATCAAACAGCCCGGGCATCGACATGAGGCAGGGACGTTCCAGTTCCAGCATTTCCGCCACGGTGAACTGCTTATGGATCGGGTGCGCCGTATCCGCCCAGATGGCTTGGCACCGCTCCCCAAGCCAGGTGTTGAGTTCGGCAAATGATCCAAAGCGCCGGGTTCCGGCCTCAATCCAGATCCGCCTGCGACTGTCCTGAACGTTCTTCTCCACCACGCCTTTTTCCCAGCCCGATGCTACGTTGCAGAAGTCCGGGTCAAACAGGTAGTGACTGCACATGGCCGAGAAACGCGCGTTGACTATGCGGCCCTTGCCCTTCTTGACCTTGTCCACCGCGGTCTTCATGTTGTCGTAGATGCCGCGCCTGGCAACACCGCCCAACGCATGGAATGATCGGGTGTGCGCATCGAATAGCATTTCGTGGCCCTGACCAGGGTAAGCCACCAGCCAGAAGGCACGACTAGCGCACAACTTCAAGTGGGCGACCTGCATCTTGTAAAACACGCCGCCAACCAGCAAGCCTTCCTCACTCCAGTCGAACTGGAATGCCTCGCCAAGCTCAAAGCTCAGCGGCACAAAAGCCTTGGTGGGGTCTTTGACGCTTTCCTCACGCCAAGCGCGAATGAAGTCGGTAACGGCGCTGTAGCCGCCCCGGTATCCCTGCGCCTGAATCTGCGCAAACAGCGCTTTGGCACTACGCCGCGCGTGTTTGGCCCTGTGGGCGTCCGTGCGCATTGCCTGCTCCAGAACCGATGCAAACGGCGTTAGCTTGCCATCAGCCTTCTTGCGGCGGTATTTCGGGGTTATATCGCCGGGGGCTTTGAGCCATTTCTTGACCGTGTTTCTGGCCAGTCCCGTTCGTCTGCAAATCTCTCCGTCAGAGAGTTGGTCGCGCAACTTCATGCGCCGCACCTTGCCAATCATGTCCATGGTGATCACCTATTACATCCCTGCTGAAAGTTTCAGCAGAGCAGTGGAACACCCCTGTCAATTTTGGATCGGCACTTTCGATTTCAGACTGTCAATTTTCGGTCGGCAGCAACAAGTGTCGGCGCCAATCGAATACTGGCCACCTGTGCCAATTGAAGTCTGGCCAGGGGCTAACGCTGGCAGTTTGAATGCCAACTGTGGATAACTATAGCGGTTTGCTGGTTTTTCGGATTCCTTTTCATTTGGTTTTCCGCTGGGATTGAACATCAATGGCAAGCTACGTAGGGCGTAGCCCGAAGCTGCTTGCCTTGGCCGCAACGACGATCAGAACGGATCAGCTTCTAGGGTGAGCGAAGCCTCTGCATGCGCAGTGGCCTTCCTGGATTGCTCCCTGGATTTGATCTTCCCCTTGGCCTCTTTGGAGCTGTGCCGGAATCGATAGGAGTCGTTGCCGGTCTCAACAATGTGGCAATGATGGGTGAGTCGATCCAGCAACGCCGTCGTCATCTTGGCATCTCCGAACACACTGGACCATTCCGCGAACGTCAGGTTGGTAGTGATCAATACGCTGGTGTGCTCATACAGCTTGGACAGCAGATGAAACAGCAAGGCGCCACCGGCTTGGCTGAATGGCAAGTACCCCAGCTCATCCAGAATGACCAGATCCAGACGCATCAAGATCATGGCGATACGACCCGCCTTGCCTTGGGCCTTCTCTTGCTCCAATGCGTTTACCAGATCTACGGTTGAGTAAAACCGAACCCGCTTGTGGTGTCGTGTCAGACCCGAGATACCCAATGCGGTTGCCAAGTGCGTCTTACCGGTGCCAGGCCCGCCAATCAACACCGCATTCTGGGCATCTTGCGTGAACGACAGATCCGCCAATTTTTGGATCAGCGTCTTGTCGACGCATGACACGTCGAAGTCAAACCCCGCCAAGTCTCGATGCACAGGGAACCGCGCTGCCTTCATCTGGTGGGCAATGGAGCGCATATGCCGGTCCACATCTTCTGCCTGCAACAAATGTTCAATCAGCCAACGCGAGGGCTCGATGCTGGCACCACCACCTTGCTCCATCAAGTCCCCCCAGGCGCTGGCCATGCCATGCAATCGCAACGCCTTGAGTTCAACCTGGACATCACGTGCTGTTTCAATCGGATGATTACTGCGCATGGCTCACCTCCAGACCATCTTGGTGGGTGGGACGCAGTCGGTCATAGCGTGCGGTATCGGCTCTGGGGACATGGGTCAGCTGCAACGCCGTTTGCGCCCGTTCTGGTGTGGCAGGTGTGTTCAGGCGTGCCAGCACATTGCGGACATGCTCGGCGCTGACGCTGCCACTCGGCGCTGCACCTTCGAGCAACAACGACACCGCTACCAGTACCGCCTCCAGCCCGGCTTGTGGAACCATGGCCAACACGTCGGCCATGACCCGGTCCCCTCCTGGGTGGCGCAGCAGGGACTGGCGCAGACGCAGTAGCGGCTGTGGCATGTCCAGAAACGGCGCGCCGTTTCGCAAGGCCCCCGGCTTTCTTTGCACCAGGTCGATGTAGTGCTGCCAGTCGTAGTTGGTTTGACCGGAGCCGGTCATCCTGGGGTGACTGGCCACGATGGTGTCGTCGGCAGCAACCGCAATGCTGTTTGGATATAGCCGGGTGCTCACCATGTGTCCCGCCCATTCGCAAGGCACGGAGTAGCGGTTGCGCGCCACCGCCACCAAGCAGGTGCTACTGACCCTGGCAGATTTCTCGACGTAGCCATCAAAGGGCGCAGGCATGTTCATCAAATGCGGCCTCTCCAACTCCAGCATTTCGGCCACGGTGAATTGCTTGTGGACCGGGTGCGCTGTGTCAGCCCACAAAGATCGGCAACGCTCCCCCAGCCAGGTATTGAGTTCAATGAAGGAGCCAAAGCGGCGGGTGCCCGCTTCAATCCAGATCCGGCGACGACTGTCCTGCACATTCTTTTCCACGACGCCTTTCTCCCAGCCTGAGGCGACGTTGCAGAAGTCCGGATCAAACAGGTAGTGACTGCACATCGCCGCAAAGCGGGCGTTGACGATGCGGCCCTTGCCCTTCTTGACCTTGTCCACCGCCGTCTTCATGTTGTCGTAGATGCCCCGGCGCGTGACCCCACCCAACGCCTGGAAGGACCGGGTGTGGGCATCAAACAGCATCTCATGCCCCTGGCCGGGGTAGGCCACCAACCAGAATGCTCGACTGGCGCACAGCTTCAGATGCGAGACCTGTACCTTGTAGAAGATGCCACCCACCACCAAGCCTTCATCGCTCCAGTCAAACTGGAACGCCTCACCCAACTCAAAACTCAGTGGCACGAAGGCTTTACTGGGCAATTTGCCCGTCTTCTCGCGCCATGCGCGAATGAAGTTGGTCACCATGCTGTAGCCACCCCGGTAGCCCAGAGCCTGGATTTGCTTGAACAACGCGCGTCCAGTGCGCCGGCCATGCTTGGGTCGATGAGAGTCAGCCTTAAGGGACTGATCCAGTGTTTCTACAAAGCCGGTGAGTTTGCCGTCAACACTTTCTCTGACGTACTTGGGTGCTTTGTCGCCAGGGGCCTTGAGCCATTTCTTGACCGTCGTGCGTGACAATCCCGTGGCCTTCGCGATCGCACTGTGGGAGAGTTTGTCGCGCAGTTTCATGCGCCTGACCTTGCCTATCATTTCCATGGTGATCACCTTTTAAGTACCTGCTGAAATATTCAGCAGATCAGTGGAACACCCTGGCCAGTTTTGGATTGGCACTTATCCGTTTAGATGACTAGTTTTCGGCTGGCGACAACAGCTTGGCAGAGATGCGGCCTTCCATCTCAAGCGAGGTAGGGGTGATCACCCTTCGGACAACAGCTCCTCTTAAAGTCCTCGACTTTTCTAGGCTGGAGAAGGCCAAGGGGAACGCAAGTTTGAGCTTTTTTCAACCTGACTACGGGCGATCCCTGCAGAAGGCCCATTTTTTGCGGATGCTCCATTACTTGATATCCCAAGCTATTGCGCCAGGGCATGAGACAGACTATTTGATCACCCAGACGATGGCCGAATACTTAGCTCACGTCCATGTGCAGCAATTCGATGGGATTCTCTTCAGATCTTCACAAAAGGAAGGTGGAATGAATCTGGTCCTGTTTCCCGATCCAACACTATTGGTCGGCACGAAGGAACAGGAGTTTCGAGTTCAATATCAGGCTGCCAGCATTGGGTTTCACAAGATTACCGCAGTCTCTTACACACACCATGACATGAATGTCATTATGAGCAGCGACGGCGGTGTCCATAAGCAGGGCTACTCAGAAGCTTCCGATGAAGGCGATGATGATTCGAACTTCCGCGAAGAACCAATCCCATTTTGATCCAAACATAGCGCCTACTAGTAAGGTGATTTCTCTCTTGCGAACCAGTCGTCCCTGAACTACAGCGCCTAGCCCACAAGGGTGACCACAGCCTGGAAACTAGGTAGGCCCCTACTGTTGTTCTGCTGTTTATCAATGGTGGACGGGCGACTTGCAGGAAAACTGATATTCAACGTCTATGCCCAGCACAATTGGGGTTAGACCGTTGGCCCCTCAGCATAAAACCAACCTGCAAAAGCTCCTTTCAGCTCGCTCTGCAAGAATAGTCCCAGCAAACACATTCTTGAGAGCCGCCGGTATATTGAAGTGATTTTTCGATGATTGCCTGCCTGTGTGCCACGCCCACTAGGAACGCAGCACGTTCGAAAGGCATAGCTCTGCAACTTTGAAGAATATTTTTAATCATTGCTTCCTCTCGAAGATCCTTTGTTTTTTTCCATCGATCAGAAATCGTCGCGAGATTTTGATTGCCGAACCTTTGTATCGTCGCGAGTTCATCTGAATCGATTTCGGACCACAAACTGCTGCAAGGCTCGCTGTTGAGGTACGCAAATCCTAGGTCCTTCACATAGTTTTTGTGCCAGGTGAGCAACCTTCTCGAATCAACGCTTGTGTTGTCTATCCAAGTTTGCAAGTATTTGTAGTCATTGAAGAACTGATCATCTGGCTCGGGAAGATCCACGGGAACCAGTAATGCATCTCTACCTACGCGATATCGGCTAACCGCAATTGACTCCAAGTTGCTTTTGGTGCGGTCTGTAAAAAAAGGGTCCATTGAGCTAGGCGGTAACTCCAGGAATATCACTTCCGGCTGAATTCGATTCAATATTGCAACCAATTCCGATACGTTTGCTCGGCCACGCTCTTCATGAACTGTGCAAATCAATGAAATAGTTTTCACTAAGATTCTCTATTCAGTGTTTAGTAGGCAACGCCAAAAAAACATTCCGAGCGTGCTGGATCCGGCCATGACATTTCAGGTCGCAGATAGCAGGGGAAACACGCAATTGACTAAATGATTACTCAACCAACAAAGACTATTGGCTTTGGCGTTATTGCCCTTTAGACGGGTCCCGTTAACGTAACGCATTGCGTTGGATTTACCACCGTGGTCGTTCCTAAATTTCTGGAACCAGCTCAAAATGGAACGCTAACCGCGCATTTTGACTCGCTTCTACATCTGCATTGCGGTTGAAATTTGACTCAACAATAAACCATATTTCGTCGATTCGGTTGGATCAAATTCGCGAATCTAAGCCGGAACAGTTTGGGACACATCCGCACCCACCGCAAGTTTGTCCAGGTAATCAGCCCATTGCTGCATCATCACAACTCTGTGCTTCAGATATTGCGTGCGGTTGTACGCGCGTCCATTCGCGTCTTTTACAGCGTGGGCGAGTTGAGCCTCAATCACCAACGGATCAACAGCCAATTCTTCTGCCAGCAACGTGCGTGCGGTCGCCCGGAACCCATGCACACTTTGAACGTCTGACCCGTACCCCAAGGTTTCCAGTGCTGCCTTTAAAGTGTTGTCGCTGATCGGTCTATCGTGACTGCGTTCACCGTAAAAACACAAGGCACCGTGTCCGGTAATTGGGTGCAGTTTGCGCAAAATCTCAACGGCTTGTCTTGGCAGAGGAACTTCGTGGGGGGCGCCGTTACGTTTCCCGTCAACACTGCGTTTCATGCGCGCTGACGGGATCGTCCACATTGCCGCATCAAGGTCCATTTCAGCCCACGCTGCGGCCCGGAGTTCGCCGGGTCGCTGAAACAGCATGGGTGCAAGTTGCAAGGCGGCACGCACGATCGGTCCGCCTTGGTATCCGCGGATGACACGGATCAGTTGGCCTAGCTTTTTAGGGTCCGTAATTGCGGCAAAGTGTTTACCGTGGTGGGGCTTCAATGCCCCACGAATATCAGCGCTTACATCACGTTGCGCTCGGCCAGTCGCCACCGCATATCGCCAGACCTGCCCCGCCGTAGTAAGTACGCGATGCGCTACGTCCAGTGCGCCCCGCTCCTCTACTCTACGTACCACGGCCAATAGCTCAACAGCTTCAATCTTGCCGATATCGCGCACACCCAAGAAGGGGAACAGGTCTTTTTCAAGATTGCGCTTTTCTCGGATCGCGTAGTGGCTGCTCCAACTGTCCAGCTTGTTTTTATACCACTCCAGTGCTGTCGCTTTAAAGGTACTGTCTGCTGGAGTAAGCGCCTTCAACTTTTCAATTTTTCGGTGCTGGACGGGGTCAACCCCGTTCGACTTCTGCAATCTTGCAGCATCACGGGTTTTTCTTGCTGCCGCCAGACTAACTTCAGGGTAGCTACCCAACGCCATTCGGCTTTCTTTGCCATCAGCATATGTCTTCCAAAACCAGCGTTTGGAACCAGCCGGACTTATTTCTAAATAAAGTCCATTTGCATCAGTAAATCGTTGCCTTTTTTTGCCCTCAGGGCAATTTGCGTGTTTGCACTGTGCGTCTGTAAGCAATTGCGCCTCCACTGGGGGAATAGACTCAACCGGGGAACGGCTTACATTTTAATGGCTTTTGGCCGTTTTGTGCCCCGATTTGTTCCCCGTGTAGGGGTTGGCAGTCAATGAACCTCTTTGTTGCTCCTTGTAGAGTAACCCATTGATTCATAAAGAAAAAAGGCCTCCAAATATTGCTACTTGGAGGCCCCTGTTTCAACTGTTGGTCGGTGTGAAAGGATTCGAACCTTCGACCCCTTGCACCCCATGCAAGTGCGCTACCAGGCTGCGCCACACACCGACAAGCCTCAAATTATAACCCGCCAGTTCCGACTACTGTCAGTGAGTGGCTGCCAGCAGGTCTCGAATTTCGAACAATTCGCGGCGGACCAGCAAAAGTTGATCGAAACCGGAACCAATGGCTTCGCCGGACTCGTTGTCTTCAAAATCTTCCATATCAGCGTCGCCCCCTTCAAGGACTTCAACACCTTCGAGCATGACCTCACCATTTCGCTTTTTGTCGCGTTCAGACTGGAGGAGTTCCTGCATTTTGTTGCGGGCTCCACTGATGGTGAACCCTTGGTCGTAGAGCAAATCCCGAATTCTGCGGATCATCAAAACTTCGTGGTGCTGGTAATACCGGCGATTGCCACGCCGCTTCATGGGGCGCAGTTGCGTGAACTCCTGCTCCCAATACCGTAGCACGTGAGGTTTGACGCCGCACAAATCCCCCACTTCACCGATGGTGAAATAGCGTTTTGCGGGAATGGGGGGGAGAGTTTTCTCCATTGAAATCAATGCTGTAGACGCGAAAGCTTTGAGGTTACTCTAAGTTATCGCGTGGTGTAAAGCCTCTTGCAGCTACCAGCAAAGAAATAAAAGAATTGCGCAACACACGCGGTTTGCGTCTTTTTGCAAAGCAGGCAATTCAGAAAGCCGACTTGGGCCCATTCGCCTCCGACTTGCCCTCATCCTGAATTTGCTCCTTGAGCTTGTGGCTCGCATGAAAGGTCACGACCCGGCGTGCTTCAATGGGAATGGCTTCTCCGGTTCTTGGATTGCGACCCGGTCTCGGTGCCTTGGTGCGAATCTGGAAATTGCCAAATCCCGAAATTTTGACATCAGAGCCCTCGACAAGGCTGGCTGAAATCATGTCAAAAAAAGCATCGATCATGTCCTTGGACTCGCGTTTGTTCAAACCGATTTGGTCAAACAGCAACTCGGCCAGTTGAGCCTTGGTCAACGCCGGGGTCTCCAGGCTATCTACCGCAAATTCCATTGAAATGTCTCGCTTTTAGTTTTGGTCAACTTCTGAGCCGGCAAGGGTCAACTATGCACGCTGTCGGGCCCCAATGTCCTTGGTCAATTGTTCCACCACGGCCTTGACTGCCAATTCAATTTGGTCTTCGGTCAGGGTAACGGCGTCATTATTGAGCGTCAAGCGGACAGCCAAACTTTTCTCATGCTGGGGAACGAGCGAAGCCTGGTTATCCTTGGTGGCTTTGGGACGATAAACGTCAAACAATTTGGCGTCCCGCAAAAGACCGCCAGTGGGCGCTGCCATTATTGATGCCATCAACGCGGCGTGGGTGACAGACTCTGACACAAGCACAGCGATATCGCGCTGCACAGCCTGATGCTTGGCAACAGGGGCGAACGCTGGCACATCCCTTTTCAACACTGCATCAAGGTCCAACTCGAACAGCATGGGGGCAACCGCCAAGTCATAGGCCTGTCGCCACTTGGGGTGCAACTCGCCCACAAATCCAATCGCGTGACCATCCAGTGAGACTTGGGCACATCGGCCTGGATGCATTGCCGGATGGCTGGCTGACACAAAAACTGGCTTTCGAGGACTGAGCAGCGCCTCGATATCCCCTTTGGCATCATAAAAATCGTTGCCAGCGTCCTTGCACCCCCATTGCAACGTGTCAACACTTCCACTGATCAACGCCGACACACGCATGGGCTGGTGAAAACCTTCAACACTGGTGTCCGTATTTTTGACAGTCGCATCTCTCAAAAACACACGTCCCAGTTCAAAGATCCGTACGCGGTCAGCTTTTCGGTCAAGATTGAACTTCAACACCTGCAACAGCGAGCCCACCAATGACGAGCGCATCACGCTTAATTGGCTGGCAATCGGATTGAGCAATTTGATGGGGTTGGGGTTACCCGCCAGCTCGCTCTCCCAACGCTCTTCGACGAAGCTGAAGTTGATGGTTTCCTGGTATCCCAATCCTGCAAGAGCGCGACGCACCGCAAATGGACTGCGCTGTGCTTCAGCCCGAATCTTGGCGGTGATGGGAGCCAGAGGCGGTGTGTTGGGCAAGTTGTTGTAGCCCACCATCCGCGCCACTTCTTCAATCAGGTCCTCTTCAATCTGCAGGTCAAACCTGAAGGATGGTGGCAGCACAGTCACTTGCCCGTTTGACTGAGTCACTTGTAGCCCCAGCCGGGTCAAGGCATCAAAACATTGCTGCTGGGTAACCGCCATGCCAATGACTTTGGCCGCCCGCGCAACACGCATGGTGACAGGAGACGCAACGGGGACATTGGGCTGCTGGTCATCAATGCGGCCAACCACCGTGGCAGGTGTTCCGCAAATGTCAACAATCAGTTGGGTAATGCGCTCAATGTGTTCCACGGTCTGACTGGGATCGACGCCCCGCTCGAACCGGTGACCTGCGTCGGTGGAAAAATTGAATCGGCGAGAACGCCCGGCAATCGATTTTGGCCACCAAAAAGCGGCTTCCACATACACATGTTGGGTGTCATTTGACACCGCAGTGGCATCGCCCCCCATGATGCCTGCCAGGGACTCAACCTGTACATCATCTGCAATCACACCGACCTGAGCATCCACCGTGACGGTATTGCCGTTCAGCAGTTTGAGCTGTTCGCCCGCCTGCCCCCAACGGACATCCAGGCCGCCGTGGATTTTGTCAAGGTCAAAAATATGGCTGGGACGGCCCAATTCAAACATCACATAGTTGGATATATCCACCAGTGCGGTCACACTGCGCTGGCCGCAGCGGGCCAAACGGTCCACCATCCATTGGGGTGTTTTGGCCTGCGTGTTGACACTGCGTACGATGCGGCCGCTGAATCGTCCACATAAATCAGGCGCGCTGATTTTGACGGGCAAGTGGTCCGAGCTTCCCACTGCGACCGTGGGAAATTCCAGCTTCAGGAGCGGCGAGCCGGTCAATGCAGAAACCTCACGCGCCACACCGTAGACACTCAGGCAATGGGCCAGGTTGGGCGTGAGCTTGAGTGTGAACAGCGTGTCATCCAGCTTGAGGTGTTCGCGAATATTCTGGCCCAACGGTGCATCCGCTGCCAGTTCCAGCAAACCACCATGATCCTCAGACAACTTCAGTTCGCGCGCCGAGCACAACATGCCCTGACTTTCCACTCCGCGCAACTTGCCCACTTTGATCAGGAAAGGTTTGCCATCGTCACCCGGGGGCAATTCAGCACCCACCAATGCGCAGGGAACCCTGATGCCCACGCGAGCATTGGGCGCACCGCAAACGATGTCCAGCGGTACAGGCTGCCCAACGTTCACCTTGCAAACGCGCAGGCGATCTGCGTTAGGGTGCTGAACGGCTTCAACGATCTCACCCACCACGATTTTGCTGAACGGGGGGGCAACAGGCTTGAGTTCTTCGACCTCCAGACCCGCCATGGTGAGTGTTTCAGCCAGTTGTTCAGTGGTCAGTGGTGGGTTGCAGAATTCACGCAACCAGGATTCAGGAAATTGCATAGTCGGCTTCCGGGTTCTTATTGAAACTGCGAGAGAAAACGGATATCGCCGTCAAAAAACAGACGCAAATCGTTCACCCCATAGCGCAACATGGTGAGTCGATCCGGTCCCATGCCAAACGCAAAGCCGATGTATTTTTCAGGGTCCAGGCCCATGTTCCGGACGACGTTCGGATGCACCTGGCCAGAACCCGCCACCTCAAGCCACCGCCCCGCCAGTGGCCCGCTCTGAAACTGAATGTCGATTTCGGCACTGGGTTCTGTGAACGGAAAGAAACTGGGCCGGAAGCGCAGCACCAGGTCATCCGACTCAAAGTAGGCGCGGCAGAAGTCGGTGAAAACGAATTTCAGGTCTTTGAAGCTGACGTTTTCGCCAATCCAAAGGCCTTCACACTGGTGAAACATGGGGCTGTGTGTGGCATCACTGTCGATGCGGTAGCAGCGCCCCGGCGCAATCACCCGAATTTCGGGCATTGAGCCTGAAAAGAGCCCATTGTCCCCGTCAGTATTGGATAGTTTGCTATATTTTTTGACATGCTGGACGGCATGACGAATTTGCATCGGACTGGTGTGGGTGCGCAATAAATTGGGTGCCGTAGCAGTTCCGCCCTCCACATAAAACGTGTCGTGCATGGATCGCGCAGGATGGTCTTCCGGCGTATTCAGCGCTGTGAAGTTGAACCAGTCGGACTCGATTTCAGGTCCTTGGGCGACCTCAAACCCCATGGAGCCAAAGATGGCTTCAATGCGTTCCATGGTCAGGGACACAGGATGCAAACCTCCTTGCCCACGTTGACGGCCCGGCAGGGTCACGTCAAGTGCTTCTGCCTGGAGTTGAGCCTGCAGCTCGGCATCCGCCAAGGCTTGGCGTTGCGCTGTCAGGGCGGCTTCAATCGCCTGCTTGGCGAGATTGATGGCAGCGCCACGGGATTTTTTGTCGTCCACGCTAAGGGCTGCCATGCCTTTCATCAATTCCGTAATCCTGCCCGTCTTACCAAGAAACTGCGCCTTGGCATTTTCAAGATCTGCAGGCGTAGCCGCGTTGGCAAATGCGGACTTTGCAGCGGTGATGATGGCATCCAACTCGTTCATAGGTGTGGCAGGTTAACGTGGGACAACTGAATATTTCAGACCAGAACAACAAAGGGCTAAAGCCCTTTCAAGCTCTAGCCCTTGTTTTTATGCGTGGGAAACTACTGAATCAATAGCGTCCCGGCAGGTCAATCAAGCAGCCAGTTTGGCCTTGACTTGTTCCACGATGCCGGCAAATGCGGGCATGTCGTGAATGGCGATATCGGACAGCACCTTGCGGTCGATTTCGATACCGGCTTTTTTCAGGCCATTGGCAAATTGGCTGTAGGTCAGACCGCATTGACGGGCTGCCGCATTGATACGCGCAATCCACAACTGGCGGAAAACACGCTTCTTGGTACGGCGGTCACGGTAGGCATATTGCCCAGCCTTCATCACCGCTTCTTTGGCGATGCGGAAGACATTGCCGCGGCGACCGCGGAAACCTTTGGCGAGGGCGAGAACTTTTTTGTGGCGGGCGCGAGCCGTTACACCACGTTTGACGCGAGGCATGTGTTACTCCTTGTTCGTCGTTGATTAAATGCCAAGGCCGGGCAACATCTGTGCCATGTGACCCATATTGGTCTCATGCACCGTGTCGATCCACGCAGATGGCGTTTGTTTTTGGTGGTCTTCTTGGTCAGGATGTGACGCTTGAAGGCTTGACCGCGCTTGACGGTGCCACCTGGACGAACGCGGAAACGCTTTTTCGCGCCGCTCTTGGTCTTCATTTTGGGCATTTAAATGCTCCTTCTTCATTGTGCTCGTGAGGCGTCTGCAAACAGTTTGCAGCCTTGTTGGCCCCGAGCCACTTGTGTGGCGAGTTTTAAGCTCGCCACTGGTGTGGCGAGTTTTGACCTCGCCACTCGCAACGGCACCAATCCGGTGCATCGCAAACCGTCTAAACCGGCTGTCACGGACGATGACCGTTGCCGGTAGCGTCCGCGAGCCGCCTCGGCAGCCTTGCGGCGGCTTCTTCTTGCCCGGCGCGATCATCATGATCATCTGCCGCCCTTCGAGCTTGGGAAACTGCTCCACAATGATCGTGTCAGCCAGTTCGGCCCGAATACGGTTCGAGCAACGCCATCCCGATTTCCTGGTGCGTGATCTCGCGGCCGCGATAGCGCAGCGTGATCTTGCACTTGTCGCCATCAGCGAGAAATCGCTTGATGTTGCGCATCTTGATGTTGTAGTCACCGTCGTCCGTGCCGGGACGGAACTTGATCTCCTTGATCTCGATGACCGTCTGCTTGGCTTTCGCTTCCGCCGCCTTTTTCTGCTCCTGGTACTTGAACTTCCCGTAGTCCATCAAGCGACAGACCGGCGGATTCGCCGTGGGGGAAATTTCGACCAGGTCGACATCCAGTTCCCCTGCCATGCGGAGGGCTTCCATCAGACTCACGACGCCCAAGGGCTCGTTTTCGGGGCCAGACAGACGGACTTCCGGGGACATGATTTCCCGGTTAAGGCGGTGTTTGCGTTCTTCGCGGTGACGACGGTCACGATATTCAGTAGCGATGGTTCTATCCTTCAATAAAAAATGCTACAAAGATAGTAGCTACAACCGCCCGGTACACGCGGACAAACTGCTCAAATGGCTAGTAAACTGGCCTGAATAACAACTTGTGAGCAATGTCACCTGCGATTTTCTGCACGAATGCATCGAGGGACATCACACCGAGGTCAAGATTGCCCCGGGCGCGCACTGCAACGGCACCTGCTTCCTTCTCTTTGTCGCCTGCAACCAAGATAAAAGGAAGCTTTTGCATTGAATGCTCGCGTATTTTACGCGTTATTTTCTCGTTGCGCAGGTCTGTGATAACCCTAAGCTCTTGATTTGGCAAAGCTTTCCTGAGTTTTGCAGCAATTTCACGACAGTATTCCGCTTGTCCGTCTGTGATATTCAGGATTGCAACCTGCACAGGCGCCAGCCAGGTGGGTAGTGCGCCAGCATGTTCCTCGATCAATATTCCGATGAAACGCTCCAGGCTACCGACAATCGCACGGTGAAGCATCACGGGGTTATGGCGAGCTCCGTCTTCGCCGACATACTCTGCGCCAAGGCGCTGCGGCATTGAAAAATCGACCTGCATGGTGCCGCACTGCCACTGACGGCCGATCGCGTCCTTCAGTGTGTATTCGATTTTGGGCCCATAAAAGGCACCATCGCCCGGCGCAATTTCAAACTCACAACCCGATGCCCGCAGGGACTCCATCAAGGCGTTCTCTGCGCGATCCCAGCTTTCATCCGTCCCAATGCGCTGGGCTGGTCGTGTCGCCACCTTGTAAATGATGTTCTTGAAACCAAAATCCGCGTAAACCTTTTGAAGCAGTGCCGTATAGGCCACGCACTCCGGCAGGATGTGCTCTTCCGTACAAAAGATATGGCCATCGTCTTGGGTGAAGCCACGCACGCGCATGATGCCGTGCAGGCCGCCGGTCGGCTCGTTGCGATGGCATTGGCCAAACTCACCATAGCGAAGCGGCAAGTCACGATAACTCTTGATACCCTGGTTAAAAATAAGAATATGGCCTGGGCAGTTCATCGGCTTTAATGCGTAGTCGCGCTTTTCCGACTCCGTGGTGAACATGTTGTCGCGGTATTTGTCCCAATGCCCCGTTTTCTCCCACAGGCCTTTGTCCAGGATCTGGGGCCCCTTGACTTCCTGGTAGCCGTTGTTGCGGTACACGGCCCTCATGTATTGCTCAACGCCCTGCCAGACCGTCCAGCCTTTGGGGTGCCAGAACACCGTGCCGGGCGAATGTTCATCGATATGGAAGAGGTCGAGTTCGCGCCCCAGCTTGCGGTGATCGCGTTTCTCGGCCTCTTCCAGCATCGTCAAATGTTGCTGCAACTCATCTTTTGTGGCCCAAGCGGTGCCATAAATGCGCTGCAACATTTCATTGCGATGGTCGCCGCGCCAATAGGCGCCCGCCAGCTTCATCAACTTAAAGTGTTTTAACTTGCCGGTGCTGGGCACATGGGGGCCTCGGCACAAATCTTCGAAATTGCCTTCTCTGTACAGAGACACATCTTCGTTGGCCGGAATGCTGGCGATGATCTCCGCCTTGTAGTGCTCACCCAAGCTCTTGAAGTAAGTGACGGCCTCATCGCGCGGCAAAACGCGACGGGTGACGGGCTCGTCCTTAATGGCCAGCTCCGTCATCTTCTTTTCTATGAGTGCCAAGTCGTCCAGCGTGAACGGGCGCTTGTAGGAAAAATCATAAAAGAAACCGTTCTCAATCACCGGTCCAATGGTGACTTGCGCATCCGGGAACAGTTCTTTCACGGCATAGGCCAGCAAGTGAGCCGTGGAGTGGCGAATGACCTCCAGGCCATCGGCATCTTTGGCAGTGATGATGGACAAGCCGCTGTCCTGCGCAATTGTGAAAGACGTGTCGACCAACTTGCCGTCAATCTTGCCCGCCAAAGCTGCTTTGGCCAAGCCTGCCCCGATAGAGGCAGCAACGTCTGCAACCGTCACCGGGCCAGGAAATTCGCGTACAGAACCGTCAGGAAGCGTGATTTGAATCATGATGAAACCCAAAAGAATGAAGTGCTGAGAAAGGCGAGGCAAAAAAAAACGCGGTACTCGCCGCGCTTTACTATGAATTTTGTAGCTAACAGCGCACAAGGCGCGCGGACTACGGCCTCATAAGCTTATGAATTCTGTGCAGTTGTAGTTCGCGGTGTCATAACCAGGGTGCCTTTCTCGCTCTTGTTGACTCACAATAACCCCAATTTTAACCCAGCCAAATGCACGTAAAAAAGCCCACGGGAAACCGTGGGCTTTCACGCCTGTCAGAGGTTAAAAGTTCAGTGGAACTGCTCTTCTTCGGTCGAACCTGTTAGAGCCGTCACGCTGGATTTGCCGCCCTGGATGGTCGTAGTGACTTCGTCGAAATACCCGGTACCCACCTCTTGCTGGTGCGACACAAAGGTGTACCCCCGGTCGCGGGCCGCGAATTCAGGCTCTTGGACTTTCTCCACATAAGCCGACATACCGCGCTTGACGTAGTCTTGCGCCAAATCAAACATGTTGTACCACATGGAGTGAATGCCAGCCAAAGTAATGAACTGGTACTTGTAGCCCATGGCACCGAGTTCGCGCTGGAACTTGGCAATAGTCGCATCGTCCAGGTTTTTCTTCCAGTTGAATGATGGCGAGCAGTTGTAGGCCAACATTTTGCCGGGGTGAACCTTGTGGACCGCATCGGCAAACTTCTTCGCGAATGCCAAGTCCGGCGTACCCGTTTCGCACCACACCAGGTCAGCGTAATGGGCGTAGGCTACGGCGCGGCTGATGGCCTGGTCCATCCCTTTGTTGGTCTTGTAAAAACCCTCTGCCGTGCGCTCGCCCGTCAGGAAAGGTTTGTCGTTTTCGTCATAGTCACTGGTGAGCAAATCGGCCGCTTCAGCGTCTGTGCGGGCAATCACCAGCGTCGGCACGCCCATCACATCAGCAGCCATACGGGCGGCGATGAGTTTCTGGTTGGCTTCAACGGTTGGCACCAAAACCTTGCCACCCATGTGACCGCATTTTTTAACGGACGCCAATTGGTCTTCAAAGTGAACACCGGCCGCGCCAGCGCGGATCATGGCCTTCATCAATTCAAAGCCGTTGAGCACACCGCCAAAACCGGCTTCTGCGTCAGCCACGATGGGTGCGAAGTTGTCGATGTATTCCTTGTCGCCGGCATCGATCCCTTTGGAATGCTGAATTTCATCAGCACGGCGGAATGTGTTGTTGATGCGCTCCACAACGGTTGGCACGGAGTCAACGGGATACAAGGATTGATCGGGGTACATGGAGGCGTAGGAATTGTTATCCGCAGCGACTTGCCAGCCCGACAGGTAAATGGCCTTGACGCCTGCCTTCACTTGCTGCATGGCTTGACCACCCGTCAACGCACCCAGGCAGTTCACATAGTCTTCCGTATGCAGAAGATCCCAGAGCTTTTCGGCGCCGCGACGGGCCAAGGTGTGCTCAATGGGGAAAGAACCCCGAAGACGAACCACGTCAGCAGCGCTGTAACCGCGCTTGATGCCTTTCCAGCGTGGGTTGCTTGCCCAGTCTTTTTCCAGGGCTTCGATTTGCTGAGCACGGCTCAATTGTTCTGTAAGGCTTTGGGGCATGAAAAACTCCTTGAGGTTGATAAAAACTGTTGATGCTGTGACTTCAGTCAGCGGCATACCATGGCTTCAATTGTAAGTCTTATAGAAGACTTGAATCACATCTTATGTCTTATATAAGACTTATTTTTATTGTTTAAAAACAATGGCTTACGCCAGCCATTTCTCATAGTGAAGCGGCTTATCTCGTATTGAGAAATATTGCTGCACTGCAAAATTCATAATTTCGCATTGTGAAAGTCGCATGCTTGCAGTGAAATAGGAAGAAAAATCCTCCAATTCCACGCCTTAGCGAGGGCTAGGAGGGACGAACACGCAGACGCTGCTGCCTTATTTCATTCAAACCGTAGACGATAACGGCGGCAAACACCGTCGCGATCAGCAAGCTCGCCGCCGCATAAATTGAGGGGTTCACTCCCCGTCGCGCATAGCTGAAAATGACCTGAGGCAGCGTTGTGACGCCGGGGCCGGACAAAAATTCCGAAATCACCACATCGTCAAATGACAAGGTGAAGGTGAGCAGCCAGGCTGCCATCACCGCTTGCGTCATGTTGGGCAAGGTCACCAGGAAAAATACCTGCATTGGCCTGCAACCCAGGTCCATAGCTGCTTCCTCAATGGAAGCGTCCATCTCCTGCAAGCGCGACTGGATCACGACTGAGGCGTAAGCCATGCCAAGCAAGGTGTGACCCAACACAATGGTCAGAAAGCCCCGCTCTGGCCACCCAATGGCGCGCTGAACCGCGACCATCAATAGCAACAATGACAAACCAATGATGACCTCGGGCATGACCAGGGGGGCGCTGATCATTCCGGAAAACAGGGGCTTGAACTTGAAGCGGCGGTAGCGCACCAAAACAAATGCAGCAAAAGTGCCGAGTACAACTGACAGGCACGCCGACATCAAAGCCACCCGCAGGGACAAAAAGAACCCGTCTACCAGGCGCGTGTCTGTCAGAAGCGCGTCATACCAGCGCAGCGAAAACCCCGTGAACTCGCCGTCCTGTCGGGTGCTGTTGAATGAAAACAGGATCAGAAAAAACAGGGGTGCATAGAGAAACGCAAACACAGCACCGATCCATACCTTGCTGAAAACACGGCTCATGGATGAAATCTCACTATTGATTGCCGCCATCGGCCCGTCAAAAACGTGCAGGATGCCTTCACTTGCGGCTCATTCATCCTTGGCCCCCGCACCCGCTGCGCTGTAGTGGTGGTAAAGACCCAATGGGATCAGAATCATGGCGATCATGATGATGGCCAGCGCAGAAGCCCTTGGCCAATTGTTGCTGCTGAACATTTCATCCCACACCACGCGGCCAATCAATACATTTTCAGCACCGCCCAACAGCGACGGAATGACAAATTCGCCAATGCAGGGGATAAAAACCAACATGGAGCCTGAAATAATGCCGGCTTTGCTCAAGGGCACGGTGATGAGCCAAAACGCCTTCCAGGGGCTGGCACCCAGATCGTGGGCGGCCTCCAGAAGCCGCAAGTCCATTTTGGACAAGGTGGCATAGAGCGGCAAAATCATGAAGGGGCAGTAAACATAAGTCATACCCACCAGCATGGACACATCGGTGTACAGCAACTGAAGCGGTTCACTGATCAAACCCATGCCCATCAACAGTCGATTGATGACACCCTGGTCGGCCAAGATTCCTTTCCAGGCATAGACGCGCAATAAAAAAGACGTCCAGAAAGGCAACATCACCATCATCAATAACACGGGACGTACAGCCGGCCTGGACCGGGCAATGAAATAGGCAAAGGGATAGCCGATCGCCAGGCACAGCAGCGTGGTCAGGACGGCGTATCTGAGGGAAGTGGTGTAGGCATCCAGGTAAATCGTATCGCCGAACCGGGATGTGCCGTCGGCTCCAGAATCCCTGAAGATGGACCAATAGTTTTCAGCCTTCAGCAGCAATTTCCAGGTACTGGCAGACAGATCCACCAGGGGTGCAAAGGGATCGATGCCGCCGCCCATGTCAGTCACGCTGATCCGCAACATGATCACAAATGGGACCATAAAAAAAACGACCAGCCACACCATTGGCACGCCAATGACAAAACGCCTTCCAGGCTTCAGGTTGGACAAACCGCTGATCATTGAAGGGGTGGCTTTTGACAGCATCTCAAGGTGGGGGTCAGCGTGTCAGCAAGACGGGTACCGCATCGTCCCACCAAAAAAACACCTGGTCACCCCAGGTGAGATCACCGAAGTGAGTGCCGCTCGCGCCTGCACCCGACGCCGGATCCGGGATTCGCGTTGCATTGGTACTCGTCACTTTCACCCGCAGGGATGAACCGTCCATCACGACAATGAATGTGCTGTAGCTGCCAAAGTAGGCAATTTCACTCACTTTCCCGCCAAAAAGATTGCTGGCCACATTGGGTCTCGACTTCGAGATAGAGATTTTTTCCGGCCGAACGGCCAAAACAACAGGCGTTTTGACAGCCAAGTTCTGCACATGCGCATCAGTCACGGCTTCGCGCGCCACACTCATGACGCCCACATTAGTCGTCACCTCAAAACTGTCTGGATGGGCGAAGCTCAGTCGTCCTTCAAACAGGTTGATGTTGCCAATGAAATCGGCAACGAACCGGCAATTGGGCCGGTCATAGATCTCTTTGGGTGTACCCACCTGAAGCACTTCCCCCTGGCTCATCACGGCAATGCGGGATGCCATGGTCATGGCTTCTTCCTGATCGTGCGTCACCATCACGCAGGTGACGCCCACAGACTCAATGATGTTGACCAGTTCAAACTGGGTCTGCTCCCGCAGCTTTTTGTCCAGCGCCCCCAGGGGTTCATCGAGCAACAACAACTGGGGCTTTTTGGCCAGACTTCGCGCCAGCGCAACGCGCTGCTGTTGACCGCCTGAGAGCTGATGGGGCTTGCGCTTGGCAAACTCACCAAGCTGCACCAGCTTGAGCATCTCAGCCACACGCAACTCAATCTGTGCTTTTGGCATGCCTTCGCGCTTCAAACCAAATGCAATGTTGTCCCATACCGTCAAATGCGGGAACAACGCATAGGACTGGAACATCATGTTGATGGGGCGCTGGTAGGGTGCAAATGTGGCGATGTCTACGCCATTCAAAACCACAGTCCCCGACGAAGGCTTCTCGAAGCCTGCCAGCATGCGCAACAGGGTCGATTTGCCACAACCCGAGCTGCCCAACAATGCAAATATTTCGCCCTTTTTGATGGAGAGGGATACGTCCTTGACCGCAGTGACATCGTCGAATCGCTTGACGAGCGCCCGGGTTTGAAGAAATCCCTCCGCGGGCTCGTCCACTATGCTCATTCGCTCACTTGCCCTTTTTCAGCTGTGTGAAAACACTGCTCATGGACTCGCGCCCCTCGTTGGAAAAGCTCCCGGGTGAGACCATCTTTTTCATATTTTCCGCATCCACAAATACGGTCTTGTCGTTGGCCATCTCAGGTTTCACCTTCGCGACGCTCATCTTGTTGGCGGTTGGATAGCTCAGCTCATCCGTCAGAGATGCCGATACCTCTGGTTTGAGGAAGTAATTGATAAAGGCAAGCGCATTGTTGGGATGCTTGGCGTCGGCAGGAATGGCCAAATTGTCAAAGAATATCAGGCCACCTGTGGAAGGTATCAATACCTGGATATCGTTGCCACTCTTGTTTTCAATGGCACGCGCACGGGCAATGTTCATGTCACCTGCCCAACCCAAGGCCACGCAGGCTTTGCCACCGGCTAGATCGTCGATCATGGTGCTGGAGAACAGGCGTACGTGAGGGCGAACCTTGGCCAGCATGGCGCCTGCCGCCTTGTGATCGGCCGGGTCACTGGAGTATGGGTTCTTGCCCATAAAGTGCATGGCTGGCGGAATCACTTCCGTGGGTGAATCCAGAAATGCAATGCCGCAGGATTTCAACTTGGCGGTGTAGACAGGGTTGAACACCAGTTCCCAGGCGTTATCAGGGATTGGCGTGGAACCCAGGGCTTTGGCCACTTTGCCTTTGTTGATACCGACGGTGGTGTAGCTCCACGCCCAGGGCACCAGGTGTGCATTCCCGGGGTCCACACCTCCCAGCTTGAACATGATCTCTGGGTCTAGGTTGGCATAGTTGGGCAACTTGGTCTTGTCCAGCTTCATCAAGAGACCCGCTTCGATCTGCGATTTGGCAAACACGGCGCCAGGAACCACCAGGTCATAGCCACTGTTGCCTGCTACCAGTTTGGCTTGCAGGGCTTCATTGTTTTCGAAGGTCTGGTAATTGACCTTGATGCCCGATTCTTTTTCGAAGTTGGCCACCATGTCTTTGGCAATGTAGTCAGGCCAGTTGTAGATGTTCAACACCTTCTCTTCGGTATTCGCCGCAACAGCAGGGGCTGCACTCGCTGCTGAAGCCGCGGGCGTCGCTGAGGCTGCACTGGCTGCAGGCGCCTCCGGTTTGGCCTCGGGCGCCTTGGCCTCCTCCTTCTTGCCACAGGCAACCAGTCCGAGCGCACAAAGTGAAATGACCCACAGATGATTTTTCATAAAGTTAGTTGCTCCATATGACATTGAGGAAAAAGCAGGGGATCCAACGACAACTTATTGTATGAAAACTTGAATTCATACGGGCTATTCAGCCAACGACCGTCGGTCTTTAACCCAGTCGCCACTGGAGATCACTGGCTTGCCAATCACGTACGCCGGGTTGATCTCATAGAGAAAACATTCCACGCGTTCACTCCCCACCAACACCCCAATGTGACGTTTGACATATTCATCTTTCTGCTGGGGATAAATCTCTTCTATTTCGTCAAGAACCCATTCGAGTTCAGGCTCAACGGCGTAGACCTCTCCCACCACATTTCTCCATTCATGCTCGGAAGGCACGGATTGCCATTGAGCAAGAACAACGCCAGGGTACGCACCAAGGTGGTACATCACCCCCTGGACCACGCCCATCCCCAAAAAATAGGGCATTGGCAGCAGACGGGTAATGTCGTTGTCGTCCCCCCGCCGCAAAGTGCCATAAACAAAAACATGTCGTTGAAGGTGGCCAGGCATGGTGGGTCTCCAGGATTCGGGCATGATGCCACTCTCTAAAAATTGCGCCAGTCTAGTGAAGTTCACGCCGCCCCCTCCCTCCAATCGCTCCCCCGGCAAAATCATTGCCTTCGGCTGCCTGGCGCTCAGCATGTCCCTTGTGGGAATCTATGTGGCACTTTCCAAGCCGCTGGCAACTGCCTTGCCGGTGTTTTTGCTGGGGTGGCTTCGCTTTGGCATTGGCGTTGTGGCTATGGCACGATGGCTCAAAAAGCCGGCGGATGAGGCTCCCATGAGCGCCCAAACCAAACGCCTGGTTTTTTTGGAGTCCCTGCTGGGCAACTTTTTGTTTTCGGTTTGCATGCTCTATGGCGTCAGCCTCACCAGCGCCGTGTCAGCAGGCGTCATCATGTCAACCATCCCGGCCACCGTGGCCTGCCTCAGCTGGCTGTTTTTGCGGGAAAAAACTACGCTACGGGTGTGGGCCGCTGTGGCATGTGGGGTTGCCGGCATTGGCTTGCTATCGCTATCAAAACAAGAGCTAACTATTGAATATCCTCGCGGACTTGACGTCAATTCAATTCATGCCCGGGCGATGTGGGGGCATTTGCTATTGATTGGCGCGGTGCTGTGTGAAGCCTCCTATGCGGTGATTGGCAAAAAGCTCACGGGCGTGTTGGGGGCCAAACGAATCGCTTCGCTCATCAATGTGTGGGGCTTCGCACTGATGACGCCCTTCGGCCTGTATTTGGCAAAGGATTTCAACTTCGCCGGTGTGACCCTTGGAATCTGGCTGCTGCTGTTGTTTTATGCGCTGGCTGCAAGTGTCTGGACGGTATGGTTGTGGATGACGGGCTTGAAGACGGTGCCGGCGTCCCAGGCGGGCGTATTCACGGTGATGCTGCCCGTCTCGGCTGCTTTGACAGGCGTGCTGATTCTGGGTGAGTCTTTGGGTGTTACCCAAATGGCTGCTCTAGGCGTCGCCCTGACGGGCGTTTTGTTGGCGACTTTGCCCAGCAGGAATTCAAAAACCTGATTGGTGACAGGGTGTTGAAGGGGTCACCTGTTGCACTGCATGAAGACCCAATAAAGACCCAAGGGGTAAGGTGCAGGAATTGCCTGGGGGAATCCCTTCCCAATCACTCTCCAAAAAACATCAAATACCAATGAAAAATTTGAATTTCTCCTTGGAAACACCCTTTTTCTCCAGTAGCATCGCGCTTGCCGGTGGAGAAGCAGTTTTTCGCTGGTGATTAATCAACTTCTAGAAGGACAATTCAATCATGGCAACTGCAAAAAAAGCCCCCGCAAAAAAAGCTGCACCCGCAAAGAAAGCAGCACCTGCAAAAACGGTAGCCCCTAAGGCCGCCGCCAAAGCACCTGCCAAAAAAGCAGCACCCGCCAAAAAGGCGGCACCAGCTAAAAAGGCAGCACCTGCCAAAAAAGCTGCGCCAGCCAAGAAGGCCGCTGCCAAAAAGGCCCCTGCTGCAAAGAGAACCGTCAATGCAGCCTTCATGAAAGCCTTGACACCGAGCGCCGCTTTGGCCGCGATTGTGGGATCAACCCCACTGCCGCGTACCGAAGTGGTCAGCAAGTTGTGGACTTACATCAAGAAAAACAAGCTGCAAGACGCCGTCAACAAACGCATGATCAACGCTGACGCCAAGCTGAAGGAAATCTTCGGCAAGATGCAAGTGTCCATGTTCGAAATGGCTGGCTTGATTGGCAAGCACCTGAAGTAACTGGCAATGCAGCCAGGTCAGCCTTATCCCTGACCAGGCAACTTGCTCGTAAAGGCCGCTTTGATGCGGCCTTTTTTTTGCCAAGGGTTTTCACTGTGATTTTTGATCGAATTGAGCCATTGACTTCAAAAAGTGCGTGTCAAAATTGTCCTTTGCACCACGTTGGCGCATGGCGTAAAAGTTGCGTGCTGTTGATGACCTCGCCTTCCATAAAAAACAAGATCGGTCCCGCTTTTCAATGCTTCGCTTTTTACTGACCCGCCTCAGCCTGGTCGTTCCCACATTTTTGGGAATGACCTTGCTGGTTTTCTTCCTTATCCGGCTGGTGCCTGGCGACCCCATTGAAACGTTGGCAGGTGAGCGTGGCATTGATGCCACCCGCCATGAAGCCCTGCTCAAGGAATATGGCCTGGACCGCCCCATCATGGTTCAGTACGGCATTTACATTGGTCGCGTCCTTCAGGGTGACCTGGGCAAGTCCATCGTTACCCGCACACCTGTCATGAGCGAGTTCACGGCCCTCTTTCCGGCTACGGTTGAACTGGGTGTGTGCGCCATTCTGTTTGCACTTCTCATCGGAATACCAGCGGGCATTCTGGCAGCCGTGAAGCGAAACTCCATCTTTGACCACGGTGTCATGGGCGTCTCGCTGTCTGGCTATTCCATGCCGATTTTTTGGTGGGGGCTGTTGCTGATTTTGCTTTTCTCGGTGCAGCTTGACCTGACACCCGTTTCTGGGCGGCTGGACGTGAAATATTTCATTGAACCCACCACAGGTTTTCTGTTGATTGACTCACTTTTGTCCGGCGAGAAGGGTGCCTTCCGCTCCACTGTTTCACATCTGATTCTTCCCACCATTGTGCTGGGCACGCAGCCTCTGGCAGTCATCGCCCGCATGACGCGTTCGGCCATGCTGGAGGTACTGGGCGAAGACTACATTCGCACGGCGCGAGCCAAAGGCCTGTCTGGCCTGCGGGTGGTCACGGTCCATGCACTGCGCAATGCGCTGATTCCTGTGGTCACGGTGATCGGGCTGCAAATTGGCGTGTTGTTCACCGGTGCTTTGCTCACCGAAACCATTTTTTCCTGGCCCGGCGTCGGCAAGTGGCTGATTGAAGCCATTGCACGGCGGGACTATCCGGTATTGCAGGGTGGCGTACTTTTGGTTGGGGCGATCGTCATGGTGATCAGCCTGTTGGTGGACATCACCTACGGCATCATCAACCCCCGCATCCGGCATCAGCGGTGAAGGCCATGGCGATCACATCCAGTACCCCTCTTCTTCAGGTTCAGCGCGCAGCTGAGCCGGCTCGCCCGTTTCAGGAATTCTGGAGCTATTTCAGTGCAAACAAGGGCGCCTTGGCGGGCCTGGTTATTGTTTTGTTGATGTTCCTTTTGGCCCTGTTCGCACCCTGGTTGGCACCCTATCCGCCCGATCTGACCAACAACGCCGTGTTTCTCAAACCGCCCTTCTGGCAAAACGGCGGCTCAACGTCCTACTTGCTGGGCACGGATGCCATTGGCCGTGACATCCTGTCGCGTTTGATTCACGGCGCACGACTTTCATTGGTCATTGGTGTAGCCGTTGTTGCCTTGTCTGTTTTGGCCGGCACGATATTGGGACTGACCGCCGGATATTTCAGGGGTTTGTATGAAACCTTTGTCATGCGCCTGATGGACATCATCCTGACCCTGCCCAGCCTTTTGTTGGCCATCGTGATTGTGGCCATTCTCGGCCCCGGCATGATGAACGCCATGCTGGCGGTGGCCATCGTCATCCTGCCGCACTATGTTCGAATCACCCGGGCAGCGGTCATCACCGAGACTTCCAAAGACTATGTGACAGCCGCCCGCATGAACGGTGCAGGGCACATCCGTTTGATGTTCAGCGAGGTGCTGCCCAACTGCACTGCGCCTTTGATCGTGCAGGCTTCACTGGGAATATCCACAGCCATTCTTGACGCTGCCGCCCTGGGCTTTTTGGGTCTGGGTGCGCAGCCACCTTCGCCAGAATGGGGAACCATGTTGGCGGATGCCCGCGAGTTTGTACTTCGTGCCTGGTGGGTCGTCACCCTGCCCGGCATGATGATTTTCATCACTGTGCTGGCTTTCAATTTGCTGGGCGACGGATTGCGCGATGCATTCGACCCCAAGCTCAAGCGCTGACCCTCACGTTCACCATGGCACTACTCGAAATAGAAAACCTCAGCGTGGACTTCCCGTCCAAGGACAGCGTCATGCACGCTGTGGAGGGCGTGAGCCTCACGCTGGACACAGGCGATGTCCTGGGCATTGTGGGTGAATCCGGCTCTGGAAAAAGCGTCACCATGATGGCGCTGATGGGTCTGGTTGCCTTCCCCGGGCGCGTTACCGCCGACACGCTAAGGTTTGATGGTCACGACTTGCTGGCCCTGGCTCCCCGGGAAAGAAGCCGGTTGACGGGGAAAGATCTGTCCATGATCTTTCAGGACCCGACCACCAGCCTGAACCCCTGCTTTACCGTCGGATTCCAGTTGGCCGAAACATTGAAGCTGCACATGGGAATGGATGGCAAAGCGGCGAAGTTCCGCTCCATCGAGCTGCTGGAGCAGGTCGGCATACCCGCCCCAGAGAGCCGGTTGAAAATCTACCCCCATCAAATGTCGGGCGGCATGAACCAGCGCGTGATGATTGCAATGGCAATTGCCTGCAATCCCAAATTGCTGATTGCCGATGAACCCACGACCGCACTGGACGTCACGATCCAGGCCCAGATACTGGACCTTCTGCGCGGGCTGCAAAAAGACCGGGGCATGGCACTGGTTCTCATCACCCACAACATGGGCGTGGTCTCACAAATGGCGCAACGAATTGCAGTGATGTATGCCGGACAGATCATGGAAGAGCAAAGTGCGCAGAGGCTGTTTGAGTCACCCCGCCATCCCTATACGGAAGCCCTCATCGCCTCCATGCCGGAACGCAGTGATGGCCATTCGCGCCTGGCGACGATTCCCGGCATGGTGCCCGGGCTGTATGACCGTCATTCGGGATGCCTGTTTGGACCGCGGTGTACCTATGTGCAGGAGAGTTGCCGCAGTCGGCGTCCAACACTCAGTACTCTGGGCCAGGGTGCCGTTCGATGCCATTTCGCATTGGGGCAGGCATGAGCACGATTGAAAAAGCACTCAGCAAGTCCCTGGCCAATGCGGCCTCGGCCCCTGAGGAGATGGCGGTTGTTCCAGTGACTGACAAGCTGCCTAAAGCGACTCCAGCCGTCGTTGCTCAAGATTTGCGGCAGGTCTACAAAATCAGCCGTGGCTTTTTACGTGAGCCTGATCATTTGCAGGCGGTCAGCGGTGTTTCTTTCACCATCATGCCGGGCAAAACACTGGCTGTGGTGGGTGAATCGGGCTGTGGCAAGTCCACCCTCGCCCGCATGGTGTCTTTGATTGAATCGCCAACCGGCGGCGAACTTCATCTTGGCGGCATGACCATCGCGACCTCAGTGCCCGAGGAGCGCTTGGCCCTTCGTCGTTCAGTGCAGCTGGTTTTCCAGAATCCCTATGGTTCGTTAAACCCCCGTAAGAAAATTGGCGCTATTCTGGAAGCACCCCTTGAGATCAACACGGCTTTGTCACCCGCTGAACGCATGGAAAAAGCCAGAGCCATGCTCGCTCTGGTGGGCCTGCGCCCTGAGCATTACGACCGTTACCCCCACATGTTTTCAGGCGGGCAGCGCCAGCGCATCGCCATTGCCCGCGCACTGATGCTGAACCCCGCCTTGGTGGTGGCCGACGAACCAGTTTCAGCCCTGGACGTGTCCATCCAGGCACAGGTACTCAACCTCCTTGCAGATTTGCAAAAGGAGTTGGGGCTGGCCTACCTGTTCATCTCGCACGATTTGGGAGTAGTGCGCTACATCGCGCATGACCTGCTCGTGATGTATCTGGGCCATGCCGTCGAGCAAGGCGATAAACAAACCATTTTTTCCAGGCCGCTGCATCCGTACACCCAAGCCTTGTTGGCATCCACGCCCGGTATCGTGGGTGGTTTACCCGGTCAACATACCCCTGCTGAGCGCATCGTTTTGAAGGGTGAATTACCCTCCCCGTTGAATCCACCGTCTGGCTGCGTGTTTTCCACCCGCTGCCCCCATGCCACCGATCGGTGCCGTGCTGAACGACCCGTGTTGCGTTTGCTGGATGCACGCAAAGTGGCCTGCCATGAGGCCGAGAATATGCTCCATGCTTGAGCCATTATTTTTGTTGCAAGTTGTTTTTCTTCCCGCTGCATGACAGCAATTGTTCTTAAAGGAGCCTAGAGATGAAACTGTCGAAACCCAAAGCCTCGCACCTGCGATTGGCCAAACGTGCCTTGCTGGGCGTGATTGCAGCACCCGCTGTGCTCACCAGCATGGCCATGTTGTCCCCGGTCGCCGCAAAAACTCTGGTCTATTGCTCTGAAGGCAGCCCGGAGAATTTTTACCCTGGTATCAACACCACGGGCACATCGTTCGATGCCAACTCCCAAATCTACAGCCGCCTGGTTGACTTTGAGCGCGGCGGCACAGCCGTTGTTCCTGGTTTGGCAGAAAGCTGGACGGTGTCTACCGATGGGAAGGAGTACACCTTCACATTGCGCAAAGGCGTGAAGTGGCACACCAACAAAAACTTCAAGCCCACCCGTGACATGAACGCGGATGACATCATTTTTGCCATTGAGCGCCAGTGGAAAGAAAGCAACCCTTACTTCAAGGTCACGAGTGCGAACCACTCCTACTTTGGCGACATGGGCATGGACAAATTGATCAAGTCGGTCGACAGGGTCAACGACATGACGGTGAAGATCACCCTCAACAAAGCCGATGCGCCTTTCCTCTCGGGCTGGGCGATGGAATACGCCGCGGTTCAGTCCAAGGAGTATGCGGACGCCATGCTCAAGGCCGGCACCCCCGAAAAGATCGATCAAGAACCCATTGGAACGGGTCCGTTCTACCTGGTGCAGTATCAGAAAGACGCCATCATTCGTTACAAGGCCTTCCCCGAGTACTACGGTGGCAAGGCAAAGATTGACGACCTGGTGTTTTCAATCACCCCCGACGCGTCTGTGCGGTGGGCCAAACTGCAAAAAGGTGAGTGCCATGTCATGCCCTACCCCAACCCGGCGGATCTGGACGCCATGCGCAAAGACGCCAAGGTCACGGTGTTGGAGCAACCTGGCCTGAACGTGGGCTACCTGGCCTACAACACCACCAAGAAGCCGTTTGACGACGTTCGGGTGCGCAAGGCCATCAATATGGCCATCAACAAGCAGGCCATCATCGATGCGGTGTACTTGAGCAGCGGAGTTGCTGCCAAGAACCCGATTCCCCCGACGCAGTGGTCTTACAACAACGCCATCAAGGACGACCCGTTTGACCCCGCAGCAGCGCAAAAGCTGCTGGCCGCGGCTGGGCTTCCCAATGGCTTCTCGACCGACCTGTGGGCTATGCCTGTGCAGCGCCCCTACAACCCGAATGCCAAGCGTATTGCCGAGTTGATGCAGGCTGACTTGGCCAAGATTGGCGTGAAAGCCGAAATCAAGAGCTTTGAGTGGGGCGAGTATCGCAAGCGCATGCAGGCAGGCGAGCACCAGATGGGCATGTTGGGCTGGACCGGCGACAACGGTGACCCCGATAACTTCCTACACACCCTGCTCGGTTGCGATGCAGCCAAATCAAATGGCTCCAACGTGGCCAAGTTCTGCTATCAACCCTTTGAAGACCTGGTGCTGAAGGCAAAAACCGTCACCAATATGGCGGAGCGTACCAAGCTGTATGAGCAAGCGCAGGTGGTCTTCAAAGAGCAGGCGCCCTGGTTCACCATCGCACACGCCGTGCAATTGAAGCCAATCCGCAAAGAAGTGATTGACTTCAAGCTGAGTCCCTTTGGTCGCCACACCTTCTACGGGGTGGATATCAAGGAATAAGGGATACAGTTTTTGGACTGAACCGATGAAAAGCCGCAGCAATGCGGCTTTTTTCTTGGCCAATGAGCGCGACACCGGAAACCCCTGCCGGCGGGTCTGGATTACCATGTCGGTGCGATGAACGTCAACAAGCCTCCGACCCATCCTCCAGAATCAATACAAACTCAAAGTGCCGCTTTCGTCAGGCGCAGGCGGGCAGACGCGGTTGACGAATTCCTTTCGCAGGCGGGTTTCAGTCCGGACGGCAAAGGCTTTTTCGAATCATTGGCGGTCTTTTTGGCTGAGAGTCTGCACATGGACTTTGTCAGCATTGACCGAGTTTCCAGCGATAAAAAGACGGCCTGCCCCCTTTGGGTTTGGCAGGTCGATCACTTTGAAGAGAACCAGAGCTACACCCTGAAAAACACAGCCTGCGTTTCAGTTTTGGAACTTGGGTCCTGTTGTTTCACCCGCAAGGTGCGTGAACTGTATGGGGAAGACGAACTGCTGGTCAGACTTCAAGCTGAAAGTTTTATTGCAATCGCCTTGAGGAGTCATGTGGGCGAGGTCATTGGACTGATCCGTTTGGCACATCACCTTGCCATTGACAATCCCATTCACGCCGAAGCTACTTTGGCCAGAGTGGCTTTGAGAGCCTCCGGAGAGTTGGAGCGCCTTGACGCGCTGGCTGTTGTCCACACCAGCGAAACCCGCTTCCGCTCGTTGGTCGAAAACATCCCCAACATTGCGGTTCAGGGCTACGCCAAAGACGGCACCGTGCTCTTCTGGAATGCGGCCTGCGAAAAACTCTACGGCTACTCTCCCGAAGATGCCCTGGGAGGCAACCTGCTGGACCTGATCATCCCGGCGCCCATGCGCGCAGACGTCAAGTCCGCTGTCGAACACATGCTCGATTCCGGCGAACCCATTCCCATGGCGGAGTTGAAATTGAAGCGCAAAGACGGGTCTCTGGTTGACGTGCTGTCGAGCCACGCCTTTGTCACACCCGCCAACCAGCCTGCAGAAATGTTTTGTCTGGACTTTGACCTGACTGAGCGCAAACAGTCCGAAGCCAAACTTCAGCTGGCTGCCAGCGTTTTCCGCCACGCCCGCGAAGGCATCATCATCACCGATGCGACGGGCATCATCCTCGATGTCAACGATACATTCAGCCGAATTACCGGGTACAGCCGCGAAGAAGTGGTTGGACAACCGTCCAGGTCATTGAACTCGGGCGGGCCCAATGACCCGCTGTATGAGGTGATTCATCAGTCGCTCATGTTGCAGGGGCACTGGAGCGGAGAAATCTGGAACCAACGCAAGGATGGCGAAGCCATGGTTGCCATGCTCACCATCAGTGTGGTGAAGGACGACGAAGGTGCCGTTTCCCAAATCGTCACGTTGTTCTCGGACATTACCGCCATCAAGGCGCAAGAAAGCAAATTGGACCGGATGGCGCATTTCGATGCCCTCACCAGCCTGCCCAATCGTCTGTTGCTGGGCGATCGTCTGCAGCAAGGCATGGCGCAGGCAACGCTGCGAGGCGAAACTTTGGCATTGGTCTACCTTGACTTGGACGGATTCAAAAACATCAACGACAGCTTGGGACACGAAGCTGGCAACACCGTTCTGGTAACGATTGCCAACCGAATGAACCAGAGTTTGCGGGAAGTGGACACCCTGGCCCGCATGGGGGGCGACGAATTTGTAGCCGTTTTGCCCAACCTGAATCACCCCAACGCGAGCGAAATTCTCGTCAAGAAGCTGATGGAGGCGGCCTCGCAAACGGTTGAGTTGAATGGGCGATCCATTGGAGTAACCGCCAGTGTCGGCATTTCCTTTTTCCCGCAGGGGATCGACATTGCCGCCGACCAGTTGCTGCGCCAGGCCGATCAGGCCATGTACCAGGCCAAGGTCGCAGGAAAGAACCGGTTCCACATATTTGATTCCGCACAAGACAGCAATTTAAGGGGCCACCATGACAGCCTGAGGCGCATTGGTCAGGCGATGGAGCATCGTGAATTCGTCCTGTACTACCAGCCTAAAGTCAACATGCGCACTGGCCAGGTTGAGGGGGCAGAAGCGTTGATCCGCTGGCGGCACCCTGAAAAAGGCCTGTTGTCCCCTGCTGAATTTCTGCCATTGATTGAGGACAACCCGCTGGCAGTCCAAGTGGGTGAGTGGGTCATCGCCGATGCACTGGCCCAAATGATGACTTGGAAGACCCAAGGCTTGGACCTGCAGGTCAGTGTCAACATAGGCGCGAAGCAATTGCAGCAGGCTGACTTTATAGAACGACTCAGAACGATGCTTTTGAAGCATCCACAACTCTCTCCGGGTCAACTTGAGCTTGAAGTTCTCGAAACCAGCGCGCTTGAAGACATCGCCCGGGTGTCGCAAGTCATCGACGACTGCACGGCCTTGGGCGTGACGTTCGCGCTGGACGACTTTGGCACGGGCTATTCGTCACTCACCTACCTCAAGCGCTTGCGAGTGGGCGCCCTCAAAATTGACCAGAGCTTCGTACGCGACATGCTGGACGACCCGGACGATCTGGCCATTTTGCAGGGCGTGATCGGGCTGGCGGCAGCCTTCAAACGCGAGGTGATTGCCGAAGGGGTTGAAACGGTGGCGCACGGCACCTTGTTGCTGCAATTGGGATGTGAGTTGGCCCAGGGCTATGGCATTGCCCGCCCCATGCCCGCGTCACAAATACCTGCGTGGTCTGCGGCCTGGCGTCCAGACCCGGCGTGGGCCGCCCTGCCCTGATGCCAGCCCCCAAGCCACGGGCCGAGGCACTGTTCGCCCAAGGCTGTGTGCACCTGGAAAGCCACCAATTACCCGAAGGTGAAAACTGTTTCCGCGAGGCCATCGCGAACAATCCCCAATTGGGCGAAGCCCACGCCAACCTGGCGTTATTGCTTGACCAAAACCGCCAATGGGACGAAGCCGAACAGGCCTACCGACAGGCCATCGCATTGCGCCCAGGGGTTGCCGAAATTCATCTCAACCTGGGCGGCCTGCTCAGCCAACAGCGGCGTTTCGATGAAGCTGGTGAGTGCTACCTGCAGGCTGTGGAGCTGGCCCCTGAATCCGCGGGGGTCTGGTGCAACCTGGGTGTCTGGCACGTCTGCCAACAGCAGGAGGACCACGCCGAGGCGTGCTACCGCCGCGCGCTGGCCCTGGAGCCCCATCACGCCAAAACCAATTTCAACCTGGGCTACCTGTTGCTGCGCCAGGGCCGCTTTGACGAGGGCTGGCGGCGCCTTGAAGCCCGCGACTGGTATGCCGGGCTGGCAGCGCATTTTGAATGCCCACGCTGGCGGGGTGAGCCCCTAGCCGGCAAATCTTTGGTGATCGGTTTTGAGGCCGGCCATGGCGACATGATCCAGTTTGCGCGGTACGCAGCGGTGCTGAAAGCGCAGGGAGCCGAACACATCACCCTGCTGTGCCACCCCGCTTTGAAGGCGCTATTTTCCACATTGGCCGGTGCAGATACCTTGCTGGCGTTCAATGAAGATGTGCCCCGTTCAGGATGGGATTTTTGGACGCCACTGCTCAGCATTCCGCTGTATTGCCGCACGCGGGAAGACACCATCCCGACAGCAATTCCCTACCTGCACGCTGAGCCACACAAACAGGCGAGATGGGCAGACCAACTGGCACATCATTTGAGCCAGCGACTGGCAGGCAAGCAGGATTTGAAGGTGGGCCTGGTCTGGCGCGGCAACCCGCAATTTGAAAACGACAGCGACCGCTCCCTCCATGACATCTCACGGCTGCAACCCATGCTGGCTCTGCCCGGACTTCAATGTTTCAGCCTGCAACCAGGTCTTGCCGACGGGGTGAATGCCAATTTGCGCTCGATCACACACCTGGGTGAGCACATCCATGACTTCACCGACACCGCGGCCATCATGGTCAACCTCGACCTGGTCATCAGCGTGGACACGGCTGCCGCTCATCTGGCCGGTGCGCTGGGCATCCCTTGCTGGCTGCTGCTGCCCGCTTACCTCACTGACTGGCGCTGGATGAAAGACCGGACCGATTCGCCCTGGTACCCGAACACGATGCGGCTGTTTCGGCAAGCTGCTGCGGGCGACTGGCAAGCAGTCATTTCAGCCATTTGCCTGGAACTCAAAAGAAAAGTGGCCTGAAGTCCCCGTCATCAAACAATAGTTTGCTATCATTTTTTAAATTCCAAGAATTCAAGCTTCAGAACAAGCCCGAAATCTTCCCGTCGTCGTCAATGTCAATCCGCACCGAAGACGGCACCTTGGGCAGGCCGGGCATGGTCATGATGTCGCCGCAAATCATCACCACAAACTCGGCGCCAGCCGCCAGACGCACCTCGCGGATGTTGACCATGTGGCCGCTGGGTGCGCCGCGCAGTTTGGGGTCGGTAGAGAACGAGTACTGCGTCTTGGCCACACAGACCGGGTAGTGGCCAAAGCCGTCCGTTTGCAGTTTCTGGATTTTGGCGCGCACGGCAGAGTCGGCCGAAATATCACCAGCGCCATAGACACGGGTGGCAATCGCCTTCATCTTGTCCCACAAGGTGTCTTCATCCTGGTAAACGAAGCGCATGGCGGCGGTGCCGGACTCGGCCAGCCGCACGACCTCGCGCGCGAGTTCTTCGGCCCCCGCGGAGCCATCGGCCCAGTGCCGCGCCACCACAACGGGCACACCCTGGCGGTCCATGTGTTTGCGAAGCAAATCCAGTTCTTCCTGGGTGTCAGAGGTGAAATGGTTGACGGACACCACACACGGCAGGCCATAGCGGTGGCGCACGTTGTCTACATGTCGCTCCAGATTGGCGATGCCTTTCTCGATGGCGGCCAGGTTGGGTGTGTTGAGGTCTGCGGCCTCCACACCGCCGTGGTGTTTGAGCGCGCGCAGCGTGGCCACCACCACCGCCACATCGGGGCGCAAACCGGACTTGCGGCATTTGATGTCGATGAATTTCTCGGCCCCCAGGTCAGCGCCAAAGCCGGCCTCGGTCACCACGTACTCGCCCAGTTTCAAAGCAGCCTTGGTGGCCGTGACGGTGTTGCAGCCATGCGCGATGTTCGCAAACGGCCCGCCGTGGATGATGGCAGGGTTGTTCTCCAGTGTTTGCACCAGATTCGGCTTGATGGCGTCTTTCAAAAGCGCCGCCATGGCACCCTGGGCCTGCAGGTCACGGGCGCGAATGGGCAATTGCTCGCGTGTGTAGCCCACAATGATGTTGCCCAAACGATCTTTCAAATCTTTGCGGGACGTCGCCAGGCAAAAAATGGCCATCACCTCGGACGCGACCACGATGTCAAAACCATCCTCGCGCGGGAAACCATTGCCCGGCCCGCCGAGAGACACCACCGTGGAGCGCAGGGCCCTGTCATTCATGTCCATCACACGCCGCCACACGATGCGGCGCACATCAAAACCCAGGGCGTTGCCATGGTGAACGTGGTTGTCCAGCAGTGCGGCCAGCAGGTTGTGGGCCAGCGCAATGGCCGCAAAGTCGCCGGTGAAATGCAGGTTGATGTCTTCCATCGGCACCACCTGCGCGTAGCCACCACCGGCTGCCCCGCCCTTCATGCCGAACACCGGTCCTAGCGAGGGCTCGCGCAGAGCAATCACCGCACGTTTGCCAATGCGGTTCAGTGCATCGCCCAGGCCCACGGTGGTGGTGGTTTTGCCCTCACCCGCCGGGGTGGGGCTGATGGCCGTGACCAGTACCAATTTGCCATCGGGCCGGTGGGACTGGCCCGCCAGCCAGCCCAGGTCAATTTTGGCCTTGTAGTGGCCGTAGGGCTCAAGCGCTTCAGGCGGAATACCCAGCCGGTCTTGGGCGAGCTGAAGAATGGGTTTGAGTGTCGCTGCCTGGGCAATGGCGATGTCCGAGAGGGCCATGGAGTCTCCGATGACAAAAATTCATGATAAATAGTGCCGCAAGTCCCCGTCAATAGGGCATACCCAGCTATCTATTTTGTAGCACTTCCACTGCGGGATATTTCGGGGGCGCGCGGCTGGGAAACGACTTTTCCGAGATATCGACAGGCTTGGCGCTGGCAAATTGCTGGACCCAAATCAAAAGCTGTTCAGTTTCTGAAGCCTTGTCAAAAAACCAGTCGGCTCCCAGCGCCAGACAAAATTGCCGATAGGCTGGGTCTGTCTGCAAGGTCAAAATGGCTATTTGCGCGGAGGGTGCAAGGCGCTTGATCCTTTGCACGATGTGCATGCTCAGGCCATCCCCAAAATAGGGGTCCAGAACCACCAGCGTGGGTGGGTGCAGGCGAACCAAATCCAGTGCCTGCGCAGTGTTTGCCGCATCGTGGATGGTGGCGATGGCCGGCACGTTACCCAACAACAGCCGCAGGCCGCTGCGAACGGCGTCGGACTCGTCAATGATCAGCAAATGTGCCGACATGATTTCAACGGGAACGACGGTTCAGGGCAGCGGGGCACGCGTTTCTGCGCGCACCGGAGTCAGGGTCGCGCGAGGCGTAAAACGGCAATTGGGATGATTCCAGGGTATCAGGCATACAACCTCCAATCCCGGCGAGGGATCGATCGTCAGTTCCTGCAGGGGTGCCCGTAGCAACCCACGCAGAATTCGTAACGAGGCAGGTTCAGGGCCTCAGAAGTGAGTGACACCAGGGGCAAGGGTGTCAGCCACGCGAATCAAGTCATTTAAATTCTATAGGCTCAGGCCACACAGTCATGACAGTGCTTTGCTTGATGGAGGGAACAGGACTTCAGTGGCTGCAATGACATCGCCGGCAAGTTCAGCCAGCTTGCGACGCTGGCTCCGTGCCGTTGACCTGAGCATTGAGAAAGCTGCGTCACGCGGCAGGTGTTGCTGGGCCATGGTGATGCCAACGGCCACGTTGATATCCCGCTCGCTGTCCAGCGCTTTTTGCAAATGTGTGCCGGCATCCTGCAAATTGCGCAGTTCATCAGCCCGCACCAGCGCAGCCTCAAGCGTTGGCACCATTTGAAAAATATCCATGGGCTTGACCATGTACCCCAACGCCCCCAGACGGGTTGCTGCTTCGACGGTTTTCAGATCGCTGTAAGCGCTGAACATGACAAACGGGATGTGATCGAGTTCGCGCAATCGAACCGCTAAAGCCAAACCATCCACATCACTCATGTGGACGTCCAGAATCACCAGGTCAGGCTTTAAACCGCCAGACAACATGGCCTGGGCATCATCCACCGATTCGGCCGTACTGACCCAATAGCCTGCCTGACGCAGGCCGCTGGCAACCGTCGAAAGAATCAACCTGTCGTCATCCACCAAAAGTAGATGGCCCAGGCCAGCGGCAATGTCGCGTGCACTCATGGGTAATCGGCTCTTTCATATTTTATGACTGGGGGCCCCAGTTCCAACGTTGTTTTGATGCAGGAGCCTACCTGCTCACGTGACAGTTTAGCGCCTCGCCGTGGCAGGAGGGTATCGACCAGTTGCAGACCCGTGTGCGGCATGGTTTGGTCGGGTGTCCATGGGCCGTGATTGGCAATCTGGATTGCCACCTCCCGGGTCTGCGGGTCAAGAAGAAGACTCACGCCGGGCTTTCCCAGGGTGTGATCACCGTGTTTGACGGCATTGAGAATCAATTCATTGAGAACCAGGGCCACGGGAACCGCCTCGGTTGCGACCACCAGCAAGGTCTCCAGACCTTGGGCAATTTCAATCACGATCTCCTTTTGCCACAGACCGCTGATGCCTTGCGCAATGGCCATGGTCAATTCGCTCAGGTGCACCCGGTCAGGCGAGCTGCCGCCCTGCAAACCATGGATGACCGCAATGCTTTGGACCTGCCCGACGGCCTGCGTGATCGGCTCTTGGACGTCGGGGTGTTTGCGTGCGAACTCCCTGAGGACGCCCACAATACCCTGAAGGTTGTTTTTGATGCGGTGGTGCACCTCACGCACCAGCGCATCGCGCTGGATGGCCTCCTCGGCCTGTCTTTGCGCCTGCTCGCGGATACGGGGGGTGACGTCCGTCACGGTGCCCACGTAGTGGGTCGTCCGCAGGGACGCATTTTTAACCGCGGTCAAGGTTGCCCGGATGATGAGCGTATCTCCGTTTTTCTTGCGCAGCACAATTTCCCGCTGTCCGGCTCCGGTCTCCTCAATATGCTGCCAGTTAGCTTCGGAGGCGGCTTGGTCATGTAAATCAGGCGGTATCAGTGACGTGGGCAATTTGCCGAGCACCTCTCGGGGCTCCCTATCCAGAATTGTGGTGAACGCCTTGTTGACGCGGATGATTTCAAGCTTGGTGTTGGCGATGTACATCCCATCCTGGCTTTCAAACGCGATAGCGCCAATTCTCAGGTCGGACGCTACCCGTCTGCGTTCCGTCATGTATGTTGCCAGGGATATTCCGAGTACCGACAAAACCATCAGGTAACACCAGGCATTGACCACCTGGCCTTGTGAAACGGGGCCGGCAAAGTAACCGGCCTGCCCATACACGCTCATCAAGGCCTGAATCGTCGTCAGCAACAGAATCACAAGCACCCCATGCAGGCCCAGCCGGATACCGATCAAAGTCACCACCAGAAACATCCAGTAGCCATTGGCCACCGGACCCAGTGCCGCCTTGAACCAGTCCATGAAGACGATTTGCCCCACGACAAAAGAAAGAGCCAGCAGCAGAACACCCTCCCAAAAGCGACGCGGTAGAACGCGACTGCGCAGGGTTTCCCACCACACCATGATCAGGGGTGCCGTCAGGATGACGCCCAGCGCATTGCCCATCCAGATTTGGACCACACATCCCAACCAATCCGATGGAGGGATCTGCCTGGCAAGCAGCAGCGCGGTTCCGCCGGCCAGGGCATTCACACTGGAGGCCAGACAGGCGGCCTTAACCAGGAGTGACGTGAAGTCGCTCAGCCGTCTGAAACTGACGCAAAAATCGCCATCGCGTTTGAGCAGCCGGGCCCCCAACCAGGCCGACACTGGCGCACCTATCAGCCAGGCGATGGCGCCGTAATCTTGAAGTCCGGGTGCGCCAAAGCACAGGTAAACCCCACCCAAAAAAACACTGACGCCATAACGGTTGCCGCCCACCATCACCGCCGCCAGAGCGAGCCCGCCAGCCGGCCAGATGAAGCCGAAATAGCCCTGCGAATTCGTCAGAATTCTTGTGACTTCAGCGGTACCCGCGTAAAGCAAGGCAACGCCCGTGATCTTCAGGGCATCCAGCCAAAACCTCATGACGGACGGGTCCCGCCATCCTGCAGGTTAACCTCAGGCACGAGACGCCAAGGCCTTCTGGGTAATGGCCGACAGGGTGCCGCGGGTCGTGATCACCTCCGGGTCCAAAGCAACCTCAATCAGGGTGCCCTCTGGCCGCGCCAGAGCCGCCAGCAGTTCTGCTTCAAACTCCGCCGTTTTGGTGATCTTGACCCCGGTATAACCATAGGCTTTTGCCAGAGCGGCAAAGTCAGGGTTGACCAGACGCGTTCCCGCCACATGCTGCGGGTATTCACGCTCCTGGTGCATGCGGATGGTGCCAAACATGCCATTGTTCAGCAGCACGATGATGCTCTTCGCGCCGTACTGGGCTGCGGTCGCCAACTCCTGCCCATTCATCAGGAAATCACCATCCCCGGCAATTGTGAACGCCGTTCTGCCCGTGGTGATGGCCGCTGCAATACCTGCTGGCACGCCGTATCCCATGGCGCCATTGGTAGGCGCCAATTGGGTCTTGAACCCCTTGACCAGGCCATGGTGCTTGAAGAAGCGGTGAATCCAGCTGGCAAAGTTGCCCGCACCATTGGTCAGGACCGCGTCGGCGGGCAGGTGCCTTTGCAGCGTTGCCACAATGGCGGGCATGTCAATATCACCCGGCAACGCTGTGGGCGTCATGTTGGCCAGGTAGTCGGCATTGCAGGCCAGCGACCACGACTCCCACGGCACCGAGATTGGTGCGGTCAGCACCTCCAGGGACCGCGCGGCGGCGTTCATGGTGGCGTTGATGGCCAGGTCGGCCTGATAGACGCGGTTCAGCTCCTCGGGGCTGGCGTGAATGTGCACCAGTTTTTGTTGGGCCTTGGGTGCCTTCAGCACCGTGTAGCCACCCGTGGTCATCTCACCCAGACGGGGTCCAATGGCAATGATCAGGTCACTGTCCTTGATGCGTTGCGCCAATTTGGGATTGATGCCAATGCCCACATCGCCCGCATACAGCGGGTGGAAGTTGTCAAACGTATCCTGAAACCGGAATGCATTGCCCACAGGCAACTTCCAGTTCTCGGCAAACCGTTGAAGAGCCTGCGCAGACTGCATGGTCCAGCCACTTCCGCCCGCAATGACAAAAGGTCGCTCCGATTTCAATAGCATCTCACGCAGCGTGCGCAGGGACCCCGGGTCACTCCAGGCTTCAACCGCGTCAACTTTGGGGAGCGCCTGGGGCAACTTGCCGTCAGACCCGGGTTCGATCACGCTGGCCAGCATGTCTTCCGGCAAGATCAGCACGACCGGGCCGGGGCGGCCGTTCATGGCTGTGGCAAAGGCGCGGGCCACGTATTCGGGTATCCGCCGGGCATCGTCAATGCGCTCAACCCGCTTGGCCATGCCACCTGTGGAGGGACCAAAAAAGCTCAGGAAATTGACCTCCTGAAACGCCTCGCGGTCCCGGGTGTCGCTGGCCACATCGCCCACAAAAAGGATCATGGGCGTGGAGTCCTGGAACGCGGTGTGCACACCAATAGAGGCGTTGGTGGCACCGGGGCCCCGGGTTACAAAACAAATGCCGGGACGCCCAGTCAATTTGCCATGCGCCTCGGCCATGAATGCAGCCCCCCCCTCTTGCCGGTTGATGATGAAGGTGATCTTGTCGGCGTGGGCATGAAAGCCGTCCAGCACCGCAAGGTAACTTTCACCAGGCACGCCAAAGGCGTGGGTAACACCCTGGGCTATCAGGCACTCCACCAGCAATTGGCCAGCGTGTTGGGGGGTCACGTGAAAAGCAGCTTGGGAATCAGGGGATTGGATGTTTGACGTCATGGGCGATATTGTGGGGTCGGCGCAGGAAGTTCATTCTGCGCATATAGTTGCGTTTCTGAATTTGACCCCCCATTTTCACCCCCATTGAATGACAGGCTCATTGTGACCAACGCAACCCTCCACCCCACCAGTGCTCCCGCAAACCTCTCCCCTGTTGACGCCGGCACCGCTCGCTTTGGCAGTGGCCAGGCGGTGCGCCGGCTGGAAGACAACCTGCTGCTTACTGGCCGTGGGCAATACACCGATGACGTGGTTCCTGCGGGACAAGCCCATGTGATGTTTTTGCGCTCGCCCTACCCCCACGCACGAATCAACTCGATAGACACCACGTCAGCACTGACCATGCCTGGCGTTTTGAAAATTGTCACGGGCGCAGACCTGGTGGCCGCAGGCGTGAAACCACTGACTGGCGTGGCCGGTTTCAAACGCGCAGATGGCACGGATGCCGCCTCAGTGGATCGGCATGTGTTGGCCTACGGGGAAGTGCGTTTTGTGGGCGAGGCAGTGGCCGCTGTCGTGGCGCAAACCCTGGCGCAGGCGCGTGATGCCGCCGAAGCCATCTTTGTCGACTATGAAGAGTTGCCCATGGTGGTGAATCTGGACGATGCCACGGCACCTGGAGCACCCGTCATTTGTGATGCTGCACCCGACAACATTTCCGCTGAATCCCGCTATGGCAACGCTGCGGCCGTGGACACCGCATTGGCCAATGCCGCCCACGTGGTCAAGTTGAATATCGTGAACCAGCGCGTGGCTGCATTTTCGCTGGAACCCCGTTCTGTATTGGGCACCGTAAATGCTGAAACGGGCCGCCTCACGATTCGCATGAGCACGCAAATGCCGTCCGGTGTGAGGGATTCAGTCTGTGCCTGTCTGGGCCTGGAAAAAGCAGCCGTGCGCGTGGTGGTGGGCGACGTGGGCGGTGGTTTTGGCATGAAAACCAGCGCCTATCCGGAAGATGTGGTGGTGGCTTTTTGTGCCCGTGCCATCAAAGGCTCAGTGAAGTGGGCCGCCGAGCGCGGCGAAGAGTTTTTGTCCAGCTACCATGGGCGCGATGTTCAAACCAGCGCGGCCTTGGCGCTGGACGCCAGCGGCAAAATTCTGGCACTTCGGGTGGCATCGCTGTGCAACGTGGGGGCCTATGCAACGGGTGCAGGTGTGGCCATCCAGATCCTGATTGGCCCGTGGGTTCAAACCAGCGTTTACGACATCCAGACCATAGATTTCCATTACAAAGCGGTGATGACCAACACGGCGCCCACCAGTGCTTATCGGGGCGCGGGGCGGCCTGAAGCCATCTTCATCATGGAGCGCCTGATGGACGAAGCGGCCCGACAAATCGGCATGGACCGTGTGGCCTTGCGCCGGCGCAACTTCATTCAGCCCACACAAATGCCGTACCAGAACCCCATGGGCCAGACCTATGACACGGGCAAGTTTGAGTCGGTGATGGACCAGGGTCTGGCACTGGCCGATTGGACCGGGTTCGAGGCTCGCGCGGCTGAGTCCAAAACACGCGGCAAATTACGCGGCCTGGGTCTGGCTACATTTCTGGAGTGGACGGGCGGCAATGCGCTGGAAGAGCGGGTTACCGTGTGCGTGAAGCCCGAGGGCATCATTGAAGTGTTCTCCGCCGTCAACGCCATGGGGCAAGGCATTGCCACGACGTTGGCGCAGTTGGTGGTGGACACCTTTGGCGTGCCCATCGACAAAGTGCGCATCGTGCTGGGCGACACCGACCGTGGCGACGGTTTCGGCAGCGCTGGATCACGCTCCATCTTCACGGGGGGCAGTGCCGTGCGGGTTGGCGCTGAGCGAACCATTGAAGCCGGCAAGCAACTGGCCGCCAAGGAGCTCGAAGTTTCAGCGGAAGACATCACTTACAGCAACGCAACCTTCAAAGTCAAAGGCACGGACCTGGCCGTTGACCTCTTTGCGCTGGCGGCGCGACAGGGCGACCAACAAATCTTTGTAGATTCCACCCATGCTGTGGCGGGGCCCACCTGGCCCAACGGCTGCCATGTGACTGAAGTTGAAGTCGACCCTGCCACTGGCCAGGTGGCCGTGGTTTCGTATGCCTCCGTCAACGACGTGGGCCGCGTCGTCAACCCGATGATCGTGAAAGGCCAGCTCGACGGCGGCTCGGTTCAGGGTCTTGGGCAGGCGCTCTACGAACATTTACGCTACGACCGAGAGACCGGTCAATTGGTGACCGGCAGTCTGATGGACTATTGCGTGCCGCGCGCTGATGTGGTGACCGGTTTCAAGACCGAAATGGACCAGTCCACGCCATGCAAAAACAACCTGCTGGGCGTGAAAGGCGTGGGCGAATTGGGCACAATTGGCGCCGCTCCCACGGTGGTCAATGCCGTGGCTGATGCACTGGCCCGTGCCGGCAAAGTCAGCCAATCACCCCAGTTGCAAATGCCCATGTCACCGTCAAAAGTCTGGGCGCTGATGCAGGCGGCCTGAACCTCACAACTTGCAAACTGAGTCAGTTTTTTATTGCGGCATGAACACGCCGCACTGCCAGCACTGGGAAAAGCCACCTTCGACCAGTTCGCCACAAACACACATCCAGCGGTGTTGGGGCACGTGCTGTAAATCATGCAACAGGGCGCGCGCTCGCACCTCCTGTTCAGCATGGGTGATCCAGACTTCGGGAAGGCACTGATCCGGTGGCAACTCGCCCATCATGCCGCCCAGATACTGCCGCTGCACACTGGTCACAATCCCCTCCCCCGCCAGGGCATCCGCCCACAGCGTGGCGATGGCAAGGTTGGGGGCCTGGGTCAGACGCAGCATGGTGATTCGAGTATACGCAGAGATCAAATTGGCCGCTTGTCCTTGTCAATATTGAATAGTTAGCTATTTAATTTGTAGCGAAAAAAATATCCGGCCAATGCTGGGGTCGCGCTAAACTGCCCGACTTGCGTCCCGCCATTGCCGTTACGACTGGCACACTTCTTACCGATTTCCTGGAGCCCTCATGCACCCCAATGCTGAATTGATCACCCGCTTCTACGCAGCTCTGTCCCGGCTGGATGGTGCGGGCATGGCCGCGTGTTATGCCAAAGAGGCCACCTTTTCAGACCCGGTCTTCACCAACCTGAGTGGCCAGGAGCCCGGCAAGATGTGGCGCATGTTATGTTCGCGGGGCAAAGGCATGACCGTGGTGGTGGATGGCATCGAGGCCAGCGACACATCGGGCAAAGCACATTGGGTGGCCACCTACACTTTTTCCGCGACGGGCAACCGCGTGGTGAACGATATTCAAGCCAGCTTTGTATTCAAGGACGGAAGAATCATCCAGCACAAAGACGTGTTTGACTTGTACAAATGGGCGCGCCAGGCGTTGGGACTCAAGGGGTTGTTGCTGGGCTGGACACCCTTCGTGCAGGGCGCCATCCGCAAGACAGCCGCCGCCGGGCTGGCGGCCTTCAAAGGGTAGTGCTCAGGTCAAATCAATTCGGACAACTTGGTGGCGTCAGGCTTGAGCACCACGACGTCGCTGATGTTGACGGGCAGGTTGCTCTGGATGGACTGAACCGCGGCAATTCCAATGGAAATCGACGCTGCGCCCTGCTCATGGCCCGCTGTACGACCCCAGACATCCGAAGTGTGCGCATCGCCGTAAAAATGGGCATTCAAAATTTCATCGGCGCCACCGTGCGCGGCCCGAATTTCAGGCATATCGACCACGTAACTGCTGTTGAAATGGGGGAATACGCGAATCCACTCGCCCTCCGCCTCGGCACCGGGCTTTTCTTCGATTTTCCAGTTCTTGGGGCTGACCGCCCGGTTCATGTGGGTGCCGATGAACTCGTGGTATTCAATGCGACCGCGGTCACCATTGAAGGTGACGCGCATGCCTTCGCGTGGGCTGTAGCAAACCAATGAATAGGTCAGCAACTGCCCGGTGCGATACCGCACATTGAGCGACATCTGGTCCGGAATCGTGATGCCGTCCCGGAACACGTTCTGGTCACGCAGATAGCCCGAATCCGCCTCACCGGCCAGATAAAGTTTGCGAAATGATTCGCTCTCGGTCAGGTCCAGGCAAAACGGGTCACTCTTGGCTTCGGGTACCCCGGTGTAGCGCGGGTAGCGGGTCAGCTTTTCGTCGCCCCGTTTGATGGCGTTTTCCTTGCCGTAGAACACCAGATCGCCATAGGCAAACACTTGCTGGGGAATCGCGTCGAGCCACCAGTTGACAAGGTCAAAGTGGTGCGTGCTTTTGTGAACCAGCAACGTGCCCGAATTTTCGATCTGGGCGTGCCAGCGCCGGAAATAGTCCGCACCGTGGTTGGTGTCCAGCAGATACTCCAGATTGACCGAGTGAATCTTGCCCACAACGCCGCTCTCGATCAACTCCTTCACCTTGGTGCGAAACGGCGCCCACCGGTAGTTGAAGGCCACGCGCACCCGCTTGCCACTGGCTTTGACCGCCTCCATGATGGCGCGGCATTTTTCCGCGTCGGTGGTCATGGGTTTCTCGGTGATGACATCGCAACCCGCCTTTAGCGCGCGCACGATGTATTCATGGTGGGTAGCGTCCTTGGTACAGACAAAAACCTCATCGGGCTTCTGCTCCCGCAACATCTCGTCAAAGCGGTCCGAGGTGTAGGCGGGCACGGCGTGGTACCCCAGGTCACGCACCAGCAACTCGTTGTAATACGCCATTCGCGCAGAGCTCAAGTCGCAGATGGCAACCAATTCATTCTGCTCGCCGTAAGTCGTAACCAGAGGCTCGATAAAACTCAGGGCACGCCCGCCGGTGCCAACAAACACGTGACGCTTTTTGCTCATGATGGGATTCTTTGAAGGGTGGGTGAAAAATCTTGACCAGCGCAAGAAATCATAGCGCATTTCACCAGGTAGTGAATAATGTTACCGCGCGGTAACGGTTTGAAAGATACTCCAACTCCTCAGAGTTTGTGCCTGCAATGTTCAACCAATGCAAATCTTACGAAGCCATGCATAACGCCAAAGTATCAGCCAGCGAACCCAAATCCAGGGACGCCGACCGCTCAAAAATTGAAATTCTGGCGGCGGCACTTCACGAGTTTTCGCACTTTGGCCTTGCGGGCGCCCGCATGGACCGCATTGCAGAAAACGCCAAGCTCAACAAGCGCCTGATTTATTACTACTTCACCAGCAAGGACGATTTGTTTCTGGAGGTTCTGGAGGGCGCCTATGCCAACATCCGGGACGCCGAAAAGCAACTCCACCTGACTGATCTGGAACCGGCTCAAGCGGTGCGCCGCCTGACCGAGTTCACTTGGGAATACTACATCGCCCACCCCGAATTCATCACGCTGCTCAACAGCGAAAACCTGCACCAGGCCAAGCACCTGAAGCAGTCCAAGCGCATTCGGGAGATGAATTCGCCGCTGATCGAGACACTGGGGGCGATCCTGGAAAGGGGCCGCAGTCAAGGCATCTTCCGCGGCGGCATTGACCCGGTGCAGCTGTACATCTCGATTGCCAGCCTGGCCTATTTCTTCCTTTCCAACCACCACACCTTGTCCGCAGTGTTTGACCGCAACCTGATGACTGCCAAGTCTCACAGTGAGAGGCTCTCCCACATCTGCGATGTCATCCTAGGGTATGTCCTGAGAGATTGAGCGTCAAAACCTATTTACAAACAGAAAGATGCTTTTTTACAATTAACTCATTGGTGAATTAAACCAGTCAGCAATCCCCCAAGGGCATCCAAACCTTTCGTTTTCGTTTTTAAGGAATCGCCGTCATGTCACTGCTTACCCGTCGTCAAATTGTTGCCAGCGCCGGAGCCTCCATGGCTTTGAGCCTGAGCCCTTCACTCAGCATTGCCCAAACTGCCGCCAAATTGCGTTGCTTCTGGTGGGGTAACCCCGACCGTGACAAACGCACCAAAGCCCTGCTGGACGTTTACTCCAAAAAAACGGGTTCGCAAATCGCTGCCGAGTCCCTGGGTTGGGGCGATTACTGGACCAAACTGGCCACCCAGACTGCCGGCGGCAACGCACCAGACCTGATCCAGATGGATTACCGCTACCTGTTTGAATATGCACGCCGCCAGACGCTGCTGCCATTGGACAAACTGCTGCCCCTGTCTGACTTCAGTGCCAACGACCGCAATGGTGGCAAGGTGGATGGCAAACTGTATGGCGTCAACCTGGGTTCCAATTCCAAGGCCATGGTGTACGACACAGCCATGTTGGCCAAAGTCGGCGTCAAGGCCATGAACCCCAACTGGACTTGGGCCGATTTTGCCAAGATCAGCGGTGAAATCTCAAAAGTGAACCCGGGCAAGTACTGGGGTGCCAGTGACAACAGCCGATGGGAGCAAGGCTTTGAGCAATGGCTCAACATGCAAGGCAAGTCCCTTTACAACGCTGATGGTCAAGCGGCATTCACCAAAGACGATGTGGCTGCCTGGTTTGACTTATGGGACAAGCTGCGCAAGGCAGGCTCCATCCCGCCCGCCGATGTAGGCGCAGGGAACACCGGCAAGGTCGAAGAATACGAAGTCAGCCGCGGTTTGGCCGCCATGAGTTTCGTGAACTCGAACCAGATCGTCGCGTTCCAGGCGATCAACAAAAACAGCCTCGCCATCAGCCCCTTCCCACGGGAAAAGACGGGCACCTCGGGCCACTACATCAAGCCATCGCAAATGATGAGTATCTCGTCCAAGAGCAAGGCCCCGGAAGAAGCCGCCAAGCTCATCAGCTTCATGGTACAGGCCCCCGAAGGTGTGAAAATTTTGGGTATCGAACGCGGCGTGCCGTGCTCGACCGCTGCGCGTGCTGCGCTCGCACCTGATCTGGACGCATTGGGGAAAATGCAGATCGATTTCGTGGCATCGGTGGGCAAGACCGCTGTGCCTCTGCCACCACCCCCACCTAAAGGCGCCGGCGAAATCGAGAATTTGCTCAAGCGTGTGGCAGATGCCGTGGCCTTTGGAAAAACCTCCATCGCAGATGGCGCTGCCCAGTTCCACTCTGAGACCATTCGGGTTTTGGCCCGCTCTGCCTGATCAAGCCCGGCTTTCACCACGATGACTGGCAAGACGCAACTCCAACCTGCGTCGGAGCGTCTTGGCCAGTCCAGGGCAGCGCTTCGTCGTGACCTGATTGGCTACGCATTCATTGCGCCGTGGCTGATCGGGTTCCTGGTTTTCTCTTTGGGGCCCGTGCTGGCCTCGCTGTACCTTTCGTTCACCAAATTTGATTTGCTGAGTCCGGCTGTCTGGATTGGCCCCGAGAACTACGTGCGCATGTTCACGCAGGACCCGCGTTTCTACCAGGCGCTCAAGGTCACTTTCACCTACATGTTGTGCGAAGTACCACTCAAGCTGTGTTTTGCGCTGATGGTGGCCATGGTCTTGGACAAGGCCATTCGCGGCGGTGCGTTTTACCGCGCCCTGTTTTACATTCCTTCGTTGCTGGGCGGCTCTGTGGCCATTGCGGTGCTGTGGCGGCAGCTGTTCGAAGGCAATGGCACGGTCAACCAGATCCTGATGGCCCTGTTTGGGTACAAGGGCCAAGGCTGGATATCAAGCCCTGACACGGCCATCTACACCCTGGTGCTGCTGGCGGTTTGGCAGTTTGGTTCGCCCATGATCATCTTCCTGGCAGGACTGCGTCAGGTGCCACAAGACCTGTACGAGGCAGCGTCCATGGACGGTGCTGGCGCATTTCGCAAGTTTTACAAAATCACCCTCCCGATGCTGGCGCCCGTGATCTTCTTCAACATGGTGCTGCAGATCATTGAAGGCTTCAAGGCGTTCACGCCGGCCTACGTGGTCTCTGGCGGCACTGGCGGCCCGATTGACTCCACGCTGTTTTACACGTTGTACCTCTACCAGGAAGCGTTCTCGTATTTCCGGATGGGCTATGCCTCGGCCATGGCCTGGGTGTTGCTGATCATCATTGGCATATTCACCGGCATCAGCTTTCTCACCTCCAAATACTGGGTTTACTATGAAGACGACCCTCGTTAACGCATCCGGCAATGCGGTACCAGAACAGCGACATGGGCCCAGCGCTTCACGTCTATTGACCGGGGCATTGGTACGCCATGGCCTGCTGGTGGCTGCGTCGTTCCTGATGCTGTATCCGCTGCTGTGGATGGTGGCGTCGTCCTTCAAGCCCGAGTCGATGATCTTCACCGACTTGTCGATCATCCCGCCATCCTTCGATTTCTCCAACTACACCGAAGGCTGGATGGCACTGCAGCAAAGCTTTACCGTCTTCTTCAAGAACTCCTTTCTGGTGGCCGTGCTGGTCGTGATCGGCAATGTACTGTCTTGCTCGATCACGGCCTATGCTTTCGCACGGCTGGAGTTTCGTGGTCGGCGCATCTGGTTTGTGGTGATGCTCGGCACGCTGATGCTGCCCTATCACGTGACGCTGATTCCGCAGTACGTGCTGTTCCTGAAACTGGGCTGGATCGACACCTTTCTGCCGCTGATCGTGCCGAAGTTTCTTGCAGCCGACGCCTTCTTCATCTTCCTGATGGTGCAGTTTTTCCGCGGCATTCCGCGCGAGCTGGATGAAGCCGCCGTGCTGGATGGCTGCAGCCCGTGGCGCATCTACTGGAAGATCATGATGCCGCTCGTCCATGCCGGTGCTGACGACTACGGCCATCTTTTCCTTCATCTGGACCTGGAACGACTTCTTCGGGCCGCTGGTTTACCTGAACGACGCGTCGAACTACACGGTACCCCTGGCATTGCGTTCCTTTCTGGATTCCACCGGTCAGTCGGCATGGGGCCAGTTGTTTGCAATGTCCGTGCTGGCCATCCTGCCGATCTTTCTTTTCTTTCTCTTCTTTCAGCGTCTCATCATTGAAGGCGTTGCTCACTCTGGTATGAAGCGATGAGTCAAACCCAACACCCTCCTGTCCGATTCGCCGCGATTGGACTCAACCACAATCACATTTACGGACAGACCAAAGCCCTGGTGGACGCAGGGGCCGAACTGGTCTATGTCTATGCCGAAGAGGATGACCTCGTCGCAGCCTATCTCAAGGTCTTTCCCCAGGCTCGCCGCGTCACCGACAAGCGGGTGATTCTGGAAGATAAGACCATTCAAATGGTGGTGAGTGCCACCATCCCCGACGTGCGTGCGGCCACTGCCATTGAAGTCATGCAACACGGCAAGGACATCATGGTGGACAAACCCGGCGTCATCACGCTGGATGAACTCGCCTCGGTCAAAAAGGTCCAGGCCGAGACAGGGCGAATCTTCTCGGTCTGTTTTTCCGAGCGGTTTGAGAATCGTGCCACTGAAAAAGCCAGTCAACTGGTCGCCGCAGGCGCCATTGGGCGTGTGGTTCAGACCGTCGGACTGGGGCCGCACGCCCTGCGTAACAACCCGCGCCCAGACTGGTTCTTTGAACGCAAACGTTACGGTGGCATTCTGTGTGACATCGCGGCCCACCAGTGTGACCAGTTTTTGCATTTCACGGGTTCTACCCAGGCGCAGGTCGTGGCGTCCCACATCGGCAACTACGGCAATCCCGAGACCCCTGAACTCGAAGATTTTGGTGAAGTGCTGCTTCGCGGTGACCGCGGAACCGGGTTTATCCGGGTCGACTGGTTCACCCCCAAAGGACTGGGCACCTGGGGGGACGGCCGCCTGACGATTTTGGGTACCGAGGGTTATATCGAGTTGCGCAAATACGTTGACGTCGCAGGCCGCCCTGGGGGCGATCACCTGTTCCTGGTCGATGGCAAAGGTCAGCAGCACATGGATTGCAGCACAGAGCCCCTGCCCTATGGCCCGCGCCTGGTGCAAGACATCCTGAACCGCACTGAAACGGCCATGTCACAAACCCATTGTTTTTTGGCCACTGAGCTCGCCCTGAAGGCTGAAGCCATGGCAACCCGCGTAGGAAATATCTGATGTCCCAAAAAATTCGCGTTGCCGTCGTTGGCCTGGGCGTTGGCAAAGGTCATCTGGAGTCCTATGCCAAAGTGAAAGACCGCTTTGAAGTCGTTGCCGTGTGTGACCTGGACGAAGCCAAAGCCAAATCGGTTGCTGCCGAGTTCGGCATTCCTCACTCAACCACCCGCCTGGCGGATTTGCTGGCCGGCAATACGGTCGACATTTACGATCTCTGCACACCGCCCTACACCCACTGCACTTTGATTGAGCAGGTTCTGGCTGCCGGTTTTCATGTCATCGCCGAGAAACCGCTGGTCGGTTCACTGGCAGAGTGTGATCGGATTGAAGCCGCGCAAAAGGCAGCCAAGGGAAATCTCTTCCCCATCTTTCAGTACCGCTTTGGCAACGGCTTGCAAAAGCTCAAGCACCTGCAGGCCAAGGGCTTTGCCCACACACCCTTTTTGACCACGATCGAGACCTCTTGGCGACGTGATTCGGACTACTACGACATTAAGTGGCGGGGAAAATGGGCGACCGAAATGGGGGGCTGCTGCCTGACGCAGGCCCTCCACGCGCATGACATGCTGTCATATGTCAATGGCCCTGTCAAAACGGTTTTTGCCAACCTGGCTACCCGCGTCAATCCGATTGAAGTGGAGGACTGCGCCGCCGTTTCCGTGGGCCTTGAAAACGGCTCCGTCGCTACCCTTTCGGTAACTTTGGGTGCCGCAGAGGAACTGTCCCGCCTGCGCTTCATGTTCTCGGACTTGACGGTGGAAAGCCAAAGCCCCGAGCCCTATCGCCCCGGTAAAGACCCCTGGGTTTTCAAAGGTAAATCGCCCGCCATCGATGAGGCCATCGCATCGGCACTGGCGGACTTTGCGCCTGCGCTGGAGTCGTTTGAAGGCCAGTTCGCCCTGATTCATGACACCCTCACCCAGGGGACGGCCACGCCTGTGTCTTTGCATGACGCACGCCAGTCGCTGGAGTTGATCACCGCCATCTATTTCTCAGCAGAGACTGGCACGGCCGTCACCTTGCCAATTCCCAAGGATCACCCCCGATACAACAGTTGGACACCTGCGTCAGGCAGTTTCAACAAGGCGGTGAGCCATGGCTGAACTGTCACTGCGCGGCATCGTCAAGCGCTATGGCGCCGTTGAAGTGGTGCATGGCATCGACCTGGACATCAAACATGGCGAGTTTGTGGTGTTTGTGGGCCCGTCGGGCTGCGGCAAGTCCACGTTGCTGCGCATGATTGCCGGTCTTGAAGAAATTTCGGGCGGGGAGTTTTGCATTGATGGCGTGCGGGTCAACGAACTGGCACCGGCCAAGCGCGAAATCGCCATGGTGTTTCAGTCCTATGCCCTTTACCCGCACATGAGCGTGTATGACAACCTGGCCTTTGGCTTGCAGACGGCTGGCGAGAAAAAGGAAGTGATCGCGCAGCGTGTTCAGCACGCCGCAAAAATGCTCAAAATCGAAACCTACCTGCAGCGCAAACCCAAAGCCCTGTCGGGCGGACAGCGGCAACGGGTGGCCATTGGCCGGGCCATCGTGCGCGAGCCCAAACTGTTCCTGTTTGACGAGCCCCTGTCCAACCTGGACGCCGAATTGCGGGTGCAGATGCGGGTGGAACTCTCCAAGTTGCACGCGGACCTGGGTACGACCATGATTTACGTGACCCACGATCAAGTGGAAGCCATGACCATGGCCGACCGGATCGTGGTGCTGCGCGACGGTGTCATCGAGCAAGCGGGCTCTCCGCTTGACCTTTACAACCGCCCGGCCAACCGCTTTGTGGCGGGTTTCATTGGCAGCCCCAAAATGAATTTTCTGGATGGTGTCATCGCGTCTCGCACCTTGGACAGCATGGTCGTGCGACTGCAAGGGGGCGAATCGGTCAGCCTGCCGGCCGTGCCGTCAGGACGCATCGCTGATGGCGCACCATTGTGTTTGGGCATTCGCCCGGAGCACATTGAGTTGACCCATCAGGGCCTGCCCATGAAGGTTGCATTGACGGAGCAACTTGGTGGCAACACCGTCTTGTATGGCAGCCTTGGCGACGGCGACAACCCTCAGTCGCTGGTGGTTCAGGTGGTCGGTCAAAGCCTGTACAAGCGCGGCGACACCGTGCAGGTGCGTCTGCCCGCCGAGTACTGCCATGCCTTTGACGACAAGGGCCTCGCCGTCCTGAGTCACTGACCTGCATTCCACAACGACATACAACGGCTTTTTCCGGGACGGAACTTCGCAACGTTTCCCCTTTTTTACTTTCCCTTTCACAGTTCGATCACCATGACCACCCAAAGACTTGGCCTCATCATGCACGGCGTCACCGGCCGCATGGGCATGAACCAGCACCTCATTCGCTCCATCGTAGCCATCCGCAAGCAAGGCGGCGTCATGCTTTCGAATGGTGACAAGGTTATGCCAGACCCCATCCTGATTGGCCGCAATGCGGAAAAAATGCAGGCCCTGGCCAAGGCGCATGGCATTGAGCGCTGGGGCACCGACCTCGACGCGGCGCTGGCCAACAAGGATGACACCGTCTTCTTTGATGCAGGCACCACCCAAATGCGCCCCACCCTGTTGGCCAAGGCCATTCGGGCCGGAAAACACGTGTATTGCGAAAAGCCCATTGCCACCAACCTGAACGAGGCGGTGGAGATCGCGCGTCTGGCCGATGAAGCCAACAAGGCCAACGGTCTAAAACATGGCGCTGTGCAGGACAAGCTCTTCCTTCCGGGCTTGCGCAAGCTCGACATGCTGCGCCGCTCGGGCTTTTTTGGCAAGATGCTGTCGGTGCGTATCGAGTTTGGCTATTGGGTGTTTGAAGGCGACTTGCAACCCATTCAACGACCCAGCTGGAATTACCGCGCAGAAGACGGCGGCGGCATCATTCTGGACATGGTCTGCCATTGGCGCTATGTACTGGATAACTTGTTTGGAGAAGTGCAATCCGTGAGTTGTATCGGTGCCACCCACATTCCGCAGCGCTGGGACGAGGCAGGCAAACCCTATGAATGCACGGCCGACGATGCAGCCTATGCCACCTTTGAACTCAAGGGTCATCAGGGCGAAAAAGTCATCGCCCAGGTCAACAGCAGCTGGACCACCCGAGTGCGTCGCGATGACCTGGTGACTTTCCATGTGGACGGCACGCACGGCTCTGCTGTGGCGGGCTTGTCCACTTGCCGCGCACAAAGCCGTGTGAACACGCCGCGCCCGGTGTGGAACCCGGACGAGAAGCAAATGATGCCGTTCTTTGACCAATGGGCTGAAGTGCCGGACACCCAGGTCTATGACAACGGCTTCAAGATTCAGTGGGAAGAATTCATTCGCCACGTGGTGGAAGATGCGCCCTGGCGCTTCACCCTGCCCGAGGGTGCCAAGGGTGTGCAACTGGTCGAGGCAGCACTGGCGTCTTGGCGCGAACGCCGCTGGGTCGACGTGCCTGAACTGGCCATCTGATTACTATATTTTTAATAGCTAACTATTGATATTCCACGGGGACTTGCGCCCTATTTGACCATCAAGTTAGGGAACAACATGCCCCAGACCTCTCTTTCGCTGAACCTGCCCAATCTGGCGGGTCAGTTGCAGACCTACACCCTGCAAGGCACACCGTTGGTCTCGCCCAAGCCGGGTCACCCCCCCGCCTTCAATCGCATCGTTTATTCGGCGGCGCACGTTGTGGCAGACCCGAGGGCCGCTATTGACCCCTGGCTGCAATGTGCCGTGGATTGGGATGCCACCATCGCCTACCGGCAGCACCTGTGGTCTTTGGGACTGGGTGTGGCCGAAAGCATGGACACTGCCCAGCGTGGCATGGGGCTGGATTGGCCCACCTCGCTGGAGTTGATTCGCCGTTCACTCGATGCGGCCCGTGATTTTGGGCGCGGTGCCTTGGTCGCTTCGGGCTGTGGCACCGACCACCTGGTGCTGGAGTCCGTGAGCACCGTCGACCAGGTGATCCAGGCCTATGAGGAGCAGATGGAAGCCATCGAGAAGCTCGGTGGCAAGCTGATCGTGATGGCCAGCCGCGCCCTGGCCCGAGTGGCCAAAAGCCCGGCTGACTACGAGCGGGTCTATGACCGCATCCTGAGCCAGGCCAGCCAACCTGTGGTGCTGCACTGGTTGGGTGACATGTTCGACCCGGCGCTGAAGGGCTACTGGGGTTCCAATAACGTCGATACGGCCATGGACACGGCATTGGGCATCATCAAAGCGCACCCCGACAAAGTGGATGGCATCAAAATTTCCTTGCTGGACAAAGACAAGGAAATCGCCATGCGACGTCTTCTGCCAACGACAGGCGGGCTGGACGGCCAGGGTGTTCGCATGTACACCGGTGACGATTTCAATTACGCGGAACTGATTGCAGGTGACGGTCACGGCAGCGCCAGGGTTCATGGTCAAAGCGACGCGCTATTGGGCATTTTTGACGCCATAGCACCCGCCGCCAGCGCGGCCATGGGTCATCTGGCGAAGGGCAATCTGGCGATGTTTCATGCCATCCTGGGGCCCACGGTTCCGCTCTCGCGTCACATCTTTGCGGCACCCACCCGTTTTTACAAAACAGGTGTCGTGTTCATGGCCTGGCTGAACGGCCATCAAAGCCATTTCACGATGGTGGGGGGCCAGCAAAGCACCCGTTCCCTGGTTCACCTGAGCGAGCTCTTCCGACTGGCAGATGCGGCCCATGTGCTGGAGCGACCTGAACTGGCCGTGCAACGCATGAAGACACTGTGCGCCATGCATGGCGTTGACTAGTTGCAAAAAATTTAAAAATCCGGAGACAAACCCATGAAAACTTTCGCCAAAACAAGCCTTGCCGTAATTCTCGGACTGGTCGCTTTCACCAGCGCAGCCCAGTCTTATCCCACCAAACCCGTCAAGCTCATCATTCCTTTTCCGCCAGGCGGCACGCTGGACAAAGTGGGCCGCATGCTGGCGCAAAAGCTCAGTGACCAGTTTGGCCACAATTTCATCGTAGAAAACAAGCCCGGAGGCAATGGTGTGATTGGCGCGGACGCAGTGTCCAAGGCACCCGCGGATGGTTACACCTTGCTGTTCAATGCCAGCACCTTTGTGACTGCGCCCATGACCATGAAGGCCGTGCCCTACAAGGTTCAAACCGACTTTTCCCCGATCGGTCTGGTGGCCCTTGCGCCTTTGTCAGTGGCCATCAGCAACAAACTGGGCGTCAGCGACGTCAAGGGCCTGGTGGCGGCCATCAAGGCCAATCCGGGCAAGCTGAACTTTGCAGTGGGCTCAATTGGCTCGGCAGGTCATTTGTGCACCGTCAAACTGGAACAGGCAGCGGGGTCACACATCACCATCGTGCCCTACAAGGGGACAGGCCCTGCCGTGACGGACCTGGTGGGCGGGCAGATCGAAGGCTTTGTGGATCCCGTGCTGGGGACGATCCAGTTCCACAAAAACTCGCAACTCAAGGTGGTCGGCGTGACATCCACCAAGCGTCTGCCTAACTTGCCAGATGTCTCGACAGTTGGCGAGACGCTGCCTGGTTTCGAGTGTGCCAGCTGGTATGGCCTTTGGGCTCCCGCCTCGGCACCACCCGATATCGTGCAAAAGCTCAATGCCGCCATCAACACCGCCTTGGCCAGCGACATGCGTGAGCGCCTCATCGCCGACGGCATCGTGCCCGCGGGTGGCTCGGTGGCCGACTTCGCCAAATTCCAGGCAGACGACATTGCCACGTCAGGCAAGATCATCGCTGACAAAAAAATCACGCTGGAGTAAGCGTCGGCCTGCCACATCATGACGCTTAGCCCGCCTCGCACCGCGCTTGTGACCGGCAGCAGCTCCGGCATTGGCATGGCGATTGCCAAAAAGCTGCTGGCTGATGGATGGCTGGTTCAGGGCCTGGATCTGGCCGCTCCCACCATTTCGGATGAACAATTTTCCAGCACCCTGGTTGATCTGACGAATGGCGACGCCCTTGAATCGGCCGTGAGGGCAACGCTTTCGAAACAATTGGCAAACCAGCCACCTGACGCACTGGTGCACGCGGCCGGCATCCTTCGCGTCGGGTCGCTGGGGTCGCTCGATTCTGCCTCGGGTGAAACCATGTGGCGGCTTCACGTGGATGCCGCCACGCGACTGGCCAACTTTCTATTGCCCGCCATGCAGGCAGCTGGACAAGGGCGCGTTGTATTGGTCAGCAGCAGGGTGTCGGGGGGCATCGCAGGACGCAGCCAATACGCGGCCACCAAGGCGGCGCTGGTCTCGCTGGCCCGAAGTTGGGCCGCCGAGTCGATCGCATCAGGTGTCACCGTCAATGTGGTGTCTCCGGCCGCCACCGACACGCCCATGCTGGTGGATCCGGCGCGAACGGGCACCGCACCCCGACTACCGCCCATCGGACGACTGATTCGGCCCGCTGAGATTGCGGCTTTGGTTGCATTCCTTCTGTCTGACGATGCCGCCGCCATTACGGGCCAGGACATTGCGGTCTGCGGTGGATCTTCAGTGCGCAGTTAGTGACCATGAGCCAGCCGCCCCTGCATGTTGGCATTGTTGGTCTGGGTCTGGTTGGCCAGGCGTTGGCCCATCGGCTTCGCAGTGCCGGGTACCAATGCGTTGGGTACGACGTGCGCCCGGCAGCTGTCGACGAATTTTCTGCCGCTGGCCATGCCGTTGCAGCCACTGTGGCAGCGGTCGCCGCCACTACCCGGGTCATTGTGCTTTCCGTATTTGACACGGCGGGCGTGCTGCAGATTGCAGAGGGTGGTGATTCAACGCTCAGTTTGCCACCCGACGCCACAGGACTCACGCTGATTGACTGCTCTACGGGCGATCCGGACAAGCTCGCTGCGTTGGCGTTGCGGTTGGCGATGCGCCATATCGCCTTCATCGAAGCACCGCTGTCAGGGTCCAGTAGGCAGATCGCGTCAGGTGAGGCTACGCTGCTGCTTGGAGGTGACGAGGCAGTGATTGCAGCGCATCAAATTTTGCTGGATGCCATTTCAACCCGACGCATCCATGTGGGTGGCGCGGGAATGGGGGCCCGCGCAAAACTGGCCACGAATTTAGTGCTCGGTTTGAACCGTGCGGCGTTGGCTGAAGGCATGGTGTTTGCGCAGTCCCAAGGGATTGCACCGTCTACCTTTTTGAAGCTAATACTGAACACGCCCGCGTGTTCAGGTGCCGCAGAAGCGAAGGGGCAAATGATGGTCGATGGCGACTTCAAACCCCAGTCCCGCATACGGCAGCATCTGAAAGATGTCGACCTGATGATTGAAGCTGCAAGACAACATAGGCAAACGCTGCCTTTGTCCGAAGCGCACGCGGCATTGATGCGTTCGGCCGTTGCCGCTGGCGACGGCGACCTCGACAACGCCGCCATCATCCGGCAAATCCAGAGAGAAAGAGGTCTTTAATTCATGCGCGATTTCACACAGGATCATCGATGGCTGTCCATCAACACAGCCACCGTGCGCAAGCAATGGCCGCTGGATCGCATCATTGAGGAATGCGCGCGGCGTGGCATTCGAGCGATCAGTCCCTGGCGCGATCAGGTGGCTGGCGTGGGTCTGGACAAGGTAGCCCATCAACTGAAGGCGACAGGTATTGAGCTCTCGGGGTATTGCCGTGGCGGATTCTTCCCCGCCGCTGACGCTGCCGGGCGTCAGGCCGCACTAGATGACAACCGCCGCGCCATTGACGAAGCCAAAACGCTCAATGCGCCCTGCGTGGTGTTGGTGGTCGGCGCCCTGCCCGGCGCTCTCACTGGCAAACCCCAGTACACCGACATCAGCCGCGCGCGTGCTGAAGTGCACGACGGCATTGCAGCGTCATTGGAGTACGCGCGAGAAGTGGGCATGCCGCTGGCCATCGAACCTCTGCATCCCATGCAGGCTGCTGAGCGCGCCTGCATCAACACGCTGGAGCACGCACTGGACCTGTGCGATGAACTTGATCCGGCGTCAACACCTGGCCTGGCCCTCGGGGTGGCACTGGACATCTACCATGTCTGGTGGGATCCCAAACTTGCACATCAGATCCAGCGTGCGGGTCAGACACCCGGGAAAAACCGGCTGATGGCCCACCACGTGTGTGACTGGCTCACGCCCACGCGCGACTTGCTCAATGACCGCGGCATGATGGGCGATGGGGTTGTCGAACTCCGGAAAATCCGGGGTTGGGTGGAAGAAGCTGGCTATATGGGCTATAGCGAGGTGGAAATTTTTTCTGAACTGGACTGGTGGCAACGTCCGGGCGATGAAGTGCTGGACACCTGCATCGCGCGTCATTGCAGCGTGGTCTGAGTCCTGCATTCGGTAGACGGACAGCAAACTGACATCGAACCCTCATGCTGAAATTGCCACCTTTTTTCGAAGATGCAGATCATCTGGAAGCGGTCATGTCGACACCGTCTGCCGCATTGGTGAATTCACTGGCAAGCCTCGATGGTGACATCATGGTGCTGGGTGTGGGCGGCAAGATGGGACCCACTCTCGCGCGCATGGCGCGCCGCGCCGCACCCGGCAAGCGGGTCATTGGCGTCGCCCGGTTTTCGCAGCCAGGTTTGCGCCAGCAGCTTGAAAGTCAGGGCATTGAATGCTTTGAAGCCGATTTGCTCTCACGCGATGCATTGGCCTCTTTGCCGGAAGCGGCCAACGTGGTGTTTATGGCGGGCCGAAAATTCGGCTCCAACGGCAGCGAATGGCTGACCTGGGCCATGAATGCACATGTGCCCGCTCTCGTCGCGGAGCGATTTTTTCGCTCGCGCATCGTGGCGTTTTCCACTGCCTGTGTCTACCCCTACGTTGATGTGCAGGGTGCAGGTGCAAACGAGTCAAACGCCTCCACGGCACCATCGGGCGAGTACGCCAACTCCTGCGTCGCCCGTGAGCGGCTTTTTGAACACTTTTCACACCAATACCAAACTCCAGGCAGGCTGCTGCGACTCTCGTATGCGATTGACATGCGCTATGGCGTGTTGCACGATGTAGCTCAAAAAATTATGGCTCACGAACCTGTTGACGTGACCATGGGGCATGCCAACATCATCTGGCAGGGCGAGGCCAATGACCGGGCCTTGCAGTGCCTGGCACATTGCGACACGCCCACATCGCCCCTTAATCTGAGCGGGCCAAGAATCGAATTCAGAGCGGTTGCACATGCCCTGGGTGAGCGCTTGGGCATCACACCAAGCTTCAAGGGCGAGGAGGCGTCCACCGCCTGGCTGGTTGATTGCACAGAAGCCAACGGATTGTTTGGGCCGACCCATGTCAGCCTTGACCAGATGCTCGACTGGACCGCCAATTGGGCTCAACGTGGTCTGAAGTCATTGGGCAAACCCACCCATTTCGAAACCCGGGATGGCCACTACTGATCACTCGCATGCACTGGACTGACATTCCTGCCCCTTCTCTCAAGGTTCTACGTCAGGGCGCTGTATTCCCGGCGCACTTGTTGGCATTGGATGCGCAGCGTCGCCTTGACTTGCGTCGCCAACGTGCTTTGACGCGTTACTACCTCGATGCCGGCGCAGGGGGTGTTGCCGTGGGTGTTCATTCCACACAATTTGCCATTCGTGACCAAGGCATGTACAAGCCAGTTCTTGAACTCGCCATGCAGACTGCGAACGATTGGACACCCTTGGGTGGCCAACGAGCCCTGTTCATGATCGCTGGACTGGCTGGGGGCACCGCGCAGGCTCGCAACGAAGCCCGGGTGGCAAAGTCGATAGGCTATCAGGCGGGTTTGCTCAGCCTCGCCGCCATGAATGGCGCCAGCGAAGATGAACTGATTGACCATTGCAGGGCCGTGGCAGACATCATGCCCCTGGTTGGCTTTTACCTTCAGCCCGCCGTGGGTGGCTTGCACCTGTCCACCAGCTTCTGGAAGCGATTCGCCGCCCTGGACAATGTGGTCGCGGTCAAGATCGCGCCATTCAACCGCTATCGCACACTGGACGTCATTCGCGGCGTGATCGATGCGTATGCAGAAGACCGGGTCACTTTGTACACAGGCAATGACGACCACATTGTTCTGGACCTCTTGTGTCCCTTCACATTTCTGAGGGACGGCATACCCGTCACGGTCAAGGTCATGGGTGGCTTGCTCGGCCACTGGAGTGTTGGCACATGCAAGGCTGTGGAGCAACTGGCACTCATCCATTCGGCAGTAAATGCCAGGATGGTTACGCCCTCCCTTCTCGAACTCGATGCCCAGGTCACGGACTGCAACAGTGCATTGTTCGACCCGGAGCACGACTTTAGCGGCTGCATCGCTGGCTGCCATGAGGTGCTGAGGCGTCAGGGCCTCCTTGAGGGCATCTGGTGTCTCGATCCGCAAGAGGGTTTGAGCGTGGGCCAGGCTGACAACCTCACGCGGGTGCACAACGCCTACCCCCACCTGCATGACGATGCTTTTGTGGCACGACACCTTCATCGTTGGATGGCCGACTGAAGGGGATCGAATCAGGGCAATCCTCGTTGACATGAACAGGCGGACTGCCTATGATTTTTTAATTCACCAACCGGATAATTAACAGGAGACATCATGAACAAACGTTTTATGCTCAAAAGCCTTTCCATTGCGGCCATGGCGTTGGCTGTTTCTGCGCCGGTCCTTGCCCAACAATGGAAGCCCACGCACCCCATCAACCTGATCGTGCCTTGGGCGGCGGGCGGCTCCACCGACCAGGTGACGCGCGTGACGGCAGCTGAACTTGAAAAGGCACTGGGTCAAACCATTGTGGTGGTCAACCAGCCTGGTGCGTCTGGCTCCATAGGCAGCAAAAGCGCCCTGGATGCGCCCAAAGATGGCTACACATGGGCAGCGGGTGCCGCGCAGGATCTGGGCACCTACCAGACGCTTGGCATGCTGAACACCAAAATCACCGACTGGAACCTGTTTCTCAATGTCGCCAACATCCAGGTGATTGGGGTGAATGTCGCGTCTCCCTACAAGTCCCCCAAGGAATTGCTGGATGCCATGAAAGCGAAACCCGGCCAGATCAGTGTGGCCACCGCAGGTGTCACGTCCGCTGGCCACAACGCCATGGAACTGATTGCCAAGAACACCCAGGTCAAGTACCGTCATGTCACCTATGACGGCGGCAATCCGGCCGTGGTCGCCACCGTGGCGGGCGAGGCAGAAGTCACCACGCAACTTGCCGTTGAACAGGCCGACATGATCCGTGGCAAGCGCCTGCGCCCATTGGCCACCGTCAGCGACAAACCCCTGGAAATTGAAGGCTACGGCGTGATTCCGCCCTTGTCACAAACACTGCCCGGCTTTACCGCTCCTGCGAATTATTTCGGCATCTTTATTCCCAAGGGTGTGCCTGAGGAGGTCATCAAGACGGTGGAGCGCATCTGGGCTGAACAGATCAGCAAAAGCGAAGCCTTGAAAAAATACGCGACTAGCCGTGGTGCCCTTTTCGCACCCATCACCGGTGAGGCTGCCCAAAAAGCAGTGTTCCCAGCAGTTCAGGCAAATGCGTGGTTGATGTTTGATGGTGGCAAAGCCAAAGTCTCGCCAGACACGGTGGGCATTCCCAAGCCCTGATCGCCGGTCACACATGAGCCAGAACCAAAGCCAGGGACAACGCGCCGGTTTTTGGGGTGGACTGGCCTGGACGACGCTGGGAACGGCCGTGCTCGTTGGTGCGGTAAGGATGGATCGCCTGGAGCGCCAGGACGTCAATCCTTACACCGTGCCCGGCCTGTTGCCAGGCCTGCTGGGCATTGCCATGCTGGTTTTGGGTGTGCTGATGGCCCTGAGGGCCTGGCGCAGAGGAGCGCTCGCGCTTGCCGCTGAACCTGTGACCGACTTGCAACGTGAAGAACGCAAGCGGTTCTGGCTGGTGATTGCCTTGTGCCTGGGTTATGGCGTTGTCCTGATTGGCCATGGCATGCCATTTTGGGTCGCCTCTTCAATTTACGTGACTAGCTCGATTTTGATTCTGCAGCGGTTAAGCCAGGATCCGCAGGAGCGCCAGCTGGGAGTCAGGGTCTGGGTCAAGGCCTTGGCCATTGGCATCATCTCTGCCGTCATCACCCAACTGGTCTTCCAGGAGCTGTTCCTGGTTCGAATGCCCTGACACCGTGTTTCCTCCAAACATTTCCTGAAAGTTTTCCCCATGTTCCAGGGACTGTCCGATCTGGGGAACGCCTACCTCAGCTTCATGAACCCGCTCACCCTGGCCTATGGACTGGGCGGCGCGTTTGTCGGCATCGTCATGGGCATTTTGCCGGGCCTGTCCGCGACACTGGCCATCGCCCTGCTCACCACACTGACCATCAAGTTGCAGGCCAATGACGCCATTCTGGTGTTGATCTGCTCTTACGTGGGCGCCCTCTACGGTGGTTCGCGCACCGCCATTTTGCTCAACATTCCTGGCACTGCGGCCAATGCAGCGTCTTGTGCCGATGGTTATGCCCTGGCACAGCGAGGCGAGGCGGGCCGTGCCATTGGCATCGCCACATCAGGTGCATTTGTGAGTACCCTGTTCGGCGTGCTGTGCCTGGCCATGTTCACGCCGGCACTGGCCGAGGTGGCTTTGTCCTTCGGAGCATTCGAGTTTTTCTGGTTGGCGCTGTTTGGCGTCACGATGTCTGGCAGCATTGTGGGCGATGACCCCCTCAAAGGCTGGCTCATGGGATTGCTGGGCCTGGTCATCGCTCAGATTGGGCAGGAAGGACTGTATGCCTACAACCGCTTTACCTTTGATTGGGACGAATTGTCTGGTGGCATTTCCCTGATCCCGGCGCTTGTCGGTGCCTTCGGGCTGGCTGAAGTCCTGACCACACTGTCGGATCCCATCGAGCGCAAGATGGTCGACATGAAGGACTCGGTGCTGCCGCGCTGGCGCGAAATTTTCAAATACCGGTGGACGGTACTGCGTTCAGGTGTCATCGGCGTCTTCACGGGTCTGTTGCCGGGCGTGGGCGAAGATGCCGGCGCCTGGATGTCTTACGCGGCAGCCAAGGCGGTGAGCAAGGAGAAGGAACAGTTCGGCAAGGGCTCCATCGATGGACTGATGGCAGCCGAAACTGGAGACATGGCTTCGATTCCGGGCCACATCATTCCATCACTGGCCCTGGGTATTCCCGGCTCGGCGCCGTCTGCGGTATTGATGGCCGCCATGATCATCCACGGCATTCAGCCGGGACCGATGCTGATGATCCAGCACCCGCATTTTATTTACGAAGTGGTCGCCATGACCACCTTGGCATCCATCACCATTCTCCTGTTTGGCCTGTTTGGTGTACGACCTCTCTTGCAGATCCTGCGGGTGCGTCGCTCCATCCTGATGCCCATCGTCTTTTTGCTGTGCACGGTGGGCGCTTTCGCCAGCGCGTCACGCTTGTTTGACGTGTACGCCATGCTGGCAATTGGTATTGGCGCCTTCTTCCTGCGTCGGCGAGGCTATGAAATGGCGCCCTTTGTGCTGGGCCTGGTTTTGGGCCCATTACTCGACAAGAGTTTGCGCAGAGGATTGGTGTTGTCAGATGGCAGTGTGGCGCCCTTTTTCACGCGCCCCATCTCGATGGGATTTGCCATCGTCACGATTTTCATGATTTTGCTGTACGTGCCGGCGTTCAAGTCGGCTGTTCAACGTGTCACCGGCTCGATCAGCGCAGGTCTTGGCGGTCTGTTCAAGCGCGGGGCCTGATCTCCAGACGGGAACCATGTCCACTTTGAAAATTGCGCTTTGCAATGAAGTTCTGGGGCACTTGTCCTTTGAAAATCAGTGCAAGATCGCCGCGGCCTTGGGGTATGACGCACTCGAAGTTGCGCCCTTTACCTTGGCGCCGGATCCGATGCACATCATGGATACCCAGGCCATGGCGTTTGCTCAAGTGGCCAAGGACCACGGACTGCGCGTCTCTGGCCTTCACTGGCTCTTGGTAGCGCCATCGGGTCTGTCAATTGCCACCCCTGATGGGGCGTTGCGCCAGCGGACTGTCGATGTCATGTGCCGCCTGGTTGAACTTTGCCAATTGATGGGAGGCAGCTATCTGGTGCATGGGTCACCCAAGCAGCGTTCCATCCTGCCGGGAGAAACCCGTGAAAGCACACTGGTACGGGTTCGCGATTGCCTGTCCAGAGCGGCGATGGCGGCACAGGCAAATCATGTCACCTATTGCATCGAGCCGCTGTCCCACAGAGAAACTGACATTCTCAATACGGTATCGCAAGCCGTCCAGGTGGTGAACGACATCAACAATCCGGCGCTCAAAACCATGATTGATTGCAGTGCGGCTGGCCAAACGGAAAGCGAATCGGTTGATTCACTGATGGCCCGCTGGATGCCAAGCGGCCACATCGCCCATGTGCAAGTCAACGACCCCAACCGGCGCGGGCCCGGCCAAGGCAACTTGCGATTCAAGCCCATTCTGGACACTTTGATTCACATGCAGCACGAAGGCCATTACGACGGCTTGATTGCCGTGGAGCCATTTGACTATGTGCCTGACGGCATGGGGTCTGCAGCATCATCCATCGGTTACCTGAGGGGCATCATTCAAACTTTGGAGAATTCAAATGGCTCAAGCGCCCAAATTCAAAATTTGTGAGATTGAACTGTTGGAACGCCCCGTCAAACTCCGGCTGCCGTTCAGGTTTGGTGTGGTCACGCTCACCGAATGCCCACAGGCTTTTGCACGGGTACGCATAGAAAGACCGGATGGAATATCCGCCTGGGGGAGCAGTGCCGAGTTGATGGCGCCCAAATGGTTTGACAAAAACCTGGCGCTGAGCAATGACGACAATTTCAATCAGTTGCGCAAGGTCACCAGATTGGCGCGGGATGCTTATCTGGCCGATGGCTCGAAAGCCAGCGCCTTTGGTCACTTCGCCAGACACCACGATGTGCACCTGGCTGAGGCACAAAAATGCGGGTTCAACCCCCTTCTGGCAAGTTACGGCCCGGCGCTGATTGATCGCGCCATTCTGGATGCATGTTGCCGATCTGAAGGCGTCTCGTTTTACACCGCCATTCAAGCCAACGTGCCGGGAATAGGCTCAGACCATGCCGCTTTCGCGGGCTTCGAATTTGACCCATTCCTGAGTTCTTTGGCGCCAGCCCAAACGATCGAAGCGCGTCATACCGTGGGATTGGTGGATGCCATCACTTCGGCGGAGTTGACGCAACGGGTGAATGATGGTCTCCCTGAAAGCTTAGAAGAGGTCGTCAAGGTTTATGGTCATCGATTTTTCAAGCTCAAGGTCGCCGGCAATCTGGAAGCGGACATAGCGCGACTGACCGCCATTGCGTCAGTCCTTGACACCGTGACAACGCCCTATTTCCTGTCGCTCGACGGCAACGAACAATTTGCTGAAGCAGGCAGCGTGGCTGAGTTGCTCGCGCGCATTCGCGAGACGCCAGTCCTGGCGCGACTCTGCGAGGCCATCCTGTTCGTGGAACAACCGATAGCCCGCAGCAAGGCGCTGGACATCGACCTGAGGGCAACATCACTGGGCAAGCCGGTCATCATTGACGAGTCCGATGGCGAACTGGAAACGTTTGAACAGGCGCGCGCGAGTGGCTATGCGGGGGTCTCTTCCAAAACCTGCAAAGGGTTTTACAAATCCATTTTGAATGCGGCACGTTGCATAGCGTGGAACACGGAACAATCCGCGATCAAGTACTTCATGTCTGCAGAAGATTTGACGACCCAGGCGGGTTTGTCCGTGCAACAGGATTTGGCACTGGTCAACCTTCTTGGAATAACGCACGTCGAACGCAATGGCCATCACTATGTCAACGGTATGGCCGCCTTGCCATTGGCAGAACAGCAGTCGTTCATTACAGCCCATCCAGACGTTTACGAAAGCTCGCATGGTGCAGTGCGTCTGAAAATCCGAAAAGGCCGCATCGCGATGGGTTCGCTGGATTGCGTGGGCTTTGCGAGTGGTGCCGTGCCCGACTTTGACGCCATGACATCATTTCAGTAACGACTCAACTCATGGCACCAGCGGTGCCAACAGCCCTTCCAAATCAGCCTCATTGAATTTCATGGCTCCTTCCCTGTCGGCCCCTAAAACTCCCTCCACCAACGCCCTTTTGCGGGCCTGAAGTTCCAGCATGCGCTCTTCAATGCTGCCCTGCACCACCAGCTTGTAAACAAAAACCGGCTGGCGTTGCCCGATGCGATGGGCGCGGGCGGTAGCTTGTGCCTCCACCGCCGGGTTCCACCACGGATCGACGTGAATCACGGTATCCGCCGCAGTCAGGTTCAGCCCCAAGCCGCCCGCCTTGAGGCTGACCAAAAAGACCGGCACCGCGCCACTTTGAAACTGCAAGGCGCGCGCTCCCCGTTCCGCAATCGGGGTTTGGCCGGTCAACGCCATCCAGGGCACCCCAAGCGCATCCAGTTCGGGCTCAATCAGCGACAGCATTTCGGTGAACTGCGAAAAAACCAGCACCCGCCGACCTTCCTTGACCAGCGCAGGAAGCAGCGTCAACAGCAAAGCCAGCTTGGCGCGCTCCATGCCCGCTGGCATTTTGGTGCCTTTGACAAGGTAAGGGTCGCAGCACACCTGCCTCAGCTTTAGCAGCGCATCCAAGATGGCGATTTGTGCGCCCTTGAAATGGGTTCGCGCCAGCACACGACGGACTTGCTTGTCGGCCGCCACGCGGACACTTTCGTACAGGTCGCGCTGTTGACCCACCAAGGGAACGCGTTTGATGATCTCTGTCACTGGCAACAACTCAGGGGCCACGTCTTCCTTGCGCCGGCGCAGGATGAATGGCCTCACGCGTTGCGCCAGCAACTGGGCGCGCAGGGTCTCACCATTGACCTCAATGGGTTTACGCCACAAGCGTTGGAAGCTGCGCGAGTCGCCGAGAAAACCTGGCATCAAAAAATCAAACTGCGCCCATAACTCGCCCAAGTGGTTTTCCAGCGGCGTACCCGTCAAGCACAGCCGGTGGCGCGCCTGCAACCGCCGCACCGCCCGCGCACTTCGGCCCGCTGCATTTTTGACCGATTGGGCCTCATCCAGAATCAGCAAGTGAAACGGCTGGCGAGCCAGAGTGTGCATGTCGCGCCAGAGCAAGGGAAACGTGGTCAGCACCACATCAAAGCCAGCCATGCGGTGGAAGTCTTCCGAGCGTTTGGGGCCTTGCAGCGTCAAGATGCGCAGAGCCGGGGCCATGCGCGCAGCCTCGGCCTGCCAGTTGAAAACCAGGGAGGTGGGCAGCACCACCAAGGCCGGAATATCGAGCCGTCCGGACTGCTTTTCGACCAGCAAATGCGCCAGCGTTTGCGCTGTTTTTCCCAGACCCATGTCATCTGCCAGAATTCCTGCCAAATGGTTTTGCCGCAGGTATTGCAGCCAGACCAGTCCCTGCAATTGGTAGGGTCGCAAGGTTAGCCTGAAGCCTTCGGGTGGCAGCACCGCCACAGGCTGCCCGGTACTTCGCAAACGCTGGGCCAGGGCAACCAAACCGTCCTCCCCCTGCAACTGCCAGGCACCCTGCGGTCCCGCACGTTGCGCCTGGTCATTGCGCAGGCTTTGGCGCAGCGCTTCGATCCTGAAGACATCCCATGGCGACAGCACCAAGGCACCGTCTTTACGCCGCGGGTCAGTGAGCAGATCCAGCATGGCGCGAACAATTTTTTTCAGTGGCGCAGCGGGTGCCTCAATGCGTTTGCCGCCCGGTGCACGCAGGGTGATGATTGCGTCGTCTTCGATGGCGTTGAGCCGGTGCACGTCCAGCCATCGGCCATCGCGCTTGAGCAGATCGGCCAACAGGGGTGCCAGGTCCAGGGTCTGTCCATCGACCTCTACACCCATGCTGAGCAACCATGAGGCCTCGCGCCGCTCCAGCGTCAAGCGGCAATCCTGCACAGGCACGCTGTGGTGTGCAAAACCCGGCGCAGCAGTGACTTGCCATCCTTGTGATGCCAAAAGCGGCACCTGCTCCGCCCAGAAGTCGGCAAATTGACCTTCCTGAGGCAAGGTCCAAAGAGGCCACAAGGGACTTTCGCCGTCAACGCCCAGGGTCAGATCATCACCGCGCCATTGCAGTACACCGGGGGGAAGCAGCTTGAAACCCAAGGACTGCAGGCTCACCTCATCCCGCTTGTTTTGCGAGGTCAGCAATGCCACTGTCACGCTGTCACCCCGTTGCGAAATTTTCTGAGGCGGCGTGCCAAACGCCATCATGCCCAGCAGGCCGTCCCCTCGCCCCAAGGTGCGAAGCAGAAGGTGAGGCGCCTGCTTTAAAAGAAATGAAGTCTTGTCGCTCAAGCAGCTAGTGTGCCTGGCACACCATGGGCTGTGCGTCGCACCCGCCGCACATTGAACGCGCTGGCAATCAGAATGCCCTGCACAACAGCGAGTCCAATGAACACGCCACTGTACTGATGGTGGTCCATCAGGCTGCCAAAGAACAGGGGTGAAACTGCCTGGCCAATGTCCAGGCCCGAATAAACGACCCCGTAAACACGACCGGTTGAGTTCGCTGGCGTGGATTTTTTCACCAGCAAATCACGCGACGGCCCGGCAATGCCAGACGCAAAGCCCATCGCCCCAAACAAAAGGGGCACAGCCCAAGCCGGCACTGTTGCCAGCCCCATCGTCAGGGCAAAGACTGCGGCAATCGAAAACGCCATACCCACAATGCGCTCACAGCGCGACGGGTCAGCGGCCAGAAAGCCGCCCAGAACCATGCCGCCCGCGCTGCACACCATGTAAATCGTCAAACACAACGCGGCCATCGCCAGCGGCACGCCGTGAAGTTTGCTGGCAGCCTCTGGCGCAAAAGCCTGAATCACACTGATCACGATGGCGTAGAAAAAGAAAAAGGCAAAACACATCCACACAGCCGGAATTTTCAGGAAGTCCAGGCCACCATCAGCCGATGCATTGCCTGCACGTTTTGCGGGCTCCCCGTCAGCCTTGACCGTGACCGTTGCGGCAAGCGTCAGTTTGTTGCGGTTCACGATCAGGATCGCCAGAACGCCAAAGGCCAGCGCCCCCGCACCCATCAACGCCACACGCCACGAAAACGCTATCGCCAGTGGCACCACCATGGCAGGGGCCAGGGCCCACCCCAAGCTGCCGGTTATGCCATGTGTGCTGTAGGCGTGGCCCAGCCTTGCCGGGCTGATCTTGCGATTGAGCAGCGTGTAGTCCACCGGGTGAAACACACCGTTGCCCACACCAGCCAACGCGGAGAAACAGGCCATCATCCAGTAATTGGTGCTGATGGAAAACCCAAACGCCGCCAGGCCAACCAGCGTCAATCCACCCAACAAAATGGGCCGGGGTCCGAATTTGTCGACGACAAAACCGGCTAGCGTTTGCGTGATGCAGGACACTACAAAAAATACCGTCATCAAAAACCCAAGCTCGGTGTAAGAGGCGTTGAACGCCTCTTTGAGCCAGGGAAATAACGGTGGCAACAACAGTTGACTGAAATGGCTGATCATGTGCGCCACTCCTACAAGTCCGATCACTTGAGCGTCTTGCCGCAAGGTGTTGTCGTTGGGGGGCGCAAGAGGACTCAGAATTGTGGTGGTCATGGGGCTATCGTAATATTGGCAGCGTCTGCCGTATCGCGACAAAACGACATGATTCAGTGAATTTCAGCCAAGCCCATGCCCCGCACCTCCCCCCGTCAGGTCACCCCCTTGGGTGACACCGATTCCTTCACACCCAATCCGGAGCAGGGCCGCCCCGTGCGTGTGCGTGCGCGCTCCATGCCAGCCGACACCCACTTTGAACCCCACCACCACCCCTGGGCGCAGCTCGCCTATTGCGCCAGTGGCATTGTCCAGGTCACGGTGGCTGCGCCTGACGAGGTAACTTACATCGTGCCGCCATCGCGTGCAGTATGGATTGCACCGGGCGCGCGGCACGCGGTGCATGTACTGGAAGCAGCAGAGTTTCAAACCCTTTATATCGACGCCAGCGCCACGCCCACAGGTTGGGCTGGCTGCCGAATGGTGGTGGTGTCCCGTCTGCTGCGCGAATTGATTCACGCGCTGGACGATCCACTGCGCCCTGCGCCCGCGCGCGAGGCCCTGTTGACCCAACTGGTGCTCGACGAGTTGTGCAACGCCCACACCCAGGCTTTGGGTGTGCCTATGCCAAACCCGCTAAGCGGTGACAAACGTCTGCGTGCCCTGTGCGAAGCTGTGTTGAATTCGCCTGCTGAACGCGGCACGCTTGCCGAATGGGCGACCCATGTGGGTGCCAGCGAGCGAACTTTGGCAAGACTTTTTCGCACTGAGCTGGGCACAAGCTATCAGCAGTGGCGCCAGCAAGCCGTGTTGGCTCACGCCCTGCCCCTGCTGGCCCGCGGCAAACCCGTGAGTCATGTGGCAGCAGCGACGGGATACGCCAGCGACAGCGCGTTCAGTGCGATGTTCAAGGCTGCCATGGGGCAGTCACCCAGCAGCTTTATGGATGGCATCACCCGATAGGGACTGCTCAGCGCCAAAAGAAGCTTCACTTTTGATAGCAAACTATTGATATTCGACGGGGACTTCAGGCTCTTTTTTTGTGGATCAGGCTTTAACCTGCCTTCAGATCACCTTGTTGCACTTGCCCCTTTCGCGTGCCAGGGTGACTGCTGTACATACCCTAAGGTGTTTCCCCTGCCTAACTCAGGTATTGACCCGATTTCGCTCAGGGTCATGTTTCAATAAAGTTTGAGTCATGTTTCAACGCCCACATGACCATGACGATCAAGATACTTTTGGTGGATGACAACCGTGTCTTCATGGGTGCCGTGCGCAAATTCCTGGATGTGTTGCCGGGTGCCAGCGTCATCGGGCAGGCCCATGATGGTCGTGAAGCTTTGGTCAAGGCTGAGGAGCTTCACCCCGACCTGATCCTGCTGGACATTGCCATGCCCCTGATGAATGGCATGGAAGTCGCGCGGCAACTCCAAACCTGGTCGCAGCCACCAAAAATTGTGTTTTTGTCCATGCACGACAGCGTTGCCTATCAGGAGGCGGCGCTGTCTTTGGGCGCTCTGGGGGTGGTGGGCAAGTCCGACTTTGTCACCGAGCTGATGCCCATTCTGGAGGGCCTGGTGGTGAACAACGCTCCACCTGCCACCCTGCCATTGGTAACGCCCTGATGCACCAGTGCCCTTTCGAACCGCATTTTTCTAGATCTCTGTTTATCAATTGAAGGAAGTTTTTATGGCTCAGACCATTTTGGTGATTGACGACTCGGCCAGCCTGCGGCAAATCGTGGCGATGGCGCTCAAAGGTGCCGGGTACACCGTGCTGGAAGCGGGAGATGGAATGGCGGCATTGGCACTTCTGGATGGCCGCAAGATCGGCATGGCAGTGTGCGATGTCAACATGCCACGCATGAATGGCATTGAGTTCGTGAAGGCCGCCAAGGCCTTGCCAGCCTACCGGTTTCTGCCCGTTCTGATGCTCACGACAGAGAGCCAGGAATCCAAAAAAGAAGAAGGCAAAGCGGCTGGGGCCAAGGCGTGGATGGTCAAACCCTTCTCCCCTTCTTCCCTCTTGAACGCAGTTTCCAAGCTCTGTCTGCCCTGATTTGACAGGCCCCTCAGCCCAAAGCCTTACAGGACGCCGCCATGACCACACAGTTTGACTTACCCGCTGAGCTCACCATCTACAGCGCCATTGAAACGCGCGATGCGCTGCTGGCCTGGGCCACTGCGGAAACTGCCAAGTCAAATAGCCAGCTTGAAATATCCGCTGCCGCTGTCACAGAGGTTGATGGCTCTGGGCTGCAGTTGTTGGCCGCCTTGTCCAACATGGATCTCACCTGGAAGCTGATCGATGCCAGTGCGGCATTTTCAGAGGCCTGTCGCACGATGGGTTTGGCCGATTGGTTGGGCAACGCACATTTCAAAAACCCGGACGCAGGACAAAAATCATGAGTTACGCCAGCAACGATGCCGACCAGGACTTTATTGCGGCGGCGCTTCCAGCGTTCATGAGCGAAGCGGTCGAACAGACCGAAGCCATCGAAATGTTGTTGCTCGAGCTGGAGGAAAACCCGGATGACCGGGAAATGCTCGACTCCCTGTTTCGCTGCGCCCACACCGTCAAAGGTTCAGCCGGCATCTTTGGACTGAACAAGGTCGTGGAATTCACCCACCACGTCGAAACCCTGCTGGACCAAATGAGGGAGGGCACCATTGCCCTGGGTCCAGAGTTGAGCACCCTGTTGCTCAAGTGCAATGACCAAATCAAGTTCCTTGTTGCCACGGCGTCCGACGACATGGCCGACACCCCGGAGCAAAAAGACATTCGCTCGGACCTCGTCACCCAATTGCGTGCCTATACCGAACAGCCCGCCCCGGTGGGTGCGGCACCTGCTGTTGCGCCAACGGACACCGGCGTCGCCAAAGGCGGCGATTCGCCAACGCGTTGGAGCATCTCTGCACGTTTTGGCGCAGAGGTTTTCCGCAACGGTATGGACCCGCTGTCCATTGCCCGGTACCTGGGTGGCATGGGCACCGTGTTGGGCATGCATTGCAGCATTGATGCTGTTCCTTCATTGGTCAATTTGGACCCGGAGACCTGTTACCTGAGCTTTGGCATGGAACTGGAATCCAGAAGTTCCCGTGAAGACGTGGAAGGGGCCTTCAGTTTCGTGATGGACGATTGTCAATTGGACATCAGCGCACCGGAAACACCCAGCCAAAAAATGGCCCGGCAAATTGAAGAAATGCCTGACGCACCGCGCCTGGGTGAATTGCTGGTGTCAGTTGGCGCGGTCACTCAGGACAAACTCACCGAGGTGCTGAGCACACAACAGCAAACCCGGGGCATGCCAGCCACCGCCAAGCCCAAATTGGGCGACCTGCTGGAAACCCAGGCCGGAGTCGCCCCGGAGGTGGTTGAAGCGGCCTTGGGCAAACAGCAAAAGCTGAGGGAAACAGGTGCGGGAGAAGAAGGCCGCTACATCCGTGTGCAGGCCGACCGACTGGATGCCGTTATCAACCTCTTGGGTGAACTGGTCATCGCAGGGGCTGGAGCCACGCTACTGGCGCGCGAAACCCATGAGGTGGGTCTGATTGAGGCCAACCTCTACATGAACAGCCTGATCGAAGAAATCCGCAACGGCACTTTGGGTTTGCGCATGGTGCCAGTCGGTGAAACATTCAGCCGGTTTCGCCGCGTTGTGCGTGACACGGCATCAAGCCTGGGCAAGGAAGTCATTTTCGAAATTGAAGGCGGCGACGCAGAGCTTGACAAATCCATGGTCGAAAAAATCGCCGACCCCCTCATGCACCTGGTCCGCAACTCGTTGGACCACGGCCTGGAGCCACCACACGAAAGAATTGCGGCTGGCAAGCCATCGGCAGGCCGCTTGATCTTGAGTGCGCGCCATGAAACGGGCGCCATATTGATTCGCATTGAAGATGATGGCCGGGGTATCAACCGGGATCGTGTGCTTCAACGCGCGTGGAACCGAGGTCTGGTAGAGCCCGGCGTCGTTCCAAGCGACGACGCCATCAATATGTTGATCTTCGAGCCCGGATTTTCCACGGCCGAGCAGGTCACCAACCTGTCGGGCCGCGGCGTAGGAATGGATGTGGTGCGACGCAATATCGAGGCACTGCGCGGAACGCTCAAGCTTTCCAGCGCCCCCGGACAGGGATTGCAAGTTGACATCCGGCTCCCGCTTACCCTGGCGATCATTGACGGATTTTTGGTAGGCGTCGGCAAATCCAAATTTGTGCTGCCGCTGGAGGCCGTTGTGGAAGTGATCGAGGCAGGCGGTGATGGAATCAAGGTGGATGCAACCGGTCGCCACTGCCTGGAGCTGCGCGGCGCAGTGCTTCCGGTCGTGCGCTTGCGCACACTGTATTCGGTCGAGTCCAACCACAACGACCGCGTGAGCGTTGTGGTGGTCAATTCGCAGCGGGGTCAGTACGGCATAGAGGTCGATGTCTTGCTGGGGCAGCAGCAGACTGTGATCAAGCCGCTTGGGCGCTTGTTCAAAACGCTGCGAGGCATTTCTGGTTCATCGATTTTGGGCAGCGGGGAAGTCGCGCTGATTCTGGACGTCAACTCGCTGGGGGAACTTGTCACCGCTGACGCACTGGCGACCCCGAACCCACTCGCAACCGCCTGAACCATTGACCCCCTTGGAGATCTTTCATGAATTTGAACAACTACAAAATCGGAACGCGTCTAACCGCGTTGCTGGTCATCCTGATGGCACTGATGCTGGCCGTTGGCGGATTGGGCTTGCGCGCGCTGGCCAAGTCCGACCAGGCATTGCAAACCATTCAGTCGGACCGAATGATTCCGCTGGATCAGGTCTCCTCGATTGAGAAGCGCATGCTGGAAAACCAGCTCTTGGCTGCACGTGCCGTTTTAAATCCAGCGCAAGAAAACATCAACGTCGCACTCTCAGCTATCACGGCCAACATAGATGCCATCAACAAGCTGTGGGATGCCTACACGGCCACCTATCTGACTGAAGAAGAAAAGAAATTGGTAGCCAGCTACTCAGAAAAGCGCGGCTTGTTCGTGAAAGACGGTCTGCGTCCCATGCTGGATGCCTTGAAAGCCAATGACATCAAAAAGGCGGCCCAGATACAGGAAACCATCGCAGCCCTGTGGACCCCGATCTCACCCGTCATCAAAGGATTGGCAACGCTGCAACTGAACGAAGCCAAACGCGAGTACGAGCAGGTGAACGCGGAGTTTCAATCCACGCGCAACATCATCCTCATCACCATTGTCACGGCGTTTGCCATCGCCGCAGTACTCGGTTTCATGCTGATTCGGGGCATCACGGTACCCCTTGGGAGGGCAGTTTCCATTGCCCAGTCCATGGCAGCAGGCAAATACGACGTACCGATTGGCGATGTTTCCCGGGACGAGGTTGGAGAGCTGCTCTCGGCGATGAATGAGACCCAAACGGTATTGCAGGGTGCTTCTGAAACGGCGGCCTTCAACCTTCGCCTGCGTACGGCGCTGGAAGTCGTGACCAGCAACGTCATGATTGCCGACGCTGGCAACAACGTGATTTTCATGAACAAGTCGGTTTCCGACATGCTCAACATTGCTGAAGCGGATATCCGCAAAGACTTGCCCAATTTTGCGACAGGCAAAGTTCTGGGAAGCAATATCGACATATTCCACAAAAACCCATCCCACCAGCGCGACATGCTGGCCAAGCTGCGTGACACCTACCGAACCCAAATCAAGGTGGGGGGTCGTACTTTTGGATTGGTCGCGACGCCGATCAACGACGAACGCAGCACACGGGTGGGCACCGTGGTCGAGTGGCAGGACAAAACTGCAGAAATCGCAGCCCGTGAAGCCGAATTGAAGTCCATGGGCGAAAACACGCGTATTCGCAACGCATTGGACAAATGCACCACCAACGTGATGATTGCTGACGCAAACAACAACATCATTTACATGAACGAAACAGTTGCCAGCATGATGCAGCGCAATGAAAGCGAATTGAAAAAGAGCCTGCCGAATTTTGACAGCCGCAAATTGATGGGCGAAAACATTGACGTCTTCCACAAGAATCCTGCGCACCAGCGCAACATGTTGGCAGCCCTGAAAACGACCTACCGAACGCAAATCCAGGTGGGAAGCCTGTACTTTGGTTTGATCGCCAATCCGATTGCGGACGTGCAGGGCAATCGGGTGGGCACTGTTGTGGAATGGTCAGACCGCACCGCAGAAGTTGGCGTTGAAAATGAAGTGGCTCACATTGTGAAAGCCGCTTCGCAGGGAAATTTTAGTCAACGGCTGGTCTTGCAGGGGAAATCCGGGTTTTTCGCAAATCTTTCCACGGGCATGAACCAACTGCTGGACACCAGTGAGCAAGGTTTGAGTGACGTGGCGGATGTTTTGGCTGCATTTGCTGAAGGCGACCTGACCAAACGAATCGAGCGGGATTACGAAGGCTTGTTTGGCAAGGTCAAAGACAGTGCCAATTCCACGGCAGAAAACCTCACCAGAGTGATGGGCGAAGTTCGCGCTGCAGCCGACGCGCTGACCGGAGCTGCCAACCAGGTCAGCGCCACGGCACAGTCGCTGAGTCAGGCCGCCAGCGAGCAAGCCGCATCGGTAGAAGAAACCACCGCGTCGATTGACGTGATGTCGGCCTCCATCAGCCAAAACAGCGACAACGCCAAGGTGACTGACGGCATGGCCACCAAGGCCAGCAAAGAGGCCACCGATGGCGGAAGCGCTGTGAGCCAGACAGTGACAGCCATGAAGCAGATTGCCGCCAAGATCGGTATCGTGGATGACATCGCCTACCAGACCAATCTTCTGGCGTTGAACGCCGCCATTGAAGCGGCCCGCGCAGGTGAACACGGAAAAGGCTTTGCGGTTGTGGCCGCTGAGGTGCGCAAGCTGGCAGAGCGCAGTCAGGAGGCTGCCAAGGAGATTGGTGACCTGGCAGGTAACAGCGTGTCAACGGCTGAGCGCGCAGGCAAGCTGCTGGACGAGATTGTTCCCAGCATCCAGAAAACCAGCGAGCTGGTGCAGGAGATCGCAGCAGCCAGTGCCGAGCAAAGCGAGTCGGTGGTGCAGATTGGGGGGGCCATGGGTCAACTCAGCAAAGCCACACAGCAAAACGCATCCGCCTCCGAGGAACTGGCCGCTACCAGCGAAGAGTTGTCGGGCCAGGCAGAGCAATTGCAGCAGAGCATCGCCTTCTTCAACATCGGTGATGACGCTCCTGCCGTGCGCAGCCGCCATGACAGGCCTGCGCTGAGTGATCGCAGGGGGAGCAGGGAAATTGGAAACGGAAGCTCTTCAGCACGCGGTTTGCCTCGCCCTCAGGTGCCCTTGATTCCCACTGCCGTTCGCGGTTCCAGTGGCAACTTCAAGCCTTACTAGTTCGACGCCAACCCACACAAGGGACACCCAACATGTCAAGCCCCGAGTCTTCTCAATACCTCACCTTTCATTTGGGTGAAGAAGTATTTGCCATGGACATACGAACCGTGCGGGAAATCATCCAGCATGCCGCCATGACCATTGTTCCGCTCATGCCCCCTTTTGTAAGAGGCGTCATCAACCTGCGCGGGGCTGTGGTTCCTGTGATTGACCTGCAGTCCCGATTTGGAAGAGCGCGGGCCCAGGTGGGAAAGAAAACCTGCATTGTCATTTTTGACGCCAGTCGCGACAACGAAAAAATTGAGCTGGGTTTGATGGTTGATGCGGTCAGTGAGGTCATTGAAATTGCAGCGACACAGATTGAACCAGCGCCGCAATTTGGATCCTCCATCCAGCGCGACTACATCAGGGGCCTGGGCAAGGTGGATGGCAAATTCATCGTGATTCTGGAACCCGACCGTGCTTTGAATATTGACGACATGGCTCTGCTGGTCGACAAAGCGGCGACCGTTTAAACCCAACCCTGACCTCATCACCAAAAAAGGAAAAACACCATGGCCCAAAAAACAAATTCCTGGTTCTCCAACCTGTTCAACGGTGGGGAACTCAGCCGCCGGATTGAAATGCTGGAGGCTGAATTGAAGGTGCGAACCGACATCATGAACATGACCAGCATCGTGTCAGAAGCCGATAAAAAAGGTGACATTTTGTCGATCAACGAGAAGTTCATTGAGGTGTCGAAATACAGCCGTACTGAATTGATTGGGCAGCCTCACAACACCACCCGCCACCCTGACATGCCCAAAGAGACGTTCAAGGCGATGTGGTCCACCATTGGACGCGGGGAAATATTTCGGGGCATTATCAAAAATCGCGCCAAAGATGGAACACCCTACTACGTCGACGCCGTTGTGGCGCCCATCCTGGGAGACAACGGCAAGCCCATGAAATACCTGGGCGTGCGTTATGACATCACGGCCGCCGAGATCGAACGGCAAAACGCCCGAGGCATTTTGGGTGCCATTGATGCGTCCTACGCCTTCATTGAATTTGACCTGGGTGGTCATGTCGTCAAGGCCAACAAAAACTTTTTGCAGGTGATGGGCTATCAGAATGATGAAATCTCCGGCAAGCACCATCGAATGTTTGTCAACCCCGTGTTGTCAGGCGGCTCGGACTATCAACAATTTTGGCGGGACTTGAACGACGGCAAACCTCAAAGTGGTGTCTTTAAGCGCGTCACCAAAGGGGGGCACGAAGTTTCGCTCCAGGCCGTCTACGCGCCGGTCACTGACGAGATGGGCCGCGTTGTCAAAATTATCAAAATTGCAACGGATGTCACGGCCGAAGTCAAAGCCAACGACATGCTGCGACACGCTGTCGAGCAAGCCCAGGCGGTTACCGCGGCGGCCAAGGCGGGTGACCTGACGCAGCGTATTCCTCTGGAAGGCAAGAGCGGACCGATTGAAGCGCTTTGTGGGGGCGTGAATTCGCTGATGGAAACAACCTCCGTCATCTTCTCGGATGTGGTGCGGGTCTTCGGTGCGCTGTCATCTGGCGATTTGTCTCAACGCATCACTCGGGAATATGCCGGCACCTTCGGTCAAGTCAAAAACGATGCCAACGCCACCACTGAAAAATTGGCCAATGTGATTGAAGACGTCGGTCGCATTTTTTCAGGCATGGCGAATGGCGACCTCACACAGCGCATCACCCGCGACACCGAGGGCGTGTTCACACAGGTCAAGGATGACGCCAACGCCAATGCCGAAAAACTCACGGGCATCATCCAGGAAGTTCGCGCTGCAGCCGACGCGCTGACCGGAGCTGCCAACCAGGTCAGCGCCACGGCACAGTCGCTGAGTCAGGCCGCCAGCGAGCAAGCCGCATCGGTAGAAGAAACCACCGCGTCGATTGACGTGATGTCGGCCTCCATCAGCCAAAACAGCGACAACGCCAAGGTGACTGACGGCATGGCCACCAAGGCCAGCAAAGAGGCCACCGATGGCGGAAGCGCTGTGAGCCAGACAGTGACAGCCATGAAGCAGATTGCCGCCAAGATCGGTATCGTGGATGACATCGCCTACCAGACCAATCTTCTGGCGTTGAACGCCGCCATTGAAGCGGCCCGCGCAGGTGAACACGGAAAAGGCTTTGCGGTTGTGGCCGCTGAGGTGCGCAAGCTGGCAGAGCGCAGTCAGGAGGCTGCCAAGGAGATTGGTGACCTGGCAGGTAACAGCGTGTCAACGGCTGAGCGCGCAGGCAAGCTGCTGGACGAGATTGTTCCCAGCATCCAGAAAACCAGCGAGCTGGTGCAGGAGATCGCAGCAGCCAGTGCCGAGCAAAGCGAGTCGGTGGTGCAGATTGGGGGGGCCATGGGTCAACTCAGCAAAGCCACACAGCAAAACGCATCCGCCTCCGAGGAACTGGCCGCTACCAGCGAAGAGTTGTCGGGCCAGGCAGAGCAATTGCAGCAGAGCATCGCCTTCTTCAACATCGGTGATGACGCTCCTGCCGTGCGCAGCCGCCATGACGCCCCCCTGGCAAGTGACCGCCGTGGCAATTCTGGTTCCAGCTTTGCTTCAGTCGGCACATTGGGTGGCAACCGGGCAGCGCCGCGACTGATATCCCACCTTAAACCGGCGTCCGTGAGGGGTGGCACTTCCAATTTCAAACCTTACTGAGCAAACAGACCCAAAAGGTACACCGTAGCGAAAGCTGTTATCGGCTTTGAACCGCAGTGAGGTGAGTCATGAAAAACAAAAAAGAGCCAACGCTTCAAGAGCGCCTCATGCGGGATGATGACTTCATCATTTCCAAAACCGATCTCAAGGGGCGCATCACCTATTGCAATCGCGTTTTCATTGAGTTTTCCGGTTACACCGAACAGGAATTGCTGGGAGCCCAGCACAACATAGTCCGTCATCCCGATATGCCCCGCGGTGTATTCAAGTTTTTGTGGGACACGCTGGAAGCAAAAAAAGAGTGTTTTGCCTATGTAAAGAACATGAGCTGTGATGGCGGGTTCTACTGGGTCATGGCTAACGTTACCCCGAACCTGAATGGGCAGGGGCAAGCAGAAGGCTATTTCTCGGTGCGCCGCAAGCCCAATCGGTCAGCGGTGGGAACGCTGTCTGATGTTTACAAACTCATGCTTGACGAAGAGCGCCGCGCTGGTCCCAAAGACGCCTGCGCGGCGTCTTTGGCTTTGCTGGGCAACATCCTGGCGCAGAAAGGAGTCAGCTATGAAAAATTCATCCTCTCCATCTGAGACCTGGCTATTTCCTGGCGGCATGACGCTTCTGTTACTCAGTGGCGCTGTGCTTCAGGTATCACTGACAGGATGGCACTGGATGACCGTCACCTGGGTATTGGCGAGTCTGGGCTTTTTGGCGTTTTTTGTACGTTCAACCATGAACAACGAGCGTTACTTGAACGACATTCAGGCGATTGCCCAAGATGTGGCCCATGGCATGTTCGCACGCCGAATCACCACCATTCCCCCCAAGGGAAGATTGCACGACCTTTGCTGGAACCTGAACGACATGCTGGATCAATTGGAAGCCTGCTTCCGGGAACAGGCAACCTCACTCAAGGGAGCAAGCCAGGGCCAGTACTACCGCCTGGCCCAAACGGTTGGCCTGCGCGGAACGTTTCACGACTCACTCGACAGAAGCAATGATTCGCTCAAAACCATTGAACAGAAAGCCATTCAGGAAGAAAAAGCCGCCGCAGACATCCTGATCAATCAGGCCCGGGAACAACGCATTGCCAATGAAAACCTGCGCATTCGCAACGCGCTGGACAAGTGCAGCACCAACGTGATGATTGCCAACGCAGGCAATGACATCATCTACATGAACGAAGCCGTGTCCGCCATGATGAGACGCAATGAGCCCGAACTGCAAAAAGTGCTACCCCAATTCAATGCAAACACCCTGATGGGGCAAAACATTGATATTTTTCATAAAAATCCTGCGCATCAACGTGATTTATTGTCTTCCCTGCAGACCACTTACCGGACGCAGATTCCCGTCGGCAGCCTGTCGTTCAGCCTCAGTGCCAGCCCCATCATCAACCCTGAAGGCCAGAGAATGGGCACGGTGGTTGAGTGGGCAGACCGCACGGCAGAAGTCGCCACTGAAATGGAAGTGGCGGATCTGGTGCAGGCTGCGGCCCTGGGTGACTTCAGCAGCCGTTTGAGCCTTGAAGGCAAAGTGGGTTTCTTCGCCAATTTATCGGTCGGCATGAACCAGCTGATGGCGACCAGCGAACAAGGTCTGACAGACGTGGCAACCGTTTTGGCCGCCTTTGCCGAGGGTGACCTCACGCGGCGCATAGAACGACATTACTCAGGGTTGTTTGGCCAGGTCAAGGACAGCGCAAACATGACGGCTGAGAACCTCTCACGGGTTATGAGTGAGGTGAGCGCTGCCGCTGACGCATTGACCGGTGCAGCCAGCCAGGTAAGCGCCACGGCTCAGTCTCTGAGTCAGGCGGCCAGTGAGCAAGCGGCGTCCGTCGAACAAACCACGGCATCGATTGATGTGATGTCAGCCTCCATCAGTCAAAACAGCGACAACGCCATGGTGACTGATGGTATGGCGACGCGAACCTCCAAAGAGGCGGCCGACGGCGGCAGTGCTGTGACACAGACTGTGGCCGCCATGAAGCAGATTGCATCCAAGATCGGCATCGTCGACGACATTGCCTACCAGACCAACCTGCTGGCGTTGAATGCCGCCATCGAAGCCGCTAGGGCCGGAGACCATGGCAAGGGGTTCGCAGTGGTGGCTGCTGAGGTGCGCAAACTTGCTGAGCGCAGCCAGCAGGCCGCCAAAGAAATTGGAGACTTGGCCGGGAACAGTGTGGCAACGGCCGAGCGCGCAGGAGCGCTGTTGGACTTGATTGTTCCCAGCATACAAAAAACCAGCGAGCTGGTGCAGGAGATTGCCGCCGCCAGTATGGAACAAAGTGAGTCGGTCGTTCAGATTGGGGGGGCGATGGGACAACTCTCCAAGGCAACGCAGCAAAACGCGTCAGCATCCGAAGAACTCGCCGCAACCAGCGAAGAGCTCTCGGGCCAGGCCGAACAACTACAGCAAAGCATTGCGTTCTTCAATGTAGGTGATCGTTAACGCGAATCACAAGAAAATCAAAAGAGGTGCAATTTTCATGTCCAACCTGACCATCAAGTCGCGAATATTGCTGGGCTTCGCATTGCCTATCGTCTTGTTCATTGGGTTCACGGCATGGCTCTCAATTCAGCTCGGCCAGGTCAAGCAAAGTATGGTGGGCGTTTCAGACCAAAGTGTGAAATACGCCTTGTTGGCGACGACGATTGACAAGAATGTCGTGCAAATTCAGCAGTACTTGCAGGACGTCTCGGCAACCCGCGGCAAAGACGGCCTGGACGACGGCTTCAAAAATGCCCAAGCCAATTTTGACGCACTCAATGCATCACTTCGCAAATTCGATATGCACTTTGCCGAGGTCAATGACACCGCATCTGCCAAACAAATTGCAGTCATTCAGGCCAATGCTGCCAGCTATTTTGCAACTGGACAAACGATGGCAAGGGCCTACGTGGCTGGCGGCCCGGAAGCCGGTAACAAGCTGATGGAAGGCTTTGATGCCAAGGCAGACGCTTTGCAAAAGTCGCTGGCACCGTTTGTAGAGGCTCAGGTCGATCACATGAAGGACGACCTTGCCATGTCTGTAGCCAAGGCTGATCAGATATCCCAAACTGGGTTGGCCATTCTGGTTGTTGCCGTGGTTTTGGCATTGTTGGTCGCCTGGTGGGTCACCGCCAGCATTACCCGGCCGCTGTCCAAAGCATTGGGCCTCGCCAACCTGGTGGCGTCCGGGCAACTTGACACCCGAATTGATGCCGATACCAGCGAGATTGGCCAACTGCTGGCCCCACTGGCCAAGATGCAAGGCACTCTCAAGGCATTTGAAGCAGCTCAACGGGAAATGGCACAACAACATGACGCGGGCTTCATCGATCATGTCATGCCTGTGAGTGAGTTGGAGGGAGCCTACCGGTTGATGGGTGAGTCCATCAACCAGCTTGTTCAATCTCACATAGCGGTCACCCACAAGATTGTGTCAGTCGTCTCCAGCTATGCCGAGGGACATCTGAACGTAGCCATGGACCGCTTGCCGGGTCAAAAGGCCAAAATCAGTGCGGCCATGGACCGTGTACAACTTTCCTTGCAAGAGGCCGCCCAGGCCGCGCGCTACAACGCCCGGGTCAAGTCGGCGTTGGACAACGTCAGCCTGCCCGTTCGAATTGCTGACGACGACGGCACCATTGTCTATATCAACCAAGCTTTGCATGACACCTTGCGCGACAACCAGGACGGGTTTAGACAACAAATTCCTGGTTTCGACCCTGAAAAAGTGGTCAACGGCAACGTGGGTATGTTTTACGCTGATCAACAGGCAGCGTTGGCCCGGTTGCGCAATCTCACGTCTGTGGCCCATTCCCGTCTGGAAATGGGTGGGCGCCTTTTTGACCTGATCACTACGCCCGTCATATTGCCCGGCGGGGAACGGCTTGGAAGCGTTGGCCAATGGTCAGACGTGACCGAACAAGTGGCGGCGGAAAAGCAGATTGCCCATTTGGTGCAGGCCGCCGCCAAGGGTGACTTTACGCAGAGGCTGACGATTTCAGGCAGCTCAGGCTTTTTGCCCAACCTGGCCACCGGAATGAATCAATTGCTGAGTACCAGCGAACAAGGTCTGAATGATGTCGCTGACGTATTGGCCTCGTTTGCCCAGGGCGACCTGACCCGTCGGATCGAGCGTGATTACGATGGCCTGTTCGGCAAAGTCAAACAAAGTGCCAACGCCACCGCTGCCAATCTGACCCGGGTGATGAGCGAAGTAAGAGCTGCGGCTGATGCGTTGACAGACGCGGCTGAACAGGTCAGTGCCACTGCACAGACTCTCTCCCAGGCGGCCAGCCAGCAGGCCGCCAGCGTGGGCGAGACAACGTCATCCATTGAGCGCATGTCAACTTCCATCACTCACAACAGTGACAACGCCAGAGTCACCGACGGTATGGCAGCGCGTACCTCCAAAGAAGCCGAGGAAGGAGGCCATGCCGTCAGCCAGACTGTCGCTGCCATGAAGCTCATTGCTTCCAAAATCAGCATCGTCGACGACATTGCTTACCAGACCAATTTGTTGGCCCTTAACGCGGCCATTGAAGCCGCCCGAGCTGGTGAGCATGGCAAAGGTTTTGCCGTGGTCGCGGCCGAGGTGCGAAAGCTGGCCGAACGTAGCCAGCAATCCGCCAAGGAAATTGGCGACCTCGCAGACAGCAGCGTGTCCACCGCAGAGCAGGCTGGCAAGCTGCTGGATGCCATCGTTCCCAGTATTCAAAAAACATCGCAATTGGTGCAGGAGATATCAACGGCCAGTGCCGGGCAGAGCGATTCCGTCGTTCAGATTGGTGGGGCCATGGGCCAGCTCTCCAAAGCCACACAACAAAACGCGTCTGCCGCCGAGGAGTTGGCGGCTACCAGCGAAGAGCTATCCAGCCAGGCCGGTCAGCTCCAGCAAAGCATTGCTTTTTTTAAAACCTGAACACCCAATTTCCAAAAGAGACCCAGCCCATGAGAAATGCACAACAAGAAGTCGACGAACGAACCAAACTTGCCGGCAACAACAAATTTGAATTGCTGTTATTTCGCCTGGGCGATGCGCCTGGCAGTGGTCAACGGGAGCTTTTCGGGATCAACGTGTTCAAGGTTCGTGAAGTGTTGGTAATGCCAGCCATTACCGAACTCGCGAATGCCCATCCACACCTGATGGGCGTGGCCAATATTCGCGGCCAGATTATTCCCGTGATCAACCTGCCTGCCGTGTTGGGTTGCAATCCCACCAAAGGTCTGAGTATTTTGATGGTGACTGAATTTGGTCGAACGGTGCAAGCCTTTGCAGTGGAAGATGTTCGCGAAATTGTTCGTTTGGAGTGGGACCAGGTCCTGCCCGCGGAACACAGCCATGCGGGAGCACTCATCACCGGCATTGCGCGCCTGGACGGCGCAACCGCCAACACACGGCTGGCACAGGTACTGGATGTAGAACAGATCTTGCGCACCGTCATGCCAGTCACCGCCGAAGAAATCAACCGCGAGGTGGTGGGGCCTTTGCTGGAACTGCCATCAGGCTCCAGCATTCTTGTGGCGGATGACTCGGCTGTTGCTCGCTCAGTGATTGAGCTTGGACTCAAGGCCATGGGCGCCAAGTACATCATGACAAAAACCGGAAAAGAAGCGTGGGAGCGTTTGCAGTCACTCTCGGATGAGGCTGTAGCCGCTGGCGGCAAGGCCGGTGACAAAGTCGCCGTCGTGCTCACAGATCTGGAAATGCCCGAGATGGACGGATTCACCCTGACGCGCCTCATCAAGCAGGACCCGCGTTTCAAGGCGATCCCAGTGGTCATCCACTCGTCGCTCACCGGCACGACCAACGAAAACCACGTCAAAGCTGTGGGTGCTGATGCTTATGTTGCCAAGTTTGCACCGCGGGAACTGGCCGCCACGATCCGAAGCGTTTTGACTGACCCCCAAGTAACCCACTAAGTTTCACACTGCGCTGCGCACCCAACCACCATGGCAATCATTACCTTCAGCGACAGTGAGTTCAAGCAAATTGGCGAGATCATGTACGACGCCGTTGGACTGTCCTACAACGACTCCAAAAAATCGCTCATTCAATCACGCCTTGCGCCCCGAATCATGAAGCTGGGTCTTGAAGGATTTGCGGACTACATCGCCCTGTTGAACGACGAGTCAGAAGCAGCCGAATTTCAAATGGCAGTTGACCTGCTCACCACCAACGAGACCTATTTTTTTCGCGAACCCAAACACTATGACCTGCTTGAAAAGGAACTGTCTGAGCGCAAAAGCAAGGCACCCCTGAACATCTGGAGTGCGGCCTCCTCATTCGGTGATGAAGCCTACAGCACCGCCATGCTGCTGTCCGACATGCAAACCGCCGGGAAAATTGGACCCGACTGGTCTATTTTGGCAACGGACATCAGCCACCGGGTGCTTCTCAGTGCCAAAGAGGGTGTTTACCCGCAAGACCGCCTGCGTGCTGTATCGCCCGAACGCCTCCGTCGATATTGCCTCAAAGGGGATGGCCCCTCAGAGGGGCAATCCATGGTGGTCGACAAGCTGCGCCAGCGTGTGCAATTTGGCCAGCTCAATCTGTGCAAGCCGTTTGACGGTTTGGGGCCGTTTGACGTGATTTTTCTTCGCAACGTCCTGATCTACTTTGACACCCATACCAAGGCCGAAGTGGTTGACCGCGTTCTGGAAGCATTGAAACCCGGAGGCCTGTTTTTCCTCGGAACGGCTGAAGGCCGTGTGCCATGCAAAACCCCGCTGCAGACCGTGCAGCCCGGCGCATTCAGAAAGCCCGCATGAGCACCCTTCCCTATTCACCCACCACGGAACTCATGCCAGGTGACATCGCTATCGGGTTGGTCGGTGACCATCTCAAAACACTGCTGGGATCCTGTGTAAGCATCATCCTCACCGACCCGAGACGCACCGTGGGCGCCATGTGCCACATCGTCCACGTGGGCAAGCCCAACACCGCCAACACCCGAAATACGGCCTATGGCAGTGTCGCCATGCAGGAATTGTTTGCCCGCCTGCAACACTTGGGCATTTCGCCCCGGATGTGTCAGGCCTACGTTTATGGCGGGGGGAACATGTTTCCCCAATTGTTCAGCAAGCACCATGTCGGTGATGCCAATGCACAATGGGCGCTTGCGTTTTTGGCTGAACACCACATCACGGTGGTGCACCACGACGTGGGAGGCTCTGGCTATCGAAAAGTGGCCTGGACAGTCGGCATCGATGCGCCGGTGGTAGAGATGGTGATGGCAGACGCGTCAGAAGCTGTCGTGTCTGAACCGTTAAGAGCAGGTAGGAACCCATGACAGTCAAAGTTTTTGTAGTAGACGATTCGGCTGTGGTGCGGCAGGCGCTTGCCCACATGCTTGCAGGCAACGCAGACATCGAGTTGATCGGCAGTGCCCCCAACCCGCTACTGGCCATGGATGCCATCCGCAAGAACCCGCCGGATGTGTTGCTTCTGGACATTGAAATGCCGGGTATGGACGGCCTTACCTTTTTGCGCCAGATCATGGCAGGAACACCCATCCCCACGGTGATCTGCTCCACGTTGTCCACCACGGGCAGCAAGATTGCGCTGGAGGCATTGAGCGCCGGTGCCGTCGCCGTGCTTGCCAAACCCAAACTGGGGGTCAAAGCATTTCTGGATGAGTCCCGGCGCGAAATGATTCAAACCCTCAAAACCGCCGCCAAGTCACGTCCCCGTGTGCGATTGGGCGCGGCAGACCCGGCCGCCCATGCGTCTGCCGGCAGTGCTTCGCGCGCCGTGGGCCCCCGCACTGGCCTGGGCAGCGTGCATGCATTCGCCATGAACAAACCGGTGGTGATCGGCAGTTCTACCGGAGGCACACAAGCTCTGGAGGTGGTGCTGATGGCCCTCCCGGCTGATGCGCCGGGCATCGCCATCACCCAGCACATGCCCGAAAAATTCACGGCCATGTACGCACAGCGGCTGAACGGCATTTGCGCCATGAACGTGCGCGAAGCCAAAGATGGTGACCGCCTTGAGCGCGGCGTGGTGCTGATCGCACCGGGCGGCCGCCACATGCAAATGCGCAAAGCGGCTGGGCAGTACTACATGAACGTGGTTGACGGCCCACCCGTCAATCGTCACAAGCCGTCGGTTGACGTGCTGTTTCGCTCCGCGTCTGAATGTGCGGGACGCGACATTCTGGGCATTATCCTCACCGGTATGGGTGATGATGGCGCGCGCGGCATGAAAGTGCTTCACGATGGCGGCGCACGCACTATCGCCCAGAATGAAGAGACCTGTGTTGTCTTCGGCATGCCCAAGGAAGCCATCAAGCTGCAAGCGGTGGATGACATCCTGCCGCTGGAAGGCATGGCCAGAGCCATTCTTCAATTTGACTCGCGCGCATGACCAATACCCTGACGGACCCGTCTGTTCGGCCGCGATTGTTGGTGGTGGATGATCAGACCGTCAACATTCAAATCCTGTTTCAGGCGTTCTCCAGCGATCACCAGGTTTTCATCGCCACCAGCGGAAAGCAGGCGCTCAACCTGTGCTTCAACAAGCAGCCGGACCTGGTACTTTTGGACGTTGAAATGCCGGACATGGATGGTTATGCCGTTTGCGAAAAGCTCAAGGCTGACCCCGCAACCCGCGACATTCCCATCATCTTTGTCACCGCCCACCACGACGAAGCCGCGGAAGCCCATGGCTTTGCATTGGGCGCCGTTGACTTCATCTCCAAGCCCATCAATTTGGCGGTTGTGCGCGCCCGTGTCAAAACCCATTTGACCCTCAAGCTGCAGGCCGATCAGTTGCGCAAGCTCTCGCAAGCCATACAGCAGAGCCAGGGGATGGTTGTCATTACCGATCTGGAAGCACGCATTGAATACGTGAACGATGCATTTGTGGAAGTCACTGGTTTCAGCTCTGCAGAGGTACTCGGCAAAAACCCCAGCATGCTGCACTCTGGCAAGACCCCACCCGCCACTTACGAATCCATGTGGGAGGCCCTCACCCTGGGCAAGTCGTGGCGCGGGCAATTTCACAACAAGCGCAAAGACGGCACGGAATTTATCGAATTCGCCATCATTTCGCCTTTGCGCCAGCCCAACGGGTGGATCTCTCACTACGTTGCTGCCAAGGAAGATATCACCGAAAGAAAGCGTGTAGGTCTAGAGCTAGATCGATACCGTCATCACCTGGAAGACATGGTGGACCAGCGCACCACGGAGTTGATTGCCGCCCGCGAGCAGGCCGATGCCGCCAACAAGGCCAAGAGCGCCTTCCTGGCCAACATGAGCCATGAGATCCGTACCCCCATGAATGCCATCCTGGGGTTTGCACACCTCATGCAGCGAGATACTGTGACACCCGCCCAAGGGGAACGACTGGGAAAGATTGCCAGTGCGGGTCAACATTTGATGGAGATCATCAACGACATTCTGGACATTTCCAAAATCGAATCAGACCGCATGGAACTGGAATCCACCGACTTTCATTTGTCCGCCGTGCTGGACAATGTGGCGACCCTGATTGGGCAGAACGCTCGTGCGAAAGGATTAAGCATTCAGGTGGACAGCGACAGTGTCCCCCAGTGGCTTTGCGGCGATCCGACCCGCTTGCGCCAGGCCTTGCTCAACTATGCGGGCAATGCCGTCAAATTCACGGAAAAAGGAACTGTCACCTTGCGGGCCAGCCTGCTCGAAGACAGTGCGGAGGGTCTGCTCATTCGATTCGAGGTTCAAGACACCGGCATTGGCATTTCGCCCGACAAAAAGGCTCGCCTTTTTCAGGCCTTTGCCCAGGCCGATGCCTCCACCACCCGCAAATACGGTGGTACTGGCTTGGGGCTGGCCATCACGCGCCGCCTGGCTGGCCTGATGGGAGGCGAGGCCGACGCCGAAAGCCAGCCAGGCCAAGGCAGTACGTTTTGGTTTACAAGCCGCCTTCAACGTGGCAGGGGCATCATGCCCACGGAGGCAATCGAGCCAGAAACTGACACCATTGCGCATTTGCGCCATTTCCACAGCACAGCGCGTTTTTTGGTGGTGGACGACGACATGTTCAACCGGGAAATTGCGGCAGAGCTCTTTGAGGGCATTGGCCTGCACGTAGACACGGCAGAAAATGGCGAGGAGGCCGTCAAAAAAGCAACGGAGCGACACTACGCCTTGGTGCTCATGGACGTTCAAATGCCGATCATGGACGGCCTGCAAGCAACCCGACATATTCGCAACTTGCCAGGCTGGGAACATTTGCCCATTTTGGCGCTCACTGCCAATGCCTTTGCCGAGGACAGACGCAATTGTTTTGCGGCCGGCATGAACGACTTTGTCACCAAGCCCGTCGATCCACCCGAGCTGTATGCCACCCTTCTGAAATGGTTGCCCGCCACTGACCCCGTGGGCAAAGCCGATGAATTCGTTGAACCCACCTCGGTGGGTTGATGTCAGCCCTTCAAAAATATGAGTAACACCATGTCAGACAACCCACAAAATGATCGCTATTTGCCAAACGGCCAACAGGCTTCAGGTGCCACTTCAATGTGGCTCTGGATGCTCGTCCCTGTCGGTGCCGTTCTTTTGGCCGCGCTGCCCTTAATTTTCAGCGCCTCCTGGTTGGCTTGGCTGGCACTGACAGCCATTGGGGTTCTCACGGGTGGCTCCGTCTGGGTGCTGGTATCCCGTTTGCAATCCAATACGGCGGCCAATGAGCAGCGTTTTGCGGGAGATGGAGACGATCAACCAGGCCAGTCCCTGGTCTACCTGTTGCAAGACATATTGCCAGCCTGGCAACACCACGTGTCGGCCGTCAAATCACAAACCGAAAGTGCCGTGATGAAGCTCACCACCAGTTTCTCCCAGGTGCTGGAGCAGTTTGACCTGGCTGGCATAGGTTCCAACAGCAACAAGGAAGGCAGTGAGACCATCAGCCTACTGGCTCTGTGCGAGCGCGAGTTGCAACCTGTGGTCGGGTCACTCACCGTTGTGATAGAAGGCAAAGACACCATGCTGGCCAATATTCGCCACTTGGCCAATGAAACCAGGGCTTTGCAGGATATGGCCGCGGATGTCGGCAGCATTGCCGCACAAACGAATTTGTTGGCCATCAATGCCGCCATTGAAGCCGCCCGGGCGGGTGAATCTGGCCGAGGCTTTGCTGTGGTGGCTGCCGAGGTGCGCAAGTTGTCGCAGCGCTCTGCCGAAACCGGGCAGCGCATTGCCACCCGTGTCAAGGAAGTGACGGCCGTCATGGCGCAAACCATGAATTCGGCTGAAGAGGCCAACCAACAGGACCGCTTGGCCGTGTCATTGTCAGGCAGCATTGTGGAGGATGTCCTCAACCACGTGCGCGCCATGGGGGCCTCAGCCGACAGCATGCAAAAACACGGCACCATCGTGCGGCGTGAGGTTGAAAATCTGTTGATGGCCATGCAATTCCAGGACCGCGTCTCCCAAATCCTGAGCTTGGCGAGTGATGACATGCAGCGTATGAGGGACACTTTGAAAACAACCCCGCTTCAAGACCTGCCAACGGCTGAAGAATGGATGGGCGAATTCAGCAAGACATACACTATGGAAGACCAAAAGCACCAATAGGTCGTGCACCCGTATTCTGATTTCGGAGGAAAAAAAATGAGCATCACCAGTTCCACAGCAAGCATCAGCGCAGCCACACCCAAAAACCGCAGCGCGCTCAAGGTTTTGGTCATTGACGACGATCCCTTTCAACTGGAATTCATTGCTGATGCGCTCAAAGGACTCGGTATCACCGACATCACGCTGGCAGACAATGGCAACAAAGCTCTGCAGGCGGTGACTGCATCACAAGGTCGCGCGGCCGCCTCGATTGACCTGATGTTGTGCGACCTGCACATGCCAGGCATGGATGGCTTTCAGTTCATGGCGTCTGCCGCTCAAAGTGGCTTCAAAGGCGCCTTGATCATTGTGTCAGGGCAAGACAGCAAGGTCGTTCATTCCGCCAGTTTGGTCGCCCAACTGCGGCGCTTCAACCTGTTGGGTACCTTGCAAAAACCGGTAGACAGCAGCGCGCTGTCCGGCTTGATTTCAAAAATTTCCCGCTGAATCAGGCGTCTGCCAAGCGCAAATCGATGGCGGTACAAATGGCGGCAAACATGGGCCTGATGCTCTGAGCGATTGCCAGGGCGTTGGCCGTTTCGCCCGCCTGCGCGGCTGTTTCCAGAAGAAGGCATTGTTCAGACAGGCCTGTCGCCCCCACATTCCTGGCGGTTGACTTGGCCCGATGCCCCATGGCCGCCAAAGCAGTCAGGTCGGACGACGACACCGCAGCATCAATTTGCGCCATCACTTCGGTCATGGAACTGACGAACAAAAGTGCAAATTTCTTGAATTTCACGGCGTTTCCACCCACCATCTTTTCCAGCACCGACAAATCCAGTGCGCCCGTCGGCAATCCTGGTGCAAAGGCAGGGGGGTCGATGGGCGATGTCATTGAAAACTCCTGCGCTGTGTAAACCTTGTTGCGATGGCGGGCAGTGTAATTCGCAAAATGCCCTGGACGAAAACTGAAATTCCCTAAGGTATTTTCCGGGGGGAAACTCAGGTATAGACCGGATTTTCCGGCTGGCGCAATTGACCTACATTGGGCAATCTTGGCAAACTTGCTCCCGGCACCAGGATGCACCAATCAACTCACAGGGCGAAATATCGGCAATGAGCATCCCTCCGCGATCCTGGCTGGCATCTGGAACCTGGTCCGCTCTGGTTTTGACATCAGGTGTGGCAATGTCAGGCTTGGCAGCGCTTTGGTCTTACACCAATATCTCGGACAAAGCCCGATCCGAATTTCAATCGTTGACTGAACGAACTGCGTTGGAAATGGAAACGCGATTCAAGCGCCCGGTCTACGGGCTCAATGGACTCAAGGGCGTTCTCGCCACCCACGCCACATATTCCCGGGAGAACTTTCGAGAAGCCGTCAGTGTGCGGAATTTACCCGTCGAGTTTCCTGGTGTTCGCGGTTTTGGCTACATTGAACGCGTTCAAAAGGAGGAACTTGAAGACTATCTGGTGGCTGCCCGAGCTGATGGCGCGCCTGATTTTGCAATGCATCAGTTGGCCGACCTGTCACACAGCGACTTGTTCGTCATCCGGCAGATAGAGCCACCAGGTCAGAACGTCGGGGCACAAGGTCTGGACCTCGGCTCGGAAATGGTCCGCCGCGCGGCGGCTGAAAAAGCCATGGACTCCGGAACGCCGGCCATTACAGGGGCGATCACATTGGTGCAAGACAATAAAAAAACACCGGGCGTCTTGATCTTCGTCCCCGTTTACCGCAACAACAAAACGCTCACAGATGTCCCAAGCAGGCGTTCTTCCCTGGCTGGCTGGCTTTATGCGCCCATTGTGATTCAGGAGTTGCTGGCCAATATTCCAGACGTCCAGTCAGGTCTCCTTGATTTTGAAGTGTTCGACTCGGCCCTGGGAGCGCCTGACGGTGGCTTGATGTTTGACGCGGACGGCCATACGCAGAAGCCTGCACATTCAGGCGATTTGGCAGATGAAAAGCGGCGATTTTCGTCTCGCCACGCCCTGAACTTGCCAGGGCGGCAGTTCACGATCAGCATGAACAGTACAGCCCGTTTTGAGGCGCAGATTGATCGCTTCTCGCCAATTTTGATATTTGCAGGTGGCACACTCCTTTCGCTCATGCTGTTCGCACTGGTGCGGGCGCAAGCCAACAGCAAAAGAAATGCTGAAAAATTGGCGAGTGCCATGACGGAGGACCTGGACAGGTTGGCCAAGGTGGTCAAGTATTCGTCCAACGCGGCGATTCTTTATGACCTCCAAGGCGTTATCACTTGGGTGAATGAAGGCTTTACCCGGTTGACAGGCTATCGCCAGGACGAAGCAGTCGGAAAAACGATTGCTGAGCTAGTGGGCTCGCCGAATGGCAACCCTGCCAGCATTAGAAAGCTGAGTGAGGCCCAAGCCAAGGGCCATGTATGTCGCGTCGAAATTTTGAACCGTGCCAAAGATGGTCAAGAGTACTGGATTGACACTGAAATTCAGCCCCAATTTGATGCCAACCGAAATATCGTTGGCTTCATGGAAATTGGCACTGACATCACCGCCTTGCGGCAAACCCAAATCCGTATGGAATTGGCCCAGCGGGAAGCCGACGTCCTTCTGGGCACTTTGAATTTGCACGCCATTGTCTCAGTGGCCAATCGCGCTGGGGTGATTACGGATGTCAATGACGCTTTTTGCAACATCAGTGGCTACACCCGCGAATTTTTAATTGGCAAAACGCACCGGGTTGTGAATTCAGGTGTTCACCCACCCGAATTTTTTATCGAAATGTGGCAAGACATTGCCAAGGGGCTACCCTGGCGTGGGCAGGTGTGCAATCGCGCCAGAGACGGCCACCTGTACTGGGTTGACACTTTCATTGCGTCCTACATGGGTGACGATGGCATCGCTGAAAAATATGTCTCCATTCGCATAGACATCACGGCCAACAAGTTGGCGGAGCTGGAGCTGCGTCGGGTAGAGGCGTCGTTGCGGGCCAATGTGACCATGCTTGACAGCGTGATGGAAAACCTTCCGTGTGGTCTGAGCGTTTTTGACAGCGACCTGAATCTTCGGGCCTCCAACAGGGAGTTCCGCCGCTTGCTGGAGCTGCCTGACACCGTGGATGGCGAGCCGCTGAGCCGGTTTGATGACATCATCCAATACAACGCAGGACGCGGCGAATATGGCACCACCGATGTAGAAACCATTGTCAGGAACATTGTGGATCGTGCCCGCGCACCCGCAGTCAAACACCAGTTTGAGAGAGTACGACCGAACGACACCGCCCTGGAAATTCGCGGTGGTCCCATGCCCGGTGGCGGTTTTATCACCACCTACACCGACATTTCAAAGCGGCATCGGGTTCAACTTGAAAACGAGCGCATCACGGACGCGCTCGTTCATGCCACCAAGGAGGCGCAGGAAGCCAGCAAATCCAAAAGCCAGTTTTTGGCCAACATGAGCCACGAAATTCGCACACCCATGAACGCCATTTTGGGCATGCTCGCCTTGCTGTTGAAGACCAGCTTGACCGCCCGCCAGGAAGACTACGCCTCCAAGGCCGAAGGTGCAGCCCGAGCGCTGCTTGGGTTGCTCAATGAGATTCTGGATTTCTCGAAAATTGAAGCCAACAAAATGACGTTGGACCCTCAACCGTTTCAATTGGACAAACTTCTGCGAGACCTCTCTGTCATCGTTTCAGCCTACCTGGGGGCAAAGAAGCTGGAGGTTCTGTTTGACATTGACCCTCAAACCCCACGGTACCTGATCGGAGATGCCATGCGCCTGCAGCAGGTGCTGGTCAATCTGACGGGCAATGCCATCAAATTCACCCCTTCGGGCACCGTGGTGCTGTCCATCGCTGTGGTGAACAAAGAGGAACATAAGGTCTCCCTGGAGTTTGCCGTGCAGGACAGTGGAATTGGCATTGCACCCGAGAATCATGAGCGCATCTTTTCAGGGTTTACACAGGCTGAAGCCTCTACAACGCGCAAATTTGGTGGCACTGGGCTGGGCGTTGCCATCAGCCAGCGACTTGTCAGCCTGATGGGTGGCAAGCTGCAACTGAAAAGTGCTGTGGATCAAGGTAGCCGCTTCTACTTTGAGATCGACTTGCCTTACCAAAACGATGCTGGCAACGCGCCGCCAATCCTTGGGGCACGTCGCTTGCTCGAAGACACCGGCAACGCCAAACCTGCAAGAGTGCTGGTCGTGGATGACAACGCGGCTGCACTGGAGGTCATGTCGGTCTTATGCCGGTCCATGGGTTGGGATGTCGATGCGGTCAACAGTGGCGAGTCGGCCCTGGCCCTGCTGAATGACCATGCCGGGCAAGGCGAAAGTTACACAGCCATTTTTCTGGATTGGCACATGCCTGGCATGGACGGGTGGCAGACTTGCAGGGCCATCCGTTCGATCGGCCTCTTCGGTACCGAACCTGCGCTTGTCATGGTGACCTCCAGCACCAAAGACATGTTGTCTGAGCGCACCGAGGATGATCGGGCCATGCTGGACGGCTTCCTGGTCAAACCGGTCACCGCGTCCATGCTGATGGATTCAATGGGTGATGCACGCAGCCAGCGCCATCAAACGGAGCCCTCTCGGGCCGCTTTGGCCCCTGGCGCGGAGCGTCTGAAAGGGCTGCGACTGCTGCTGGTCGAAGACAACGCCAACAACCAGCAAATTGCGTGTGAATTGTTGCAGCTTGAAGGAGCATTGATCCATATCGCCAACAATGGCCAGGAAGCCATTGACGCTCTTGAATCCATGGGGTCACAAAACGTTCAGGAGCCCGAATTTGATGCTGTCTTGATGGACCTGCAAATGCCGGTGATGGATGGCTTGACGGCCAGCCGTCACATTCGGGAGGTTTTGAACCTCAGGGACTTGCCCATCATTGCCATGACCGCCAACGCCATGGACTCTGACCGCGATGCATGTTTGGCCGCAGGCATGAATGGCCACGTCGGAAAGCCGTTTGAGCTGGACGCATTGGTGAAAGTGCTGCTGCAGTTCATTCCACCCAGGTGGCACCGCCAGGACGAGCGTATTGGCGTTCCCCCTGCTGCTGGCCAGTCTTTTGGCTTGACTGCGCTGGACGATGCCGTCCGCGCGGCAGCACGGGCCGCTGATGTCAACCTGTCTGGCGCACTCAACCGCCTGGGAAACAATGTCGGTTTGTACCAGCGCTCCTTGCGTATGTTTTTGGACGATCTGGGCGCCATGCCGGCCCAGTTGACAGCCTGCCTGTCGGCGGGTGACGTGGCCGTCGTAACGCGCTCTTTGCACACCCTGAAAGGCTTGGCGGCCACACTGGGTGCCGAGAATTTGGCTGCTTTGGCAGGACAAGGGGAAGCCGAACTGAACGACAGCGCGGCCCTTTCGCGCCTGCCCGCCGTGGTGGACCGCATCAACACGGCCATTGCACTGGCCGCCCCACCACTCAAAGCACTTCTTGAGTCCTTGGCGCTCAGCCAGCCCGCTTCAGAGACGCCGGCTGATTCATCACCCCTTGATGCAGAGGCATTCGCCCGGGCGTTGGACTCTCTGTGCGGTAAGCTGAGCGACTTTGACATGGACGCGGTGCAGGAGATGAACCAGATCCGGCAAACCTTTGGCGGTGCGATGGCGAACCGAAACGAGTCAGCGTCGTCTGGTGTGCCGCAACTGGACGCACTTCAGGCTGCCATTGATGCGCTGGACTTCGACCAGGCACTGCATCTTTGCCAGGACTTTCTCAAACTCACTGAGGCGCATTGAATGCCGGCCGCCCTGCTCCCCGTCAACGAGACCGAACGCCTCAAGGCACTGCATGACCTGGACGTGCTGGACAGCGCGCCCGAGGCCGAATTTGATGCCCTGGTCAATGTCGCATCCCTGGTTTGTGGGGTCCCCTACTCGCTCATCACCCTGGTGGATTCGGACCGCCAGTGGTTCAAAGCCAGCAAGGGTCTGCCGGGCGTCAGCGAGACACCCCGTTCGATCTCCTTTTGCGCCCATGCCATTTTGGGCGATGTGGTGATGGAGGTGCCTGACGCCACTCAAGACCCGCGTTTCAGTGACAACCCCCTGGTGATGGCGGAACCCCATGCCAGGTTTTACGCGGGCGCACCTGTCGTGCTCACGGATGGCTCACACGTCGGCACCTTGTGTGTGATTGACCGGCTGCCGCGTGAGTTGAATGCCAACCAGCGGGAGGTTTTGAAATCATTGGCGGTGGCTGCAGCCCGGGCACTGGAGGGTCGCAAGGCCATCCGTGCCCAGGAAAAAATCCTGCATGAACTCCACAAGAGCGAGCTATTGCTGGACCGCACCGGCACTTTGGCCAGCGTGGGCGGTTGGGAGATCGACCTGGCCACAGGTGCCATTTTCTGGTCCAAAGAAACCCGCCGCATTCATGGCGTGCCCCCTGACTACGTCCCCGTGATGGACGAAGCCATCAACTTCTATGCGCCCGAGGCGCGCCCCATCATTCAAGCCGCTGTTGAAGCTGGCATGCTCAGTGGCAAAAGTTGGGACCTGGAATTGCCATTCATTCAATTTGACGGCACCCCCATCTGGGTGCGGGCAGTGGGCATAGTGGAGTTCGAAAGCGGAAAACCGGCGCGTTTGGTCGGCGCATTTCAGGATGTGACGGCGAGGCGGCTGGCCAGCGACGAAGCACGCAAGACCTCACTTCTTTTGCGTAACGCCATAGACATCATCGACGAAGCATTTGTTGTCTATGACCCCCAGGACAGGCTGGTTCTTTTCAACGAAAAATACGCCGAGATGTATGCCCGCTCCGCCGAAGCCATCGTGCTGGGCAACACCTTTGAGCACATCATTCGGTTTGGCGCTGAACGAGGCCAGTATGCAGCAGCCGTGGGGCGGGTGGATGCCTGGGTGGCAGAGCGAATGCTGGCCCACAAATCCAGCAACACCACGCAGCTTCAAAAGCTTGACAACGGGCGCTACCTTCGCATCGTGGAGCGCAAATTGCCCGATGGCCACATTGTGGGGTTCCGGATCGACATCACGGATCTGATGCGCGCTACAGAGGCTGCACAAGAAGCCTCCAACGCCAAAGGCCAGTTTCTGGCCAACATGAGTCATGAGATTCGCACCCCCATGAATGCGATTTTGGGCATGCTCACCTTGCTGCGCAAAACACAGCTCACGCCCCAACAGGCCGACTACGCCAGCAAGGGCGAAGGGGCCACACGCCATTTGCTGGGCCTGATCAACGACATTCTTGACTTCTCAAAAATTGAAGCTGGCAAGCTGGTGCTGGACTGCCAGCCCTTTGACAGTGGCCAGCTTTTGCAGGACCTGCAAGTGATTCTGGCCACCAATCTGGGGGTCAAGCCCGTCACGGTTCACTACGAAATTGACCCGGCACTTCCGAAATTTCTGGTTGGCGATGCCTTGCGCCTGCAACAAATTTTGATCAATCTGGGTGGCAATGCCATCAAGTTCACCCCGCGGGGTGATGTGGTGATATCCATCCAGGTCGCCGCCCTGACAACAAATCCGGAACGAACCGTTGTCCTGGACCTTGCCATTCAGGATGCCGGCATTGGCATAGCGCCTGAAAATCAGGCCCGGATTTTTGGTGGCTTCACGCAGGCCGAGGCGTCCATCACGCGCCGGTTTGGCGGCACCGGTCTGGGTGTGGCCATCTGTCAGCGCCTGGTGTCGCTGATGGGTGGCACCCTTCAAGTCAGCAGTGTGCTGGGGCAGGGAAGCCGTTTCTATTTTTCAGTGACCTTGCCCTACGCAGAAGCACTTCAATCTGACGCTGACGGCGCAGGCGCGCAAGCAAAGAATCAGGTGACAGTCCATGCTCAGAATTCTCGCCCTGTCGAATATTCCACGGCCACCCACTCTGGCGAACCACGGCTTGCCGGCATGCGCTTGCTGCTGGTCGAAGACAACCCCAACAACCAGCAAGTCGCCTGCGAACTTTTGCAACTAGAAGGTGCCTGGGTGCAGGTTGCGGGCGACGGTCAGCAAGCGGTGGAGGCCATTGAAACCCGCCAGGCGGCCCCCACTCCCTTTGATCTGGTGCTGATGGATCTTCAAATGCCGGTCATGGACGGCTTCACGGCCACCCATCACATTCGGGAGGTTCTGGGATTGAAAGACCTGCCCATCGTCGCCATGACGGCCAATGCCCTGGACTCTGACCGCGATGCCTGTATGGCCGCAGGAATGAATGGCCACGTGGGCAAGCCGTTTGACATCAACCACCTTGTGGGGGTGCTGCGGAGGCTGGCACGGCCCGAGTGGATCCGACCGGGCCCCACTGCAAACCGCCCGACGGCAGACGCGGGAGACCCTCATTTGACCAGCGCTGCCAGCCAGGCAAACCCAAAGCTTGCTTCGTCACCCACCCCGTCGCTACCCAATGAAGCGCTGCAACAGGCCGCTCAAGCCGCAGGAGTGGACCTTGAAACAGCACTCAAACGGCTCGGGCACAACCACGCCCTGTATGAGCGGACTTTGCGCCAATTTGTGACGGATTTGCACGCCATGCCCGCGCAATTGCGAGCCCATCAATTGGCCCGGGACGCGACACAAGCCATCCGCTTGTTGCACACGCTGAAAGGTCTGGCAGCAACCTTGGGCGCCAGCGCTTTGTCGACCATTGCAGGTGAAGGCGAAGCATTGCTCAAGAATCACATCCATAAGGTCCGAAGCCGGGGCCAGACCGACACCCATGCCGCCAGCCCGGAGCTGCCCGCCGTGGTCGCGCGCACTTGCGTCGCCATCGCGCAGGCAACCCCCAACCTGATAGCCCTGCAAGTCGCAATGCAAACCCGTCTGGCTGATTCAACAACGCAAGCGCCTCTATCGGACACCACCCCCGTTGAATCGGGGGGCACCGCCAGCGCAGCCGCAGCAGACACTGCCAAGCCACTGGACTCCGCCTCTTTGTCGCTGTCGCTGACGGCGCTGGTCGACAAACTGTGCAACTTTGACATGGACGCCGTACAACTCATGGCCTCCCTGAAAAGACAATTTGGAGCCGCCATTCAGGCTCAAACCAGCCTGACGCTGGAACCCCTTGAAGCGGCCATTGACGCGCTGGACTTTGAACAGGCACAGGCGCATTGCCGCACCTTGCTCACCCTGACCGAGACGCCCTCACCATGACCACCACACCGGTTGCCACGCCCCTGTTGCCAGAGTCCTTCAGCGCACCGCTGGTCAGACCCCGTTTGTTGATGGTGGACGATCAGCCCACCAACATTCAGGTGTTGTACCAGGCCTTTGCGGCAGACCATCAGGTGTTCATCGCCACCACGGGGGAACAGGCACTGGCCCTGTGTGCCAGCAAACATCCCGACCTTGTATTGCTGGATATTGAGATGCCCGGCATGGACGGCTACGAGGTATGCCGCCGGCTGAAAGCGGATGTCGCCACGCGCGATATTCCGGTGATTTTTGTGACGGCTCACAGCGATGAAAGCGCCGAGACCCAGGGCCTGGACGTGGGCGCTGTTGATTTCATTTCCAAGCCCATCAACCCCAAGGTGGTGCGCGCCCGCGTCAAAACCCACCTGACGCTGAAGGCCCAGTCGGACCTGCTGCGCCAGTGGGTCTACACCGACGGTCTGACTGGCGTGTGCAAACGCCGCTACTTTGACGAGCGCTTGGCCGACGAATGGGGTCGTGCCCAGCGCAATGACACCGCCCTGAGTGTGATCCTGATCGACATCGATTTCTTCAAGCGCTACAACGACTGCTATGGCCATCAAGCGGGTGACGAGTGTCTGCGCCGGGTGGCTTCCACACTCAAAGCGGGTTTGCAGCGGCCTGGGGACCTGATTGCGCGTTATGGCGGTGAGGAGTTTGTGTGCCTGCTGCCACAGACCCCATTGGAGGGCGGCATGCACCTGGCTCGTCTGCTGGGTCACACCTTGTTTGACCAGCACATGGTCCATGCAGATTCATCGGTTGCCGCGGTGGTCACCGCCAGCCTGGGCGTTGGCAGTATCCCAGGCCGGTGCGAGGTCACCGCCGAAGAACTGCTGCGTGGCGCCGATGCGCAGTTGTACCTGGCCAAGTCACAGGGGCGAAACCAGGCGTGTGGTGTCAGTCTGGGCCGGGTTGAAGCACAAAATATGCCTCAAGTCCCCGTCGCATATACATAGTTAGCTATTGTTTCAGGAGCAAATGATGCTAACCCCCAAACGGCACACGCTGCCGTCATCGACGCCGCAAGCTCAAATGCAGGACGCCCTGCGGCAAAGCGAAGAGCGTTTTCGCAAGCTCACCGAGTTGTCGTCCGACTGGTACTGGCAACAAGACAGCCGGCTTTGCTTTGTGGAAATGAGTGGCGATACATCTGCCCGCTCCGGCATGTCCGTGGCCCAGTATCTGGGCCGGCGTCTTTGGGATCTGCCGGCGCAAAACATGACCGAGGCCGATTGGACCGCCCACCGCAATGTGGTGGCCGCCGGCCTGCCGTTTCATGAGCTTGAGTTGCGCTTGCCCGACCGACAAGGACGCTCCCACTGGATTTCCGTCAGCGGCATTCCCCTTTTTGACGCACAGGGCCAATTCACCGGGTACCAGGGCGTAGGCCGCGATATTTCGGCTGACAAGCAAGCCAAGGCCGTTCAGCAGGAGGCATTGAATCGGCTGCAAAAGATGGCAAGCCGTCTGCCGGGCATGGTGTATCAATTCAGGCTGCGAGTGGATGGAAGTACCTGCTACCCCTTTGCCAGTGATGCCATCAGGGACATCTTCAACACGACCCCGGAAGACGTACGGGAAGACTCTTCAGACATCAGTGGCAACGTTCATCCGGACGACCGTGACCGGGTCCGTCTGGCGGGTCACCAATCGGCTCACGATCTGACCCCCTGGAAGGAAGAGTTCCGCATTTGCCTGCCCGACGGCCGGGTGCGCTGGATCCAGGGCAACTCAATCCCCGAGCGGGAACCGGGTGGCTCAACCCTTTGGAACGGCTTCATGTGGGACATTACCGAACGCAAGCTTGAGCAGCAGGACCTGCAATCGTCCTTAGCGGAGAAACTGGCCTTGCTCAATGAGGTGCACCACCGCGTTAAAAACAACCTGCAAATCATCACCAGCCTGTTGCGCCTGGAAGCCGGGCGCAGCACCCAGCCTGACACCAAAAACGTGCTGGGCGACATGCAGGGGCGCATCAGGGCCATGGCATTGCTGCACGAATCCTTGTACCGAACCGGCACCTTTGCCACTGTGGAGCTTGGCGCTTACCTCAGGAACCTCGCCACACAGGCTTTCCGGTCCATGGCACCACAAAGTGGGGACGTCAAGCTGGTGCTGAACCTGGATGCCGTGCAGGTCAGCATGGACCAGGCCACGCCCTTTGGCTTGCTATTGAATGAGTTGATGTCAAACTCCTTCAAACATGGCTTCCCCCAGGGACATGGCGGTGAAGTGAGCGTGGGTCTGCATTCAGCGGCCGACGGGCAACCGGCGCGTCTTACGGTCAGCGACACCGGTGTGGGATTTCCGGCCGACTTTGAAACCCGGCGTGGCCAGTCACTGGGCCTGCATCTGGTGAACGACCTGGCCCGCCAGTTGGGGGGCGAACTTGTCATTGGGCCAGGCACGCATTTCGAGTTGAAGTTTTCACCAGCGCCGCCCATCCATCAACCCAAGGGTTTGACCCCGTGAGCCCGCCAATGACTTCCGACGCTTTGAACCACAGGATGGACCGCGTGGGTCGGGCTGAAGCGCTGGCCAAAATCGGAAACTGGGAATGGGATTTGGTGGGCAATGCATCCACGTGGTCGGACGGGCTTTTCAGAATCTATGGCCGCAACAAGGCCGACGGCGTACCGGCCTTTGACGCCTGGCGGGAAACCATCCATCCGGATGATGAGGAACTTCTCGCGGAAGAAATTTCCAAATCCAAAGACCGCGTGAATGACTACAGCCTGGAGTTCCGGATTCACACCAAAGACACGGGCGAGCTGAAATACATCGCCTCGCGGGGTTCCTCCACCACGGACGACCAGGGTCGCCTGATTCGCATCTGGGGCGTCGACCAGGACATCACCGAACGCAAAAAAGCAGAGCTGGCGCTGCAAACGTCTTTGCATGAGAAAGAGGCCTTGCTGCGGGAAGTCCATCACCGCGTTAAAAACAATCTGCAAATCGTCACCAGCCTGCTGCGCCTGGAAGCAGGCCGCAGCAATCAGCCCGAAACCAAGATCATGTTGGGCGACATGCAGGGACGGATCCGTGCCATGGCGTTGTTGCACGAATCCCTGTACCGAAAGGGCACGTTTGCCACGGTGGAACTGGGGGCCTACCTGCGCAACCTGGCCACGCAGGCTGTTCGCTCTCTCGCGCCGCCGGGCGGGGACGTGAAGCTGGTACTCGAGCTGGACGCAGTGCAGGTCAGTCTGGACCAGGCCACGCCCGTTGGACTGCTGCTCAATGAACTGATGTCCAACGCCTTCAAACATGGCTTCCCCCAGGGGCACAGGGGCGAAGTCCGCGTGGCTTTGCATGCGGCATTTGAAGGGCATCCGGCCCGCCTCACGGTCAGCGACTCTGGCGTTGGTTTGCCCGCTGATTTTGATGCCCGCAAGAGCCAATCCATGGGCCTGAAGCTGGTAGCGGATTTGGCCCGCCAGCTGGGCGGTGACATCATCAAGGGGCCCGGACAGACGTTTGAAATGTGCTTCACACCCGCTCCACCCATCCTCCAACCCGACGGTATGGCGCAATGAAATGGCAACCATGAATACAACACTCCCCCCCAATTCGCACAGTGCCCGCATCCTGATTGTGGAAGACGAGGCCCTGATTGCCATGGACATCGACATGCAGTTGCGTGACATGGGTTACACGCCAGTGGGTCACGCCACGCGAGGCGACGAAGCCATTGAGTTGGCGCGCGCCCTGAAGCCCGACCTGATTCTGATGGACATTCAGTTGACCGGCAGCATGGACGGCATCAGCGCTGCGCAGACCATTCACTCCCAGTTCTCCCTGCCGGTGGTGTTTGTCACCGCCTTTGCGGCAGACGACATCCTGGCCCGCGCCAAGTTGACCGAGCCCTACGGCTACATCCTCAAACCATTTTCCGAGCGCGAAATGCGAACGGTGATTGAAATGGCCCTGCACAAGCACCAAGCGGATGCCAGTCTTCGAAAGACCGCGTTGGCACTGCATGCTGCACACCTGCACACGCAGGCCATTCTGGACAATGTGGTGAATGCCGTCATCACCATCAATGAAGCCGGTTTCATGGAGTCCTTCAATCTGGCGGCCAGTGTCATGTTTGGCTACCCGGCCAGCGAGGCCATTGGCTGCAATGTGTCAATGCTGATGCCCCAGCCGCACAAGAGCCGGCACGACAGCTATCTGTCCTTTTACCGCCGCACCGGTGAGGCCCGCATCATTGGCAAGCCCCGCGAACTGGAGGGGCAGCGCAAGGACGGCAGTGTGTTCCCCATGACGCTGTCTGTCACAAAAGTGGAACTCAATGGACGCATTTCGTTCATTGGTGTGGTGCTGGACATCACGCAACGCCGTCGTGACGAAGAGGAAATCCGCCGGCTGGCCTTCTACGACCCGCTCACACTGCTGCCCAACCGGCGCCTGCTGATGGATCACCTGCGCCATGCCATGCTGACATCCATTCGCACCGGGCAGCGCGGCGCGGTGATGTTTCTCAACCTGGACCACTTCAAAGGCATCAACGACACCCTGGGTCATGAAATGGGGGACCAGTTGCTTCAGCAGGTGGCACGTCGGCTGCAATCCAGCGTGCGCGAAGGCGATATCGTGGCCCGTGTGGGTGGCGACGAATTCGTGCTGGTGCTGGAGTCGATTGGCACCCAGGAACATGAGGCTGCGGCCCGCGCAGAGTCCATTGCCAACCTGGTGCTGTCCTCGCTGGGCCAGCCCTACAGCCTGCAAGGCAAAGCCTACCGCTGCACACCCAGCATTGGCATCGTGATGTTTCTGCAGGAAGCCGACAACCTGGAAGGTCTGCTCAAGCAGGCCGATGCAGGCATGTACCAGGCCAAAGCGTCCGGACGAAACAAGGCCTGCTTTTTTGACCCCGCCATGCAGGCGGCCGCCATGGCCCGTAGCGACATGGAAGAAGCGCTGAACCAGGGCCTGGCGCGCAATGAGTTCATGTTGCACTACCAAATTCAGGTCGACCCCCATGCCGGGATTACCGGTGTCGAAGCACTGGTGCGATGGAATCACCCTACCCAGGGCATGGTGCCACCGGGCAAGTTCATACCCCTGGCCGAAGCCACCGGCGTCATTCTGCCGCTGGGCCAGTGGGTGATGGAAACCGCCTGTGCCCAATTGGTTCAGTGGGCTCAAGAAGCAAGGACGGCGGCCTGGAGCGTCGCCGTGAATGTGAGTGCACTCCAGTTTTCCCAGGCCAATTTTGTAGACCAGGTGGCACTGGCGTTGAACAAATCAGGTGCCAAACCCGACTTGCTCAAGCTCGAACTGACCGAGAGCATGCTGGTTGGCAACGTGGAAGAAATCGTCACCAAAATGCACGCGCTGCGGGCACTGGGTGTGCGCTTCTCGCTGGACGACTTTGGCACGGGGTATTCCTCATTGAGTTACCTCAAGCGTCTGCCGCTGGCGCAACTCAAAATCGACCAGTCGTTTGTGCGAGACCTGCTGACCGACTCCAACGATGCAGTGATTGCCAGCACCATCGTCTCGCTGGGGCACAGCCTGGGCTTGAAGGTGATTGCGGAAGGCGTGGAAACACGAGGGCAGTTTGACTTTCTGACAGGCATGGGGTGTGATGCGTTTCAGGGTTACTTCTTCGGGCGCCCCGTCGCCGCCGCCGATCTGGGCTAGATTGACAGAAAAAATGCCTTGAAGTCCCCGTCAATATTAAATAGTCTGCTATATATTTATGAGCATTGCTTTCGCTCAACCCTTGCATAAATTCGCCCGTCGATTGCTCTGGCTGGCAGCAGCGCTGATTGCCATCTCCGGCCTTGCCGTAGCCATTGCGCTGAATTACGCCAATGGCCAGGCCCATGTCGCCGGTGATTCATTGATCCAGTCGTATTCACGAATCGTCCAGGAAGAGGCCGATCGAACCCTGCAAAACGTGGACTTGCACCTGCAATTGGCAGAGGCCGACATGCAACACATGCAAGCAGGCAACACATTGACTGAAGCGTCGGCCCACGAGATGTTGAAGAAAAAGGCCGATGAAATGCCTTACGTGCGGGCCATGTGGGTGCTGGATGGCAAAGGCCGCATCAAGTTTGACTCGGACGAAGGCAACATCGGTGCCAACTTGTCTGACAGAGACTATTTCAGGATTTTTGAATCGCAACCCGAAACCCGGGTGTATCTGGGTACACCGGTGAGAAGCCGGTTCAACAAGAATTGGGTTATTACCGTTTCACGCCCTCTGTTCAATAAAGACGGTTCGTTTGGTGGCGTTGTGGTGGCAGCCCTGGTGCCGGGCTATTTTGAAACCTTGTGGGCACAACTGAATCTGGGCGATCAGGGTTCGGTGAGTCTTTTCAAATCTGACTCGGTGCTGATGTTTCGCAGCCCGGCGTACGAAGAGGGCATGGGCAAGTCCTTTCCCAACCTGCCTTACTTCCAGCTTCCGCCGCACCAGCGCCAGGAGGGCAGTTTTGACAACCCCAGCCCGCTGGACGGGGTGCACCGCCACTTTGCCTACCGGAAGCTGAGCCAGTTCGAGGCCGTGGTCGTGGTTGGAATGACGCACGACACTATCCTGACGCAATGGCGCAAGATGGCCACCATCGTGGTCATCCTGTGGGCAATGGGGGCCATCGTGACCACCGTCTTGAGCCTCTATCTCGCGCGGGACATCAGCTTGCGATTCAAAGCCGAAGGGGCGCTGGGCGACAGTGAACGCCGCTGGCGTTTTGCGCTGGAAGGTGCCGGTGACGGCGTCTGGGACTGGAACGTGCCTTCCAAAACAGTGTTCAGCAGCGAGCGTTGCAGTGAGATGTTCGGCTATCGGCCCGGTGAAATTGGACCGTCGACGCAGGAATGGCTGGCCCTCGTGCACCCCGATGAGGTAGCCCATACCAGTTCAGAACTCGATGCCTTGGCACGTGGGCAAATCACGATCTACCGGAACGAACTCCGCGTGCGTTGCAAAAACGGCAGTTACAAGTGGATTTTGGCGCGGGGTATTGGGGTGGAGCGCAGTGCCAGTGGCAAGGCCCTGCGGGTGGTGGGCACCTACACGGACATTACCGAACGCAAGCTGGCGCAAGATGCCCTTAAAAACTCGCTGGACGAAAAGATCGCACTGCTCCATGAGGTGCACCACCGCGTCAAAAACAACTTGCAGGTGGTCAGCAGCCTGTTGCGACTGGAGGCCGGGCGCAGCGCCCAGCCCGATACCAAGGCAGTGCTGACCGAGATGCAGGGCCGGGTGCGATCCATGGCGCTGTTGCATGAGTCACTGTACCGAACCGGCATCTTCGCCACGGTAGACCTGGGCAGCTACCTGAAAAACCTGGCCACCCAGGCATTCCGCGCCATGGCGTCATCCAGCACCCACATTCGCCTGGTGCTGGACGTCGACCCCATCAGTGTCAACATGGACTTGGCCACGCCCTGCGGCTTGCTGGTCAATGAGTTGATCTCCAACTGTTTCAAACACGGGTTTGAAGGCGGCCAGGCCGGCGAGGTTCGAATCGAACTGAAACACGTACCGAACAGTGGGCTGATTCGACTGCGGGTCAGCGACACCGGGGTGGGCCTGCCCGATGACTTTGACGCCCGACGCAGCACCTCGCTGGGTTTGCATCTGGTGTCCGACCTGGCCCGGCAAATGGGCGGGCAATTGGACGTGGGTCCCGGGGCCACGTTTGAGGTGGTATTTCCGGGCGAGGTACAAAAGTCCCAGCCCGCCGAATTGCATTGACCATTGTGCGCATAAACTGGGGTTTTGTCTGAATCGCCCCATTGATGACATCCACCGCTGACAAGCCCCGCATTCTGATCGTCGAAGACGAAATCATCGTCGCCCGCGATATTCAGCAGCAATTGGTAGATTTGGGCTATCACCCCGTTGGACACGCCTCCACCGGCGAAGAGGCCATCACCCTGGCCCATCAGACCCGCCCTCAACTGGTGCTGATGGACATTCAGTTGGGTGGCGCTATGGACGGTATTGCCGCAGCCCAGGCCATACGCAATGACCTGAATTTGCCCGTGGTGTTTTTGACCGCCTTCGCAGCTGACGACGTCATCTCGCGTGCCATGTTGACCGAGCCCTTTGGCTATATTCTGAAGCCGTTTTCAGAGCGGGAACTGCGCACCGTGATCGAGATGGCCCTGTACAAACATGGCGCAGAGACCAAATTGCGCGACGCCCATGTGCACACCCAGGCCATTTTGGACAATGTGGTGGATGCCGTGATCACCATCAATGCAAGGGGTACGATTCAATCCTTCAATGCCGCAGCGGTGACCATATTTGGTTACACCGTCGCCGAAGCCATCGGGCAAAATGTCCGCCTCCTGATGCCATCTCCGCACAAGGCGCAGCATGACGACTACCTCAAGGACTACGCACGCACCGGGAATGCGAAGGTCATTGGCCACAAGTGTCAACTGGAGGGGCAGCGCAAGGATGGCAGTGTGTTCCCGCTGAGTCTGGCGGTGTCACAAATGTCGATGTCGGGCAAGACCACTTACATTGGCCTGGTCAGCGATATCACCGAGCGAACCCGAATTGAAGCCGCGCTTCGTGAAACTGCCGACGAATTGCGCGCCGTGTCCAGGCGGGTTCTCGATGCGCAGGAGGCTGAACGCAGGCGCCTGGCCATTGAGCTGCACGATGAGCTGGGGCAATCCCTCACCGCCATCAAGATCAACCTGCAGGCCCACGCGCGCTTCAAGGACCAATCGCCCACGCAAACCAATGTGGAAAACATCCGCATCGTTGACGATGCCCTTCAACAGGTCCGTCGGTTGGCGCTGGCACTGCGTCCTTCCATGCTGGACGACCTGGGGCTGGCCGCTGCGCTGCAGTGGATCGCCAAACAGACCTCGGACCGCGGAGGTTTCAGTGTGAAGTTTCACGCAGAGCGGATGGAGTTGCGCCTGGCCCCCGAGATTGAGACCGCCTGCTATCGCATCGTCCAGGAAACATTGACCAACGTCTCACGCTACGCCAAAGCCACACAGGTGGACATCGCCATGTACCAGGAAGAAGGGCAACTGGTGCTCAACGTTACCGATGATGGCCAGGGCTTTGACGTGAACGCCATGCGTGAGCGCGCCAAGGCTGGCGGCAGCATTGGTGTGCTGGGCATGCAGGAGCGCGCCAAGCTGGTGGGCGGCCACCTTAAAATCGAGTCTCAACCGGGGCTGGGCTGCAAAGTTTCCATGCGCTGCCCTTTGCGTACCAGAGAGGAACAACGATGACCCAGACCCGAGTCTTGCTGGCCGACGACCACACGCTGGTGCGTGCCGGATTGCGCAAGTTGCTCGAATCCATCCCCCTGGTCGAGGTGGTGGGTGAAGCCAACGATGGCCTGACCGTGGTGCAGATGGCGGAAGCGCTCAAGCCAGAGCTCATTCTGATGGACATCGCCATGCCCGGCCTGAACGGCCTGGAATCCACGGCGCGCATCACACGCACCTGTCCTGATGTGCGGGTGATGATTCTGTCCATGCACCAGAACGAAGAGTATGTGCGCCAGGCCTTGCGCCATGGGGCAGTGGCCTATTTGCTCAAGGATGCCGCGCCCATGGAGCTCGAGCTGGCGATTGCGGCGGTGCTGCGCGGCGAAACCTACTTGAGTCCGGCGGTATCGCGCGGTGTAGTCACCGATTACGTGCAACGCCTGCGCAGTGACGATGTGCCCGGGGCACAGCTCACACCCCGTCAGCGTGAGGTGCTGCAACTCGTGGCTGAGGGCCTGAGCTCCAAAGAGGTGGCGCGCCGCCTGGACGTGGCGGTGAAGACCGTGGAATCGCACCGCAGCCAGCTGATGAAGCTGCTGGACATTCATGAGGTGGCCGGTTTGGTGCGATACGCCGTTCGCGCCGGGTTGATTTCACCGGACACCTGATTTGATCCAAATCAAACGATCTGTGATTTCACCGTAAAAATCACCGGGGGCCGCGGTCGTCTAAGGTGTTTTACACCGGCGCTTCAGGTTTTGACCTGATGTCCCTGGGGGGCAAAGGCCCCTAAAGTTGTGTTCATGACCAAGAGGAAGAAAACATGAACAAACTGAAAATCTCCACCCGCTTTCTGTTGATGGGCGGCTTTATGTCCGCGCTGTTGGTCGTGGTTGCTGCGCTGGGCATTTACGGCATGCGTGCGGGCAGCCTAGCACTCAAATCCGTCTACGAAGACCGCACGGTTCCCATCAGCCAGTTGGGGCAGATTGAAAACATGGTGCTGGCCAACCGTCTGGCGGTGGCCGTTGCGATTGGCACCCCGACCCCTGAAGTGATCGAAGCCAACGCGGCTGTGATTGACGCCAATGTGGCAGCCATCACCAAAATCTGGGATGCCTATGCCAGCCGCCAGATGTCCGCGCGTGAAGCTGAACTGGTCAAGACCGCAGCCGCGAAGCGACAACGCTTTGTGCAGGAAGGGCTACGCCCTGCGATTGCTGCATTGCGGGGCCTTGACGTCGGCGCCGCTCAGGTTGTGGTGGAAGAAAAAATTCGCACCCTGTACCCGGAGTTTAAAAAAGACATTGAAGCCTTGATTCAAATGCAGGTGGACGGCGTTCAGGAGGAATACCAGGCGGCGGATTCCCGCTACGAATTGATCAACCGCATCACCCTGATCATTTTTGTAGTGGGCATGGTGATCTCGGGGACCTACAACTTTTTCCAGATTCGCACCATTGGTCGCCAGTTGGGGGCAGAGCCTTCTGATGCCGCCAAAGTGGCGCACAACGTGGGAACCGGTGACCTGAGTGGCAACATCAATATCAAGCCTGGCGACACCTACAGCCTGATGTCCAAATTGAGTGCCATGCAGGACAGCCTGACCCAGGTGGTCGTGCGGGTTCGCCAGGGCTCTGAAAAGCTGGCCATGGCCAGTGCAGAAATTGCCCAGGGCAATCAGGACCTGTCATCCCGCACCGAGGCACAAGCCAGTGCCTTGCAGCAAACGGCGGCGTCCATGGAGCAACTCAACTCCACCGTGCAGCAAAACGCAGACAGCGCCGCCCAGGCCAATCAGCTGGCACTCAAAGCGTCAAGCGTTGCCGTATTTGGCGGCGAGGTGGTGGCGCAGGTTGTTGACACCATGCGCGGCATCAACGAGTCGTCTCGCAAAATTTCGGACATCATCAGCGTGATTGATGGCATTGCGTTTCAGACCAATATTCTGGCGCTGAATGCGGCTGTGGAAGCAGCCCGCGCGGGTGAGCAAGGCCGGGGATTTGCAGTGGTGGCCAGTGAGGTGCGCTCCCTGGCCGGGCGATCGGCCGAGGCCGCCAAGGAGATCAAGTCGCTTATCAACGCCAGCGTGGAGCGGGTGGAACACGGCAGCACACTGGTCGACCAGGCGGGTTCCACCATGGCCGAAATTGTCAGCAGCATCACCCGTGTGACCGAGATCATGGGAGAGATCAGCGCTGCCAGCAAGGAGCAAAGCCTGGGCGTGTCGCAAGTGGGCGAAGCCGTCAGCCAGATGGACCAGGTCACCCAGCAAAACGCGGCATTGGTGGAAGAAATCGCCGCCGCAGCGGGCAGCCTGAAGTCGCAGGCTCAGGAACTGGTGCAGACGGTGGCAGTGTTCAAGTTGTCCGGACCAGGGGCGAGCTTTGCGCCAACAACTTCGTCCACGCCCGCACCCGTCCACCACCGCCCTGCCCTCACCGCCAGAGCCGTACCCAAACGCCCCGCATTGGCGGCCCCTGTGAGACCGCCCAAACCAGCCCCGGCGGCTGCCAGCACCAAGGCCAAGCTGGGTGGAAATGACGATTGGGAAACCTTTTAGGCCAAGCGATTTACCTCGCCCGGCGCGGCACGCCACACACCAGATCGCCCGGGTCATTGGCCGAGACGGCCCGCTCATTTTTGGCGTGGGCCACGTCCATGTCGCGCGGCAAGGTCACGCCATTTTTAACCGCCAGAATTTCAGCCATCACGCTCACGGCGATCTCGGGCGGGGTCTTGCTGCCAATGTAAATACCGATGGGGCCGCGCAAGCTTGACAGCGACATGGCCGTTTGCTCAAAGTGTTCGATCATTCGCTCTTTGCGCGCCTCGTTGTTGCGGCGGCTGCCAATGGCGCCGACGTAGAAGGCTTCGGTTTTGAGAGCCTCCAGAAGCGCCAGGTCATCCAGTTTGGGGTCATGGGTGAGCGCCACGACGCAAGAGCGCCGGTCTGCTTTGAAGGCGGTGACCACATCGTCCGGCATGTCGCTGACCACGTTCACACCGGGCACTGACCAGGCCCCCCGGTACTCTTCGCGCGGGTCACACACCGTGACGGCAAAGCCGCTGAACAGGGCCATGGTGGCCAGGTATTCGGTGAGTTGCCCCGCGCCGATGAGCAGCATGCGGTACTCGGGGCCAAAGGTGTTGATGAGTTCTGTGTCCGACACGCTCAAGGTTTCGGGTGTCGCGCTCGCTTTGAGGGTGACGGCGCCATCGCTCAAGCGAACCGTGCGCTGCACCAGTTGTCCACGCTCCAGATCCGCGACCAATTGCGCCAGGCTGGCGGCATCCGGGTCGTACTCCAGCAGCAATTCCAGCGTGCCGCCGCAGGGCAGCCCAAAGCGATGCGCTTCGTCCGCCGTGATGCCGTATTTGACAAAACCCGGCGCGCCGCTGGGCATTCCGGTTTGATCAGCCGCGGGCGACGACGCATGTTTGTAGGCCTGCGTGTGCCGGTAAATCAGGTCATCTTCAATGCACCCCCCCGACACCGAGCCCACTACAGCGCCGTCTTCGCACAGCGCCATGATGGAGCCCACGGGCCGGGGGCTGGAACCCCAAGTGCGAACCACCGTTGCCAGTAAAGCCCGCTTGCCTGCCTTGCGCCATTGGCACAAGGTACGTAAAACCATCACATCCAGATTTTCCATATTGCGTATCCTGTCGATTCCATTAGTCCTCTAAGAGCGTGGGCGGTAAGGCGTTTTGCGCAGGTCAAGGAGGAGCACGCGCAGCGGGCGGGGGACACGGAGCAGAACGCTTTGCCGCCCACGCTCCCGGCGCACTACCCCTCTATCTCCCACTACCCCAGTTACCCATAGGTCCGCATGATCCACACACCCACCGCCAGCGCGACGGCGCCCGCCACCCAAGCCCACACCGGTACTCCGCCCGACTTTTCATCACCATTTGCGCCTGAAGTCCCCGTTTCTTCTGCATTGTTTGCTACCTCCTTGATAGCGTAGGCCTCGGGATGAGCCACTTGCATGGCGTCGTCAAACCGCTTGAAAAAGTCTTCCGCCATGGACTTGGCGGCCCCATCCACCAGCCGTTGCCCCAGTTGGGCGATCTTGCCGCCCACTGTGGCGTGCACGGTGTAATTCAACTCGCACCCAGCGTCACTGGCCACCAGCGTGACGGCCGAGTTGCCCTTGCCAAACCCGGCGGCACCGCCCTGCCCCTCAAAGGTGATTTTGTAAGACGCGGGCGGCACGATGTCGCTCAGCACAATCTTGCCGCCAAACTTGGCAGAGACCGGGCCAATTTTCAAGGCCATGCCAATGGCGTACTGGTTCTCGCCCGTGGGCTCCATCTTGTCGCAGCCGGGAATGCAGGCCTTGAGAACGGCCGGATCGTTGAGTGCGTCCCAGGCCTGTTGTTGGGTGATTGCCAGTTGGCGGTTGCCTTGCATGTCCATGTTGGGTTCCTTGATTGAAAGGTATTTTGATAAGGGTTGAAAGCTTTGTTCAGCGGCTTTTGTTCATCAGCGCGGCCAGGCTGCTGGCCAGGTCTTCCAGCTTGGCGACATTGTGGACTGCCACCATGCCGTGGGCGTAACTGTTGAGCACAGCGGCCCCGCGTGCGACGGGTGCATAGCCGTCAAAACGCAGCAAGGGGTTGAGCCACAAAAGGCGGCGGCAACGGCGACGCAGCCAGGCCAGTTCGGCAGCCAGATCGGACGGGCTCCCCGGTGTCCAGCCCGTCCGTGATCACCAGCACCAGGGTGCGCCGCCCGACCAGCCGTTTGGCGTGGTGATGCCGCAACGTGGCGATGGATTCGCCCAGTTGTGTGCCGCCTGCAAAGTCTTCAATCGCCACGCTGGCTGGGCCAGCATGTCGTCGGTGTCGGCCAGCTTGAAAGCCGGTGTCAGGTCGGTCAGATGGGTGCCAAAGGCAAACACGTCACGTCGTGCGGTGGCGGCGCGTGGCGGCATGCAAAAAGGCCAGCAACAGACGGGCGTAACGCTCCATCGAGCCCGACACATCGACCAGCACCAACAGGGGCAGCGGCTGCTGCACGTCGTTGCAGGCGAGGCAGGCGCAGCATCTCGCCACCCGTTTGCGCAGCCTGGTGCATCACGCCCGGCCAGTGAATGCGATTGCCAGCCGAAGCGGGCCGAGTGCGGCGCGACGCAAAGTGCGGCAGGGGCAGGCGCACATCGCGCGCCAGTCGCTCCACCAGCCGGTATTCGCTGGCCCGACAAGGCAGTTGAAATCTGCGTGTTTCAAGCGCTCCAGGTCGCTGGCCGTCATGGCGGCGTCGAAGTCGACCTTCTGGTCTTCCGGCTTGGGCTTGGCCTGCTTGGCCGAAGGCGTGTTGCGGCGACAGGGCCTCACGTACCCGGGGACGGCGCTTGCTGGGCTCGGCCTTGCCTTCGGCACTGGGCAGCAATTGCGAGAGCAGCTTGTGCGCGATCTTGGGGTTGCGAAAATAGGCGTCAAACAATTCGCGGAACATGATGCCGGTCCTGCTCGCGGCTGACCATCACGGCCTCCAGCGCCGCACTCAGATCCTGCTCGGTGCCCAGTCCGACGGTCAACGCTGCGTCGGCCGCCAGCGCAATGCGTGCGCTGTCGACCCGCACGCCCGCACGTCGCAGCGTGCGGCCGAAGCCGGCGATGTTGTCGGCCGAGTTTTCCGGCCGAGCGTCACCCAGTTGCAGACTCAGTCTTCCGGAATCGTCGGCTGGAGCCAACAGGTCGGTCGCCAATGGCGGTCAGGGCTGCCACATCATCGCGTTGCTTGAACAACATGCCCGCAGTGTCGGCCACACTTCCGGGTCCACCACCAGGGTGTCCAGCGCCACCAGGGCTTTGGCCCACTCCACACTTTCGGCGATGCCGGGGGCGCGCTGGAAGGCTTGCGCAAACGGCGGCTGCGCAAGCGACTCACAAAGTCAGCCACTTGGGCGGTGAGCGCCTCGGACGCGCCGCGGCACCTGGGCGCGGATGATGGCCAGCTCGCGTTCGCGGTCGGGGTAGTCCAGCCAGTGGTAGAGGCAGCGGCGCTTGACCGCGTCGTTGAGTTCGCGGGTTCGGTTGCTGGTCAGGATGGTGACGGGTGTTGATGGCCGCCCTGACCGTGCCAATCTCTGGAATGCTGACCTGGTACTCGCCCAGATACTCCAGCAGGAACGCCTCGAATGGTTCGTCGGCGCGGTCCACCTCGTCGATCAGCAACACGGCACCGGGCGCCGGGGCCTGCAGCGCCTGCAGCAAGGGGCGGCGGATCAGGTAGCGGTCCTGGTAAACCTCGCGCTCGATGTCGGCCGTGGAGGTCACGCCGCCGATTGGCCGTGCGTCCTTCAACTCAGCCGCCCGCATGTGCAAGCAGCTGCGCGGCGTAATTCCATTCGTACAGGGCTTCGCGCTGCTCCAGGCCGTCGTAACACTGCAGGCGCAACAGCTGGCGTTGCAAGGCGGTGCTCAGTGCCTTTGCCAGTTCTGTCTTGCCCACGCCCGGTTCGCCTTCCAGCAACAGCGGGCGCTGCAGCTTGAGCGCCAGAAACACAGCTGTGGCCAGGCGGCGGTCGGCAAAATAACCCGCCGCCTGCAGGGCCTCAATCAGCGAATCAATGGTGGGGAACATGGTCGAATTGGCACACAAAATTAAATGAATCGCTACACTTTACATAGCAAACTATTGAATACTGACGGGGACTAGCGGCACAAAATAGCTATAACAATCACAAAAAAGGCCCCGGTATGCCAACGCGGGGCCTTGGTTCAACGAACGTGCCGGACGGTGGGGCGTCAGCCCAGCATTTTCGTCACGGCCCGCTGCGTTTGCACGCTGATCAGGTTGGCGCGGTAGGCCGCACTGGCGTGGATGTCAGCGTTCAAATCGGAGGGATCAATCTTCACGCTGGCTGCCGACGCCGCCGTGAAGCTGGCGTTCAGGGCCGCTTCCAGCCCGGCGTGGCGGAACACACCATTGGCGGCACCGGTCACGGCCACCGTCACACCCGCATCGGTCTGCGCCACAAACACGCCCACCAAAGCAAAGCGCGACGCGGGCTGATTGAACTTCATGTAAGCCGCGTTTTTGGGGATGGGGAAGCTGATCGCCGTGATCAACTCGCCCTCGGCCAGGGCGGTGGCAAACATGCCCTGGAAGAAATCTGCGGCGGCAATTTTGCGACTGGTGGTGTGGATGGTGGCACCCAGGGCCAGCACGGCGCTGGGGTAGCAGGCGGCGGGGTCGTTGTTGGCCACCGAGCCGCCCAGCGTGCCCATGGCGCGCACCTGCTTGTCGCCAATGTGGGCGGCCAGGTCTGCCAGTGCGGGGATGGCCCCTTTCAGCTCGGCGTTGTTGGCCACCTCCATGTGCTTGGTCATGGCGCCAATCACGAAGGCGTTGCCCTCGCACTTGATGCCCACCAATTCCTTGATGCCCCCCAGGTCGGCCAATTGGCCGGGATCCGACAGGCGCTGCTTCATCGAGGCCAGCAGTGTTTGCCCACCGGCCAGGACCTTGGCACCGCTGGCGGCCAGCTTGGCAGCGTCAGCCACAGTGGTGGGGCGCTCCAGAGTAAATGCGTACATGGTGGTCTCCTGATCTGGCTTAAGCGGTCATGCCCACAGCACCGAGCTGCACGGCCTTGACAATATTTTCATAACCGGTGCAGCGGCACAGGTTGCCCTCCAGCTGTTCACGGATTTCCGTGGCAGAGGCCTTGGGGTTTTGCATGCAGAGATCCACCGCGCTCATCACCATGCCGGAAGTGCAAAACCCGCATTGCAGACCGTGGCATTCCTTGAACGCCGCCTGCATGGGATGCATGGTGCCGTCTGGCTTGGCCAGGCCTTCAATGGTGGTAATTTCAGCGCCGTTGGCCTGCGCCGCCAGGACATTGCAGGACTTGATGGCGTGTCCGTTCATGATGACCGTGCAGGCCCCACATTGGGCGGTGTCGCAGCCCATGTGGGTACCGGTGAGCGACAGGCTCTCACGCAGGGCCTGTACCAACAGCGTGTTGGGTGCGAGATCAAGCTGGCGATTCTGGCCGTTGACCGTGAACTGCATCTGCATAAATAAGGTCTCCTAGTTTTAAATGGGTTTGTGGGCTCGCAATGACGGGAATCATAGCGACCCAGCGGGATCAAGGTGCGTGACAGGGACAAAGGATCACAAAGCAGAACCGGCCTGGGCGTGGGAGGCGCAAAAAAGGCGGCCTCACCGCGTCGGTTGGAATTAAGATGAGCCCCGTTGATTTAGAGACTTCAGCACGCAAGCCGCCCAGGACAAGAGACCCCAAGTGAACCACAGCACCCACCCAAGACTGACCAGCATCGCGCAATCACGCCGCGCTGTTTTTGAAGAGGGCATGAGTCTGGCGGTCGGGCAGCAGGCCTGGCTGGAACGCTCGTGGCGTCGTTGTCTGGGAGAGGGTCTGCGCCCCCAGCAATCCTTTGGTTTTGATCTGGTGACCCCGCAGGACCTGCGCCGCGTCGCAGATGCCAATCAAGCCTTGCTGACTGCTGCGCGACCTGCCTTGGCCCGACTGGAGCGCGCCATTGCCAGCACGCGTTACTTCTCCATCCTGACCAATGTGGACGGCGTTGTGGTTGATGTCGGCGGACCTGTGGACCGAAGCGATCCCCGTGCCCTGGCCATTGCCCGTGTCGGGGTGGACCTGTCAGAGCGCAGCGCTGGAACCACGGCCATCGGCGCCGCGTTGAACGAACTCCAACCCGTCTGGCTGCACCGGGGCGAGCATTTCTTCGAGGCCAATGGCTGCTACAGCTGCGCAGGCGCGCCCTTGTTCGGACCGGACGGCGATTGTGTCGGTATGCTGGATTTGACCGGCATTGACGTGGAGGAGCGCCCCGAGCTCAAACATCTGGTGGCTCAGTCTGCCCGCAGCATCGAAAACGCGCTGACGCTCAAGCGGGACCACAGCTTACTGGTTCGCCTGAACTGGCCCGGCCGGGCCCTGGGTGATGAAACCGATGGGCTGGTCTGTCTGGACAATGACGGTTACGTGACAGGTGCCAACCAGACGGCCCGGCAAATGGTCGCGCAGCTGAGCACACCCACGGCACAAGCAGTGCACAGCAGCGATTTATTTGCCATGCCTTTTCAAATGCTGTTTGACGGCGCTGGGCGCGATGTGTACGGACAGGCCGCGCCACTGGATGTGCCGCTGTGGTCCGGCCTGCGCCTGCAGGCCATTTCCCAAAAGCACCGTCAGACTACGCATGATGTGCCCGCTGCCCGCCCCGCTGATGGCGGAGAGCCCCATTCACTGAGAGACGTGGAAACGGCCCTGATTCACAAAGCTGTGATGCAGGCCAAGGGCAATGTGAAGCAGGCTGCCAAGGAGTTGGGCATCAGCCGGGCGACCGTTTACCGCAAACTCGGAAGTAAAAAGGCTCGCTAGTCCCCGTCACTATTGGAATGTTTGCTATCTTTCAGGTAGCAATCACCCAAGCTGCCCAAACACATGGGCCAGACCCATGACACGGATCGACACCTCGGCACCCACAACAGGCACCGGCAGTCCGTGGCTTTGCAAGGTTAATACCGTACCCCCGGATCCATCGTCCAGCCGCACCGTCAATTCGGTCCCGCCGCCTGAAAAATCGGTGTCGGTGACAACGCCGCGGGTGCTGCCCTGAATGGTGCCTGGCGCAGCCTGGGTCATCTGCACCTGCAATTGCTCGGGGCGAAGCATGATTTGAACCGGTCCGCTGCCCGTCGAGTCCGTCTGCACCCGGCCCAGTGAACATTGCGCCACGCCACCTGACAAATGGGCGGGCAGCACCACGGCATCACCCAAAAAGTGCGCCGTCACCGGGTCCACCGGACGGGCGTACACGTCGTGAGGCTGACCAACCTGCACGAGCTGACCCGCCCGCATCACCGCCACCTGGTCCGCATAGGACAGCGCCTCGGCCTGGTCGTGGGTCACCAAAATGCTGGTGATGCCTGCCGATGACAACAAATGCGCCACGGCCTTGCGGGTGGCTGAGCGCAGGCCCGTGTCCAGCGCAGAAAACGGCTCATCCAGCAGCATCAGGCGGGGCTTTTGCGCCAGGGCCCGGGCCAGCGCCACACGTTGCTGCTGGCCACCCGACAACTCATGCGGGCGGCGTTGCAACAGCGCTTGATCCAGGGAGACCATGTCCATCAGCTCGGCAATTCGTTTCAGACGCTGCGGATCGTGCCGTGGCAATCCAAACCCCACGTTATCGGCCACGCTGAGGTGCGGAAACAGCGCGCCGTCTTGCGGTACATAACCAATGCCGCGCTCGTGCGCCGGCACAATGGCCGGGCCGTCTGCCAGCAACTGCCCGCCCAAGCGCACCGTACCCGCATCCGGTGCTTCAAACCCTGCAACGATGCGCAGCAGGCTGGTTTTGCCGGAGCCCGAAGGGCCGACGATGGCGGTGCGGCTGCCCGCTTGTACATTCAAATCAACGCCACCCAGCGCTGTCACCAACGCGGTCAACGGGCCATAGGTTTTGCGCAAACCGCGCAGTTCAAGAGAGGTCATCGTCCGGCAGCGTGTTTGGATTGAAGGTAGAGCAGCCAGGTCAAGGGCAGTGAAAGCACCACCATCATCAGGGCGAACGGCGCCGCCCCGGCGTAGTCGATCTCACTGGTGTGCGCCCAGAATGCAGTGGCCAGGGTTTGTGTGCCGCTGGGTGAGAGCAGCAAGGTGGCCGTGAGCTCGTTGGTGATCGCCAGAAACACCATGGCAAAGCCGGAGGCAGCGCTGGGTGCGGCCAGACGCAGGGTGATTTGCCAAAGCGCCTGCATCGGCGTGCGCCCCAGGCTGCGGGCAGCCTGTTCCAGTTCAAGCGGTGCCTGGGCGATGCCGGCGCGCCAGTTCACAATGGCGCGGGGTAAAAACATCAGCACATACGCCAGCAGGATGGTCACCACCGTCTGGTAAATCGGCAAAGCCACCCGGACCGTGATGGTCACCAAAGCAAGCGCCACCACGATGCCGGGTAGCGACCCGACCAGGTAATTGCTGCCCTCCAGCACGCGTTGCAAGCGGCCCGGCGAGCGGATTGACAACCAGGCCATGGGCACGGCCACCAGCGTGGTGATCAAGGCTCCCACCCCGGCCAGCATCAAGGTCTGGCCCAGCGCGGCGCCCAATTCCGGCAGTTTCCAGGCGCTGGCCCCACCCAACCACAACCAGCGCACCAGCGTCAACAAAGGCACACCCAGCGACAAGGCAGCAACCAAAGCGGGCAGCGCCAGGCACAGAAACTTGCGGGAGCCCAGACGCGTCAGGCCAGGCTGGCGAGCCGACCCCGATCCGACCCGGGCGTAGCGTTCCCGCCCGCGCGTGCCCGCTTCCAGGCCCAACAAGCCAAAGCAGCACACCACCAGCACCCCGGCCAGCATATTGGCGGCGGGGCCGTTGTAGGTGGACTGAAATTGGTCCACGATGGCGGTGGTGAAGGTGTCGAAACGGATCATCACGTAAAGGCCGTATTCGGCCAACAGGTGCAGCCCGACCAGCAGCGCGCCCCCCCAAATAGGCAATTTCAACTGGGGCACGACGACACGACGGAAAACCCCAAAGGGGCTTTCGCCCAGGGAAGCGGCCGCGTCTTCCATGCCCGGATCGAGCCGGCGCAAGGCGGCAGCAATGGGCAAATACAGGAACGGAAAATACGCCAGCACCGACACCAGAACCCCACCAGTCAGGCCTTGCAAGCCCGGCACAACACTGATCCAGGCATAACTGTGCACAAACGCGGGCACCGCCAAAGGGGCCGCTGCCAGCCAGGCCCAGATGCGGGCACCGGGCAAGTCACTGCGTTCTGTCAGCCAGGCCAGTGCCAAAGACAACGCCGTGCACAGCGGCACGGTCAGTACCACCAGCAAACCGGTATTGACCAGCAACTCGCCCACGCGGGGCCGAAAGACCAGCGCCTGCACCGTGGCCCACCCGGTTTGATAGGCCACCCCGGCCACAAAACCCAGTGGCAGCAACGCGACCAGCGTCACGACAATGGCCGCAACGGAAAACCAGGAAAACCGCGACGCCCGCGACAAATGCAAAGGCCGCTGGCGAACCAGCGGCTGTGTTGCACCCAAGGTCGCGGAGGTCATGAGGGTGGGCCCAATGGGATTTCAGGTGGGTCGTTGCGTTAAAGCAAACCTGCCTTGGTCATCAGATCAGAGACCTTTTTGCTGTTGAGCTTGGACGGCTCGACTGCGGGCGCCTGCAATTCAGCGAGTGGGACCAGCTTGGGATTCGAGGCAGCCCCCGCTCCCACCGCATATTCATAAGAGTCGCCCATGCGCAATATATCCTGCCCGCCTTTGGCCGTGATCCATTTCAAGAAGGCCTCGGCCTGGGGTTTGTGTTTGCTCGATGCCAAAACGCCTCCCCCGGAAATACTGACAAAGGCGCCCGGGTCCTCGTTGCGGAAGTAGTGCAGCGCAATTCGTTCGGAGTTTTCGCCGCCCTTGGCACGGTCACCAAAGTAGTAGTAGTGATAAATGACGGCACCTTCAGTTTGACCGGCGTTGACCGCCTTCATGGCAACACCGTTGCCCTTGTAGGTCACCACGTTGTCCTTCATGCCTTTGAGCCAGGCAAGCGTCGCGGCTTCGCCTTTGAGCTCCAGCATGGCGCTGATGATCGCCTGAAAATCAGCACCGGCGGGCGAAGCGGCCCAGCGGCCTTTCCAGGCCGGGCTGGCCAAATCCATCAGGGATTTGGGCAATTGGGCAGCGGTGAGTTTGGTCTTGTTGTACACAAACACGGTGGTGCGCGCGGCGATTCCCAACCAGCGACCATGCGCGGGGCGGAAGTTGGCAGGGACCTGGGCCAGAGTTGCAGCCCCCAACGGCGCAAACAGACCAGCAGAGTCCACCAGCGTCATGGACGGCGAGTTTTCGGTCAGAAACACGTCAGCGGGTGACGATGCACCCTCTTGCACCAGCTGGTTGCCCAGCTCAGTGTCACTGCCCTGGCGCAAGGTCACTTTGATGCCGGTTTCCCGCGTAAATCCCTCCACCCAGGCCTGGGTCAGGCTGGCATGTTGGGCGTTGTAGACCACGATACTGCCTGCCGAAGTGGTACTTTGCGCCGTGGCTGCGATGGCCAGCGCCGACAAGCCCAAGGCCAGCACGGTGCGGCGATTTTTAAAAAAACCCAATGATTTCATGGCTTCATCCTCACAAATCGAAAGTTTGCTGAAGGAGGCCAGTTTGGCTTCGGGTCACCCGACCCGGGCTGTACCGAATGGCATCGGCACCTTCATCAAACACAAATAGAAACTATTTGCATTTGGATTTTAGTGGATCAAAAGCAGGCCGCAACCTGACATGGATCAAACGCCACCCAAGTCGCAGGGATTCAGGGGTACAACCGGGCGAAGGACCCGAAACTATCGGGTATCACTTGTTGGCATTGGGGAAAAACAGCTGTTCACCGCCGATTTTGTAGCTGGCGATCACCGCCTGCCCTGGGGCGGAAATCACCCAATCGACAAACTTCTGTGCGTCCGCCACTTTCACATGGGGGTGTTTGGCCGGATTCACCACCATCACGCCGTACTGGTTAAAGAGCTTGGTGTCCCCTTCCACCAGCACGGCCAGGTCGCCCCGGTTCTTGAAGCTGAGCCAGGTGCCGCGGTCGGCCAGCACGTAGGCTCCGCTGCTGGAGGCGATGTTGAGCGCCGGACCCATGCCGCAGCCGCACTCCTTGTAACCCGACCCTTTGCTCCCTGTCACGCCCGCCAGGGCCCAGTAACGCAACTCGGCGGCGTTGGTGCCGCTCTTGTCGCCGCGCGAAATGAACCCGGCGGGGCTGGCCGACAGCTTTTTGAGCGCCTCCAGAATGTCTTTGCCCTTGGTTTTGGCAGGATCGGCGGCCGGACCAATCAACACAAAGTCGTTGTACATGACAGGAAAGCGCTTGACGACAAAGCCTTCGGCCACGATTTTTTCCTCAGCCACCTGATCGTGCACAAACAGCACGTCGGCATCACCGCGCCGGCCCATGTCCAGGGCCTGACCGGTGCCCAGAGCGACTACCTTGACGTCCAGTCCGCTTGCCTTTTTGAACTCGGGCAACAGGTGGGCAAACAAGCCGGACTGTTCGGTGGACGTGGTGGACGCCATGGTGATGAACTGCGCATTGACGGCACTGGAAGCGATTGAACCCGCTACGAAAAACGTAGCTAACAATGCATATTTGGCGGGGACTAGCGACCAGTTTTTCTTGAATATTGTCATGTCAACTCTCCTTTGATGAAAAAATGGGCGGCCGGATACCGGGCTTCCAGCATCGGGCCTTCAAAAAAATCCCTGACGGGCAAATCCGCCAAAACCCGGCCCTGCTCCAGATAGACAACGCGGGTGGCCAGGCGCTTGACCTGGCCCAGGTTGTGGCTGGCAAAAATCAGCGTCATGGGGACCTGGCTCACCAGTCCTCCGCCTGCATACAAGTCGGTCAGCAAAGTTTCGACCTCGCGCTTGGCGTGGGGGTCCAGGCTGGCCGTGGGTTCATCCAGCAACAACACCTGCGGCTGCAAGACCCAGGCACGCGCCAGGGCCAGGCGTTGTTGTTGCCCGCCCGACAGCGTTTTCGCGCCCCGATGGGCCAACGACCCCAAGCCCACCCGCTCCAGCGCCAACCGGGCCTGCGCCTTGGCGTTGCCCCAACGACCATCGCGCAGCCACAGGCCCAGCGCCACGTTGTTCACACACGAGGTGCGCAGCATGTAAGGGCGCTGAAACAGCATCGCCTGCCGTTGTCGGGGATCGCGCTCGACGCTGCCATCGCTGGGTTCGACCAACCCATGAAGCAGGCGCAACAGCGAACTTTTGCCACTGCCGTTGCTTCCAACCAGGGCCACCCGCTCCCCGCGTTGAATGGTCAGGCTGATATTGTTGAGTGCCGCCACGCTGCCAAAGCTCAAACTGGCCGCGCTCAGTGTGCACACAGGAAATCCGGCGACGCCGGTTGACACCTGGGTCATGCCGCGGACCCTTTGGCCATATCCACAGCACGATCTACCTGACCGGCAACACTGTCGTGCGGAGCCTCCTGACCCACATCGGCCCGCTCGCGCCAGCGACGCACGACGGCCAGAAGGGCATTGAGCGCCAGAACCAGACCCATCAAGATCATGCCCAGCGCCAGCGCCATGGGCAAGTCACCCTTGCTGGTTTCCAGTGCAATCGCGGTGGTCATCACCCGGGTGAATCCATCGATGTTGCCGCCCACAATCATCACCGCCCCCACTTCGGAAATGGCCCTGCCAAACGAAGCGATCAACACAGTCAACAAGGCGTAGCGTTCGTCCCAGGCCAACAGCAAGCTGCGCATCACGGGCCCTGCGCCCAGGGACTGGATTTGTTCGCCATGGCGGTTTTGTGCGTCTTCCACACATTGACGGGTGAGCGCCGTCACGACCGGCAGCACCAGCAGCGCCTGTGCCAGCACCATGGCCTTGAAACTGAACAGCCAGCCCAAAAACCCCAGCGGCCCCGACCGGGACAACAACAGATACACCAGCAGCCCCACCACGACAGACGGAATGGCTAAAAAAGTATTGAGCAGCGCCAGCAAAGCATGGCGCCCGGCGAACCGGACGGCTCCCAGCCAGGCCCCAGCCGCCAGACCCAAGGAACAAGCCAGGGCACAAGCCGTGGCGCTGACGGCCAGCGAGCGCCCCACAATGGCCTGCAGTGCCGGGTCGAGGGACAGAATCAATTGCAGCGCCGTTGCTGTGCTCTGGGTGAATGTGGTCATGAACCCGGTTATCGTAGGCGACCCCTCAATAACCGACCATAGGAAATGCCGTGCATAGGCTGCAGTTTCATTACACCTTGTCCCGCGAGGCAACGCCGGCCCAGGTCCGCAACCCGCTCATCGACCTGTTGCAGGCAGTGACTCAGGCGGGCTCGATCTCGGGGGCGGCGCGCGTGCTCACGTTGTCGTATCGCCACGTGTGGGGAGAGTTAAAGCGCTGGGAAGATGTGCTGGGCCACGAACTGATCCTGTGGGAAAAAGGCCAGTCTGCCCGGCTGACCGAATTCGCGTCCAAATTGATGTGGGCTGAAGCGCAGGCCCAGGCCCGGCTGGCTCCGCAAATTGACGCGCTTCGGGCCGAACTGGAGCGGACCTTTGCTGTGGCGTTTGACGACAGTGCCCACGTGGTGACGCTGTACGCCAGCCATGACGATGCGTTGTCTGCCCTGCGCGAGCACGCCTTGCAATACCAGGACGGCACCGCCGGGCCGCTGCATCTGGACACCCGCTTTACGGGAAGCGTGGACGCCATTCGGGCGCTGAACGAGGGGCGCTGCGTGATGGCCGGTTTTCACACACCCACGAATCCGGCACCTGGTTCGCTGGCTGAGCGCACTTACAAGCCTCTGTTAAAGCCAGGCCGCCACAAGATCATCGGTTTTGCCCAACGAAGCCAGGGGCTGATACTGGCGGCCGGCAACCCGCTGAAGCTGGCGAGCCTGCAGGATGTCTACGAAAAGCGAGCGCGTTTTGTGAACCGGCCGCTGGGCACCGGCACCCGCGTGTTGCTGGATGAGCTGTTGGCACAGTCCATGATGGCGACCGATACCTTTCCCGGCTACGGTCACACCGAGTCATCCCACACCGCGGTGGCGCAAACCATTGCCAGCGGCGCGGCCGATGTGGGCTTGGGGATTGAAATTGCCGCCCGAGCCAAGGGGCTCGACTTCGTGCCGCTGGTTCAGGAGCAATACCATTTGGTGTGTCTTAAATCTGCGCTGGATCAGCCCGGCATCCTCGCGTTGCGCTCGCTGTTGCAAAGCCAAGAATGGCACCACAACCTGGCGGCCCAGGCAGGCTACCAACCCCTCCATTGCGGCGAAGTCCTGTCACTGCGCCAAACGCTTCCCTGGTGGAACCTGAAACCAAAATTGGCTGCTAGTCCCCGTCGTTTATAGATAGTTTGCTATTTTTTTGAAAGCAAGTCGATGGACGATCCCTATCAGGCCGGCTGGGTTTCCAATCAATATCCAGCACATCATGGAATGGCCAGAGTCATACTTTGCGTGAGACGTTCCCGGACTTGGACAACAAGTTGTTCACCGCTTCAACGGCTTCCTGACGTTGCTCGTCTTCCACTTCGAACCGGTAGTCCTGCAATAACAGGGACACCTGAACCAGCGTATCGCGCATGTGGTTGAGTGCGTCAACAAGCTGCGTCACATTGGGGGGCGATTCGCCGGGGTCTGGAACATCAGACATGTTTCAAACCGCTCCAGTTACCCGCGGCCAGTGGCACAAAGTGGGGTTTTAGGACCCCTTGCTCTTTGTAACCTGGACCGGATATTCACGCCTTGCTCCTTGAATGACCAGCCCAACAGCCAGTACGCTTCAAATTTAAGGAAATTTGGCTTGAAGTTCTATCCGGTAGATACCTGAGATTTACCGGTGAAACACCTTAGATGCCGCATTTTTGTAACCACTGCGATCACTGTAGTCACACAGCGCAGGACCTGAATCCACAAAAATGGTCGTCGCGGTCAGCCAGGGCAAAGTGGCGGAAAGTGGGCGATTTCAAACGCGCCCGGGTGGCGAACGACCCGCCACGCAATACCTTGTGGGTGCCAAAAAACGGCTCACTGTAAGCCTGCCAGGGTCCCGCCTTGAAGCCGGGGTAGCCGCGAAACGTGGTCCCCGTCCATTCCCAAACGTCACCCCAGCGCCAACCGCGCCGGATGGCCGTGTGAGCCGCCACCTCCCATTCCACTTCAGCAGGCAAGCGTCGTCCAGCCCAGCGGCACCAGGCGTCTGCCTCCCACCAGGTGACATGGGTGGCCGGCTGACCGCCCAGCATGCGCATCGGTTTGCCAAAGCGGGTCTGCATCACGGCACCGCTGGCCACACCAATCTGATCGACGTAACGAGGCCCCCGCCTGCCCTCATGGGACGCTTTATTTTCCAGCCAGCTCCAGCCAGACGGGTGCCACAGTTCGGCACGGTCGTAACCGCCGTCATCCACAAACTCGACGAACTGCGCCCAGGACACCACTTGCGCGTCAATTTCAAATTCGGGCACGGCCACGTCAAACGCGGGGAGCTCGTTATCAAATGCGAACCCGGTGTTGCTACCGTTGCCGCCAAGGCTCGCCGCGTCGAAGCCCATCTTCCAGTGCACCGCGGGCACCACAATGGGATCGCGGGCCGGCATGGGGCCGGGCATGGGAAGTTGAAGCGCAACACCCAGGGCCTGCGCCAGATTGATCAGATGCTCACCGTGCATGTCTTCATGAAACAGCGCAAGACGGTAAAAATACAGGGCCTTGTCGGTTTCCTCGGCCTTTTCCAGCAGCTCAAGCGTTGCCTCCAGCGTTTCCAGCAGAAACCCTTTGGTGGCGTTGATGCCTTGCAGTGCCTGGGTCCAGCGATTCACCAACAGCCCTGGCCCGGATGAACCCCATGCATGATCACTGAGCGGCTCTATGGAGGCAAGACGCGTTGACGTGCGGTCAGCCATGGGGCCCAGCTGGCGCTGAAGGTTGCGTGCAATCCACCACTCCTGAAACCAACCGATATGACCTCCTGTCCACGCCGGGGGTGGCATGTCCGGAAAATCCGGTGGTGCGAAATCAGCCGCCGCCATAACGGACTCAAACTGGCCCATCACGTGCAAGGTGTGATTGCGCGCATCCATGAGCGCCAGCGAGAGGGCATCCCGACCGCCACGGCGGATTTGTGGCGAGTCGGTCAAGGCACCGGTCAAGGAAGCCGACGCAGGAGCAGGTAGGGAACTCATGGCCCATTATTCCCACAAACAATGCCATCCGTCGACCTGTCTTGTCTACGGGATAACACCGCCCCAATCAGCGATGCTTGCCAGGCGCATCAACTTAGAATTCATCATCCGTCAAGTCACCCGGTATGGCCCATCCGGTCGTCCTGAGTGCTGGCGGATTTCTGATTTCCCCACCTGGAGACAAAATGACATTTTTTCTACCCCTATCCAAGGGCATCGACAAACTGAGCGAATGGGTTGGCCGATGGGTCGCCTGGCTGGTCTTGGCGTCCGTTCTGATCAGCGCGGCCAACGCGGTCAGCCGCAAGGCCTTTGATTTGAGCTCCAACGCCTTTCTTGAGATTCAGTGGTACTTGTTCGCGGCGGTTTTCATGCTGGCCTCGGGCTACACCATGATGCGGCAGGAACACGTGAAGATCGACGTCCTGTCCGGACGTTTTTCAAAGCGCACCCAGATCAAAATGGACATCGTCGGCATTTGTCTGTTTTTATTTCCCTTCATCTTCATGATCATCAAGCTGGCCATGCCGCTGGTGATCAATGCGTTCGTCACAAAAGAAATGTCATCCAACGCAGGCGGCCTGATCCGCTGGCCCGTGTTTGCGATGTTGCCGGCCGGCATGTTTTTACTGGGCCTTCAGGGCATCTCGGAACTAATCAAGCGAATCGCGTTTCTTCAGGGCCTGATCCCGGACCCGACCAAAAAGCAGGGTGCTAAAACACCCGAAGAAGAACTCGCTGAATTCCTGCTCAAAAAAGAAGTCGCGGCGCGCGAAGCGGCCTTGCTGGGAGCTCAAAAATGACCGAGTTTTTGATGGCCAATATGGCCCCCATCATGTTCGCCTCCCTGGTGGTGTTTTTGCTGTTCGGCTATGCCGTGGCATTCTCACTGGCGGCCTGTGGCCTGTTCTTTGGTTTCGTGGGGGTTGAGTTGGGCATGATTCAGCCCGCGTTTTTGCAAAGCCTGCCACTGCGCATGTTCGGCATCATGCAGAATGACACCCTGCTGGCCATCCCATTCTTCACTTTCATGGGGCTGATTCTGGAACGCTCCGGCATGGCCGAAGATTTGCTGGACACCATTGGCCAACTGTTCGGGCCGATTCGCGGCGGCTTGGCCTATGCGGTGATATTGGTTGGTGCCATGCTGGCGGCCACCACCGGTGTGGTCGCAGCATCCGTGATTTCCATGGGCCTGATTTCGCTGCCCATCATGCTGCGCTATGGTTACGACCGGCGGGTCGCCAGCGGCGTGATTGCAGCATCAGGCACGCTGGCGCAAATCATCCCGCCCTCATTGGTGTTGATCATTCTGGCTGACCAATTGGGCAAAAGCGTTGGCGACCTGTACAAGGGCGCCTTCATCCCCGGGTTTGTATTGACAGGTTTGTATCTGGGCTACATCCTGCTGGTCAGCTTCATTCGCCCCCAATGGGTGCCTGCCTTGCCGGCGGAAGCGCGCACCATCAAGGAAGACGACGGAAGCTCGGGATTGCCATCGCTGGCCATATTGACTGCCGTATCGGTCGCCGCAGCCGTTGGTTTTGCCAAATCGCGCCCTGCCAGTGTTCCGCTGGACGAGTTGATCGTGACCTCCATGTGTGTCGGGGTGTCGGTTGCATTTGTCGCTGCGGTGATCAACAAGGTGACCAGGATGGGTCTTTTGTCGCGCATGGCAGAGCGAGTGACCTTTGTCATGATTCCGCCTTTGGCCCTGATTTTCCTGGTGCTGGGGACCATTTTCCTGGGTGTTGCAACGCCGACCGAAGGTGGGGCCATGGGTGCCGTGGGTGCCTTGATCATGGCACTGGGACGCCGCCGCATTGACATGAAGCTGATCCGCCAGGCCATGGACTCCACCATGAAGCTGTCGTGCTTTGTGCTGTTCATCCTGATCGGCGCCACCGTCTTCAGCCTGGCTTTCCAGGGCGTGGATGGGCCTAAATGGGTGGAGCATTTGCTGTCCGGCCTGCCAGGTGGCCAGATGGGCTTTTTGATTGTGGTGAACATTCTGGTGTTCGTCCTTGCCTTCTTTCTGGACTTTTTTGAGCTGGCCTTCATCATCATCCCGCTGATTGGCCCCGTGGCCGAGAAGCTGGGGATTGATCTGGTCTGGTTTGGTGTGTTGCTGGCCGTGAACATGCAGACGTCGTTCATGCATCCGCCCTTTGGCTTTGCGCTGTTTTACCTGCGCAGCGTGGCGCCGGCCGAGGATTACACGGATAAAGTGACCAAGATGCCCATCAAGAAAGTGACCATTGAAGAGATCTACTGGGGCTCGGTGCCGTTTGTGATCATTCAGGTCATCATGGTGGGAATGATCATTGCGTTTCCGGGCCTGGTGTCGAGTGGCCTGACCAAGGATGTCACCATTGATGGTGGCAAGGCGCTGGAACAGTTGCAAGCCGATGAGCAGGCCAAGACCAGGGCTGAGGATGCAGCAGGGGCATTGAAAGCTGGAACGCCTGCTCCTGAACCGGGGGCATCAGCAGCGCCCGGTGCCGATGATGCTGCGACGAAAGAGACCGATGCCAATGATGAGGCGATGAAGGCTTTGATGGACAACATCAAGTCTGATGCCACCAAGAAGAAGCCGTAAATGCGGTGGTCAGGGTTTGCAGGTCACGTGGATTGACTTGCAAACCCCACAAAAAACCCCGCCGAGGCGGGGTTTTTTTGTGGCCGGTGTTACCCGGCAGGCCATCAAATTACAGCTTCTGCGATTGAAGGAAACTGTCGATCGACGCTTCGGTAAAGCGGAACCACAGATTCGCATCACGGCGGTAGTTTTCGTAGTCAGCGTAAATTTTCTTCCATGCTGGGTTGGTGGCGCTCAGATCGGCATAGACTTCTTGCGACGACTTGAATGCGGCCAGCATGACGTCTTTGGGAAACGCACGAAGCTTGGTTCCCTGGCTGACCAAAGTCTTGAGCGCCGCTGGATTGCGGTAGTCGTAACGAGCCTGCATGTCGGTGTGTGCAAAGGCAGCAGCCGACTCGATGATGGCCTTGTATTCGCCCGTCAAGCCATCGTAGGCTTTTTGGTTGACGTACAAGGACAACTGTGGGCCCACTTCCCACCAGCCGGGGTAGTAGTAGAACGGGGCCACTTTGTTGAAACCCAGTTTCAAATCGTCATAAGGGCCCACCCACTCGGCAGCGTCAATCGTGCCTTTTTCAAGCGCCTGGTAAATTTCGCCACCCGGAATATTTTGTGGCACTGCGCCCAGGGGTGCAATCACCTTGCCGCCAAAACCGCCAACCCGGAACTTGAGGCCTTTAAGGTCTGCAACGGACTTGATTTCTTTGCGGTACCAGCCGCCCATTTGGGCACCTGTATTCCCCATGGGAAAGTTGACGATACCAACGTTGGAGTAAAACTCGCGCGTTAGCTTCAGGCCATTGCCCTCATACATCCAGGCGGACATCTGGCGGCTGTTCAAGCCGAAGGGGATGGCGCAATCCAGCGCGTAGGTGGGATCCTTGCCGAAGAAATAGTAAGGGGCGGTGTTGGCCATTTCAACCGTACCGTTGGACACGCCATCCAGAACGCCAAAGGCAGGCATCAACTCACCCGCCGCGTGGGTGCTGATGACAAATTTGCCACCGGTCATGTCGCTTACTTTTTTGGCGAATACGTCGCAAACTCCAAACAAGGTGTCCAGCGACTTGGGGAAGCTGGATGCAATGCGCCAGCGAATGGCAGCCTGGGCATGCACGGACGGTGCCACGCCGGCTGCCAGCACGCCGGCGATGCCTGCGTGCTTGATGATTGAACGACGATCCATAAGGTTCACTCCAGTGTTTTCGATTGAACAACCCGCCCTGCAGGTACGCCGAGCGAGGACCGATAAAAGTCACTGCAGATTGTAGAAAATTCCACCCGTATTCCTGACGGGGTTTTCCCTTGCGGGGCCATTCAATATGGGGTCGTTCGTGGTCGCCGCACCAGATTGGCGGGCCACCCCGACTTCAGCTGCTACGCTACAACTTTAAGAGCAGGCCGCGCACTGTCCATGGGGACTACAAAGCGTTTTTCGATAGAGGACTGAATTCCGGCTGCATCCAGACCCTGCAGGGCCATGAGCTTCACGGGGTCCCCATGCTCGATGAATTCATCGGCCAGCCCCAGTTGTAACATCGGTTTTACAATTCCGGCCGCGTTCAGCGCCTCCGCCACAGCGCTTCCCGCCCCGCCCATGATGGCGCCATCTTCCACGGTGACCAACGCGTCGTGTTCCGCCGCCACCTTGAGCAGCAGTTCCACGTCCAGCGGTTTGGCCCAACGCATGTTGACAACAGTGGCGTTGAGCTTGTCTGCTGCTTCCAGTGCCGGGTACAACAAGGTGCCAAACGCGAGGATGGCAATGCGTTTGCCTTTGCCCACCATGGCGCGGCGAATTTCACCCTTGCCAAAAGGCAGTGGCTCAAGGCCTGCGTTCATTGCCGTGCCCACGCCTGCGCCACGCGGGTAGCGCACAGACACGGGGTGGTTTTGTGCGAAGGCGCTGCTCAGCAATTGACGGCATTCGTTTTCATCGGCCGGGCAAGCCAGGCTCATGTTCGGGATGCAGCGCAAAAAGGGAATGTCATACGCGCCCGCATGGGTTGCCCCGTCCGCCCCCACCAGACCCGCGCGATCCAGGGCGAAAACCACCGGCAAGTTCTGAATGGCTACGTCATGGATCAACTGGTCATAGGCGCGTTGCAAAAAGGTGGAGTAAATCGCCACCACGGGTTTCATGCCTTCACAGGCCAATCCCGCGGCAAACGTGACCGCGTGTTGCTCGGCAATGCCCACGTCAAAGAAACGTTTGGGGAAACGCTGCTCGAACTCGACCATGCCCGACCCTTCACGCATGGCAGGGGTAATGCCCACCAGACGCGAATCGGCAGCGCCCATGTCGCACAGCCACTGGCCAAACACCTGGGTGAACGTCGCTTTGGGCGGTGCCACGGGTTTGAGCAAACCCACCGCAGGGTCAAACTTGCCAGGGCCATGGTAGGCCACCGGGTCGGCTTCGGCCCGCTTGTAGCCTTGCCCTTTTTTGGTGACCACGTGCAGAAACTGCCGACCTTCCAGGTGCTTGATGTTCTCCAGCGTGGGGATGAGCGATTCCAGGTCATGACCGTCAATCGGGCCGATGTAGTTGAAGCCAAATTTTTCGAACAACGTGGCGGGTACCACCATGCCTTTGGCGTGCTCTTCCAGCCGCTTGGCCAGCTCAAACAGGGGCGGTGCACCTTTGAGTACGCTTTTGCCCACGTTTTTGGCGGCCGAGTAGAACTGACCACTCATCAACTGGGCCAGGTAGCGGTTCAGTGCCCCCACCGGCGGGCTGATGCTCATGTCGTTGTCGTTCAGAATGACCAGCAGGTTGCAATCGGCCACGCCGCCATTGTTGAGCGCCTCAAACGCCATGCCAGCCGTCATGGCACCGTCACCAATCACGGCAATCGCGCGACGGTCCTCACCCTTCAGTTTGGCGGCCATGGCCATGCCCAAGGCGGCAGAAATGGACGTGCTGGAGTGCGCCGTGCCAAAAGCATCAAACTCGCTTTCAGCCCTTTGGGGAAAGCCGCTCAGGCCGCCCATCTGGCGCAGCGACGCCATGCGCTCGCGTCGCCCTGTCAAAATTTTGTGGGGGTAGGTCTGATGGCCCACGTCCCACACGATGCGGTCCTGCGGCGTGTTGAAGACATAGTGAAGCGCCACCGTCAGTTCGACCGTGCCCAGGTTGGAACTGAGATGGCCACCTGTTTTTGAGACCGTGTCCAGCAGGTAGGCCCGCAGCTCGGCCGCCAGGGGGCCCAGTTGCGACCGTGACAGGTGTCGCAACTCGGCGGGGTCATTGATGGTTTGCAATAACGCGTAAGGATTGGTGGGCATATGCTCTTCTTTTAATAGCTAACTATTGAATACCGGCGGGGACTTAGCACAAAAAATAGGTCAATGTTGGCGATTGACCACCATATCGGCCAAAGCGCGCAACGGGCGGGTATCCGGCAAACCGCTAGCGTCCAGCGCCGCCAAAGCCCTGCCAAGCAATTCTTGCGCAAAGGCCCTTGATTCGTCCAGACCCATGAGTGACACAAACGTCGGCTTGTCAGCGCTGGCATCCTTGCCTGCTGTTTTGCCTAGCGTCGCGGAGTCCGCCGTCACGTCCAGAATATCGTCCACCACCTGAAACGCCAAACCCACCGCCCCGCCGTAGGCCTCCAGAGCCAGCCATTGGACCGCCGTAGGCGTTCCACAGGCGGCACCCATGAGAACGCTGCCTTGCAGGAGTGCACCGGTCTTGAGGTTGTGCATCTCCGTCAACTGCCGGCGATTCAGCTTGTGCCCGACACTGGCCAGATCAATCGCCTGCCCCCCTGCCATGCCGGCGCTCCCTGCCGCCTGGGCCAGAAGGCGGCACAGCCTGGCCTGCAATGCAGCGGGAATGGCAACGTCATCCGGGGTGAGAAGCTCAAAGGCCAATGCCTGTAGTGCGTCGCCAGCCAGCAGCGCCTGGGCCTCGCCAAATTTGACGTGCACCGTGGGTTTGCCGCGCCGAAGGACGTCGTCATCCATACAAGGCATGTCATCGTGCACCAGTGAATAGGCGTGGATCAATTCGGTGGCGCAGGCGGCGCGCAATGCCCCCTGGCCATTGCCATTGACGGCTTCACACGCGGCCAGCACCAAAAGAGGGCGCAGGCGCTTGCCGCCATCCAGCACCGCATAGCGCATGGCAGCCACCAGGGCGGCGGGGGCGCCATGGTCCAACCCCACGGGAGCATCGGCCGTGACCCAGCGCTCCAAGGCCTTTTCAACCCGATCGAGCTGGGTGGCACTCCAGACCGTCAACTGAAAGGCGGGCAAAACGGGGGCCTGGGTCACTCGGGCGTCCATGCTTTCAGCGTGCCTTCGTCCAGAACCTTGATTTGCCCTTCCACAGCGTCCAGCCGCTGGCGGCAAAAACCCAGCAATGCCGCGCCGCGCTGGTAGCCGCTCAGCAGTTGCTCCAGGGGCATTTCGCCGGACTCCAGCTGGCTGACCAGGGTTTCAAGCTCAGCCATGGCCAATTCAAAGCTGGCCGGTGCCTGGGCTGTGGGCTCGGTGGCCGCAGCGTTGGCAGAAGGAGACGATGGGGGAGCCTTGGCCATAATGACTTTGTGATGGATCAAAGCAGGATTTTAGGCCTTGGGGGCGGTTCAGTGACAGCCGCAAGGCAATCTGGAAGGACGCCCCTAGACAACGCCGCTGTCCAGCAGGGGCTTCAAGCCCCCTGCCGGGTAGAATCCCCCCACTCCATCTGTGCCTCGGCGGGTCGGGTCATCCATGTCTGATTTAAGTCTTCTTCTGCAACCGGCGACCAGCCAGTTACCCGTTTCAAGCTACTTTGACGATGCGTTGTTCCAGCGCGAGTCTGGCAGCATTTTTGCGCGTGGCCCCCGCTATGTCGGTCACACGCTCAGTGTGCCCAACGTGGGGGACTTTGCAACCCTGCCGCAGGAAAACGGCGGCCGCGCGTTGGTGCGCACACCGTCGGGGGTGGAGTTGATTTCCAACGTGTGCCGCCACCGCCAGTCACTCATGCTCGAGGGCCGGGGCTCGCTGTATGCCAACCAAAACGGCAGCGCCGGGGGCAACATCGTCTGCCCGCTGCACCGCTGGACCTACAGCGGCAGCACGGGCGTTCCCGGTCAGGCCGGCAAACTGATTGGTGCACCGCATTTTGCGCAAGACCCCTGCTTGAGCCTCAACAATTACCCGTTGCAGGAATGGAACGGCCTGTTGTTTGAGCAAAACCCCGGCAGCCGGAATGTGGCCGCTGACATGACCGGCTTGGGCCCCCTCAAGGACCTGGATTTTTCTGGCCATGTGCTGGACCACGTGGAAATGCACGAGTGCAACTACAACTGGAAAACCTTCATCGAGGTTTATCTGGAGGATTACCACGTCGGTCCGTTTCACCCGGGTCTGGGCAGTTTTGTCACATGCGAAGACCTGCGCTGGGAGTTCAAGGAGCATTACTCGGTGCAGACGGTCGGCGTGGCCAATCGCCTGGGCAAGGCGGACGCCTGCGGCGGCTCGCCGGTTTACGAACGCTGGCAAAACGCGCTATTGCAATACCGCAATGGCGTGCCGCCCAAGCGAGGCGCTATCTGGCTCACCTGCTACCCCCACATCATGGTGGAGTGGTATCCGCACGTGCTCACGGTATCCACCTTGCATCCCATCAGCCCCCAAAAGACCATCAACATGGTCGAGTTTTATTACCCGGAAGAAATCGCCGCGTTTGAGCGCGAATTTGTCGAAGCGCAGCAGGCCGCCTACATGGAGACCTGCGAGGAAGATGATGAAATTGCCCTGCGCATGGACGCCGGCCGTAAAGCGCTGATGCAGCGTGGCGACAACGAAGTCGGCCCCTATCAAAGCCCGATGGAAGACGGCATGCAGCACTTTCACGAGTGGTACCGCCGACAGATGGCGGAATGAGCGACACGCGGCCACCCGGAATCACTCCCTTTTCAGTAGCAAACTATTGAATATCGGCGGGGACTTCCCGCCATTTTTAATCCCGACACTGCATGCAAGCCCTCTGGATGGTTCTGGCCTCATTTCTTTTTGCGACCATGGGCGTGGGGGTGAAGGTTGCCGCTGCCAGCTTCAACGTGAACGAGCTGGTGTTCTACCGCGGCCTGATCAGTGTGGTCTTCATGATGGTGGTGTTGCGCACCCAGGGTTTGGGCTTGCGCACACTCTATTTGGGCATGCACGCCTGGCGGGCATTGATTGGCACGCTGTCCCTGGGTGCCTGGTTTTATGCCATCGCCCACCTGCCGCTGGCCACGGCCATGACGCTCAATTACATGAGCGGCGTCTGGATTGCAGCATTCATTGTCGGAGGGGCCATTTTTTACGGCAAAGCGCAGCGCCAGGGTCCCTTGCTGGCGACGGTGCTGGCCGGATTTGCCGGTGTGGTCATGACACTGCGCCCCACACTGGACCAAAACCAGCTGTTTGCGGGTTTGATCGGCCTGCTCTCGGGTCTGGGGGCTGCATTGGCCTACATGCAGGTCACCGCGCTGGGACGATTGGGTGAGCCGGCTGGACGAACGGTCTTCTATTTTGCAGTGGGGTCCGTCCTGGCAGGTGGAATAGGCATTGGTTTTACAGGGCTGACACCCTGGGATCGCATCACCTGGCAGGCGGCGGCCTGGCTGCTGCCCATTGGCATCCTGGCGTCATTGGGCCAATGGTGCATGACGCGCGCCTACAGCCACGGCTCCACCCTTGTGGTGGCCAATTTGCAATACTCAGGCATCGTTTTCGCCTCGATTTACAGCCTTGTTTTGTTTGGCGACAAAATCCCCCTCATTGGATGGCTGGGCATCGTGGTGATTGTGGCCAGTGGCATCGCAGCCACCGTGTTGCGGTCGCGTGCCGTCCCTGATACCCCTGCCGAAGAACATTGAAAGGTCCATTCATGAACTACACCACCCTGATCTCTGTCGAGGAACTCCAGCAATTGCAGGCCAGTGGCCGGACCTTGATGGTGTTTGATTGCAGTTTTGAACTGACCAACGCCAATGCCGGGCGGGCGATGTACCTGGAGTCGCACATTCCGGGCGCGGTGTATGCCCATCTGGACGAGGCGCTGAGTGACAAAACCCCGCTGGTGCCGGGCCAGCCCGATACCCGTCCCAGCGGCGGGCGGCATCCCCTGCCTTCGCGTGAGCAATTTGCAGCCTGGCTGGGCCGTGTGGGTTTCAACAACGCCATGCAGGCCGTGGTCTATGACCGCCAGGGTGCCAACTACTGCGGTCGCCTTTGGTGGATGCTGAAGTGGGTGGGTCATGACAACGTGGCGGTTCTGGATGGCGGCCTGCAGGCCTGGAAATCGAATGCGTCCAATGCAGTTGCCGCAGGCACCGAAGCGGCACATACACCGTCAAATTACGCGCTAGTCCCCGCGCTTACTCAATTGTTTGCTACAAATACCGTAGTGAACAACCTGGGCCGCCCCGTGCAAACCATCCTGGACGCGCGCGGAGCTCCCCGTTTTCGCGGAGAGGTCGAACCTCTGGACCCGGTGGCTGGCCACATCCCCGGCGCGCTGAATCGCCCGTTTACCGAAAATATCGGCGCTGATGGCAGGTTCAAGCCAGCCGCACAGCTGCGGGCCGAGTTTGACACCTTGCTCGCCGGTCGCGACCCGGCCACCGTGGTGCACCACTGCGGGAGCGGTGTGAGCGCCCTGCCCAACCTCATCGCCATGGAAATTGCCGGCCTGGGCCGCACGGGCTTGTACGCAGGAAGCTGGAGCGAGTGGTGCAGCGATCCGGCTCGGCCCTTCGCCAAAGGCTAGAAAACCGGCGGGCGGAGGCGTCTGTCGCGCCAAAATTAGGGTTTTTTCCCGGCCTGACTAAAGCAATCACCTGATAGGCAGGTCAGGTTGTGGCAGTTACATTGAGGCATGCCTTCGACCCCACTGCTTCAGCCCATTGGCACCTCCAATGGCATGCCATCGGCCAATCTGAGCGGGCACCTGCGTTCCATTCATGGTGTCATTTCCTCGCGTTACCCCGCCATTGACCGCGTGGCCCTGGCGGCCTATGACGCGGGTTCGGACACGCTTAAAACCTTTGTCAGCAGCAACACCGATGGCGTAAAGCTTGACCGCTACGACGCGCAACTGTCCAGCGTACCTTCGCTGTTGAAGCTGGCCAACACCCAGCAGAGCCGGGTGGTCAATGACATTGACGTCAGCTTTGAGTCGTCCAGCCAGCACACCACCTGGGTGAAGTCGCGCGGTTATCGCTCCAGCTTTACCACGCCGATTTACAAAGGCGACCAGCTCGCAGGCTTCCTGTTTTTCGATTCCAAGGAGTCACAGGCGTTTGATCAGGAGGCTGTCAGCTTTCTGGAGATGTTCAGCAAATTGATTTCGCAGCTGTATCTGATGCAACTTCAGGTTGTTCATGGCATCGTGGGCACGGTGCACGTGGCCAGCGGGCTTGCACGCATCCGCGATCTGGAAACAGGGCAGCATCTGGAGCGGATGGCCGCCTATTCGCGCCTGATGGCACGCGAGTTGGCACCGCAATACGGGCTGGACGACGAGTTCATTGAGTACGTGTTTTTGTTTGCGCCACTGCACGATATTGGCAAGGTTGGCGTTCCGGACCGGGTGCTGCTCAAGCCCGGCAAGCTGGATGCCGACGAGTGGGTCATCATGCGCCGGCACGTCGAAATTGGCGAAACCATTTGCGACCAGATCACTCACGATTTGGGTCTGGACAATGGCATGGCCTTTGCCATCATGCGCAATATCGTGGGTGCCCACCATGAACGCGGCGACGGCAGTGGCTACCCGCGCGGCCTGCACATGCAGGACATCCCCCTGGAGGCCCGCATTGTGGCGGTGGCCGACGTGTATGACGCCCTGTCCAACCGCAGGCCCTACAAACAGGCCTGGACCGAGGAAGACACCCTGCGGGAACTGGACAAGGAGGTGCGCCTCGGCCGTCTGGATGGCGATTGTGTGGCTGCCTTGATGGAGGCCGAAGTGGCAAGACAAGCCATCCATCAAGGTCACCCTGACCTGTGAGGTGAGTCAGCCCCTGACGCTGGTTCAGCGGCGCGCTCCGTGGGATCCTTGTCGAGGGTAGATACCAAGCCAGATCCAGGCCAATCTGCGGAGAATCAAGGCCTGCATTTTTGATTACTACCCCTGACGCATTACAAGGCTAACCATGGCAACTTCTTTGACGATTTCCCCCAACGAACTTCAACTGCCGTCCTTTTACAAATGGGAAGCAGAGCGCGCTGACAAGGTCTTTTTAACCCAGCCCACAGGCGGTGGCGCCCTTCGCGACATCACCTGGGCGCAGGCAGGCGATGAGGCCCGGCGCATGGCCAGCTGGTTGCAGGCACAGGGCTGGCCCGCCGGCAGCACCGTCGCCATTCTGGGCAAGAACAGCGCACACTGGATTCTGGCCGACCTGGCCATCTGGATGGCGGGCTACGTGTCAGTACCGATTTACCCCACCTTCAATGGCGCCGCGCTGCGCTACATCCTGGAGCACAGCGAATCCAGAGCCTGTTTTGTGGGCAAGCTGGACGACACGGACAGCCTGGCAGATGGTGTGCCCACCGGTGTGCCTTTGGTCACGCTGCCTTTGGCCCCGGCCAACGTCAAGGGCACGAGCTGGGATTCGTTGATCACGTCCAGCCAACCGCTTCAAGGCCATCCGGCCCGTGAGGGCAAGGACCTTTGCACCCTCATTTACACCTCCGGCACCACGGGCAATCCCAAGGGCGTCATGCACAGCTTCAACTCCATGGCCTGGGGGCTGAAAAGCGCCACCCAGCGGGTCAAGATGAACAGTGACGACCACCTGCTGTCTTACCTGCCACTGGCTCACGTGGCCGAGCGCATGCTGATTGAGCAGGGGGCGCTGAAATTCGGCAGCCATATTTTCTTTGCCGAATCTCTGGACACCTTTGTGCAGGATTTGCAGCGGGCGCGGCCCACCATCTTTTTTTCTGTTCCGCGGCTTTGGGTGAAGTTTCAGCAAGGTGTCCATGGCAAGTTTCCGCCCAAGAAGCTCAACTTTCTGCTCAGCCTTCCCATTCTGGGGGGTATCGTGCGCAAAAAGATTCTCAAGGGCCTGGGACTGGACCAATGCCGCCTGGCGGCTGGCGGCGCCGCCCCCATGCCGCCCGACGTGTTGCGCTGGTACCGTGACCTGGGTCTGGATTTAATCGAGGTTTATGGCATGACTGAAAACAGCGGTGTGTCCCACGCCACTTTGCCCGGTACCAGCCGTCCCGGCACGGTGGGCATGCCTTATGAGGGCATCGAGAGCCGCATCGACCCCGAAACGGGTGAGATCCAGATGCGGGCGCCCTGCCTGATGCTGGGCTATTACAAAGACCCGGCCCAGACCGACGCCACCCATACGGCGGATGGCTGGTTTCGCACGGGAGACAAGGGTCAGATGGAGCCCGACGGTTGTCTGCGCATCACGGGCCGGGTGAAAGATATTTTCAAGAGCAGCAAGGGCAAATACGTGGCCCCAGCCCCCATTGAAGACCTGCTGGTGACGCACCCTGACATTGAAGCCTGCGCCGTGACGGGGGCGAATTTCGCCCAGCCGCTGGCCCTGGTGATGTTGTCGGCCGACGCGCTCACCCGGGCTGGCGAGGCCCAAGGCAAAGCCGCATTGACTGAATCACTTACCGCCCACCTGAAAGCAGTCAATTCACAACTTGAAGCTCACGAAAAGCTCGACTGCCTGGCGGTGGTGGCCACTACCTGGTCGCCCGAAAACGGATTTGTCACGCCCACCTTCAAGGTCAAGCGCGCTCGCATCGAAGAAGCCTATGGCAACCACTACGACCAGTGGCTGACACAACGCCAACCGGTGATATGGGTCGGGATCTGATTGGTGAAACTGTTGAGTTGGGCAGCGCTTCGTCAATGGAGGGTTTGGTGGGCTGTGGGCTTGGTGGCGTTCAATGCCCATGCCGGCGCGGCAGCCCCACCCTTTGAAGACACCATTGCCCAGCGTGCGCTGGCCTGCACGGCCTGTCATGGCCCTCAGGGGCGCGCCGGACCCGACGGTTATTACCCCCGCCTGGCCGGCAAGCCTGCCGGTTATTTGTACAACCAATTGCAAAACTTCCGCTTGGGTCGCAGGCACTATGCGCCCATGGCCGGTTTGCTGGAACCGTTGTCCGATGGCTACCTGCTGGAACTGGCGCAATACTTTTCAAAACTCGATTTACCCTACCCGCCTCCCGCCGGACCCACAGCCACGGCAGCAGACCTGAAGCGCGGTCAGACGCTGACAACGCAGGGTGACCCAGCGCAAAAAATACCTGCGTGCAAATCCTGCCACGGCGCAGCACTGACGGGCGTGCAGCCGGGCGTGCCCGGACTGTTGGGCTTGCCTCGCGACTATCTGAATGCCCAACTCGGCGGCTGGCAAACCGGGCAGCGCCAGGCGCACGCGCCGGACTGCATGGCTAGCATTGCCAAGCGTCTGACAGCTCAGGATGTCGCCTCTGTCGCGGCATGGTTGTCAACCCAAACTGTGCCCGCCAACAGCAAACCTGCAACAGCCCCGCCAAAATCGGCACCGTCAACCCAGGCAGGCACTGAAGCCCTGTCCTGCGGCAGCGCAGCACCAACGACATGGCCCGCCAAAGGCATCACGACGAGCTCAGTCACCACAGCCACGCCATCACCCACCGGGGGAAGCGATTTGATTTCGCGAGGCGCCTACCTGGCCAGGGCCGGCAATTGCATGGGCTGCCATACGACACGCGGTGGTGCGCCCTACGCCGGAGGGCGTGGCATTGAAACCCCGTTTGGCACCGTGTTCGCCAGCAATTTGACGCCTGACAAAGCCACTGGGCTGGGCTCATGGCGCAGTGACGACTTTTGGCAGGCGCTGCATCACGGCGTATCCAAAGACGGTCGACGTCTCTATCCGGCATTTCCGTACCCCAATTTCACCCAGGTCACACGACCAGACGCAGATGCGCTTTTTGCATTTCTGGGTACGTTGCCAGCCGTTTCAGCCCCCAACGCGCCGCACGCACTGCGCTGGCCCTACAGCAAACAGTTCGCACTGTTGGCCTGGCGCGCCTTGTATTTTTCACCCGGTGAATTTCGCAGTACCCCACAAAAATCAGCCGAGTGGAACCGGGGGGCCTACTTGGTGCAAGGCTTGGGCCATTGCAACGCCTGCCACGCGCCCCGCAACACCTTGGGTGCGACGCCTGGTCCGGCTGACCTGGCAGGGGGTCATATCCCGATGCAGAACTGGTACGCCCCTTCGCTCTTTTCCAGCACCGAGGCCAGTGTGGCCACCTGGGAAACATCCCATGTCGTGAACCTTCTCAAGACCGGCTTCACGCCCAATGGCTCCGTGTTGGGCCCTATGGCCGAGGTGGTGCTGGGCAGCACCCAGTACCTTACCGATGCCGACCTGAACGCCATGGCCGTTTATCTGAAAGCCTTGCCCCAGACACCTGCGGTTCCACCCCCTGCCATGTCTTCAGGCGTCACCGACAAAAAGGCCGACTTGGGCGCACGCCTCTATGACAAGCATTGCGCTCAATGCCACGGGGAAAAAGGCTTGGGTGTGCCGGGCGCCTACCCCGCTCTCGCGGGCAACCGGCATGTTCTGATGGCCACTAGCGTGAATACGGTGCAAACCGTCATGAACGGCGGTTTTGCGCCGGCCACGGCCGGCAATCCGCGACCCTTTGGTATGCCTCCTTACCGTCTGTTGCTCAGCGATGCCGACATAGCCGCCGTTTTGACCCATGTTCGCACCCGTTGGGGGAATCGGGCCAACCCGGTCAGTGAATTGGACATCAGCCTGCTGAAAAGCGCGCCCAAACCCTGATTTGTCCGGCCAAAACCGCACGCAAGAAAGTACATAATTCAGCATCAACTTTCTGCTCGGATGGATCCCATGAAAACACCCCTTATTTCCCTGTTGGTTCTGGCCCTTGCTGGTTGCGCCGGCCTGTCCAGCGGACCCGAAAAAGACAAGACCTATCGCATCACCATCATGCACACCAATGACCACCATGGCCGGTTCTGGAAAAATTCAGACGGTGAGTATGGTTTGGCAGCGCAAAAAACCGTGGTCGACCAAATCCGCTCTGAGGTCGCGGCTGCGGGCGGTTACAGCCTCTTGCTCAGTGGTGGCGACATCAACACGGGCGTGCCCGAATCGGATCTTCAAGACGCCGTTCCCGACTTCAAGGGCATGAATCTGGTGGGCTATCAGGCGATGGCCGTCGGCAACCATGAGTTCGACAAGCCGCTGGGCATTTTGAAAATGCAACGTGACCTGGCTCAATTCCCCATGTTGTCTGCCAATATTTACGACAGTGGCACGCGCATGTTTGAGCCTTACAAAATTTTCACATTGGGTGGCGTGCGGATTGGCGTGCTGGGCTTGACCACCGAAGACACCGCCAAAATGGTCCTGCCAGAAAACGTCAAAAACATTGAGTTTCGCAACGCCATTGCCGAGGCAGCCAAAGTGGTACCTGAATTGCGTGCCAAAACGGATGTCGTGATTGCGGCGACTCACATGGGGCACTACGCCAATGGCAACCACGGCACCCAAGCCCCCGGCGATGTCGAAATGGCGCGTGCCGTCAAAGGCATTGATCTGGTGGTGGGTGGCCACACCCAGAACCCGGCCTGCATGAAGTCTGAAAACGTGCTGGACCAGGAATATGTACCGGGCACACCCTGCCAACCAGACCGCCAGAACGGCACCTGGATTGTGCAAGCCCACGAGTGGGGCAAATATGTGGGTCGGGCGGATTTTGAATACCGCAACGGCGAGTTCAAGCTCGTCAAATACGCACTGGTTCCCATCAATCTGAAAAAACCGGTCAAAGGGGCGGACGGCAAAACCACGCTGGTGAATTACACCTCCGAGATTGCCGAGAACGCTGAAATGCTGGCGCTGCTGACGCCTTACCAAAGCTTTGGGCAACAAAAGCTGGGCGTGGAAATTGGCTCCACCGACGGCAAGCTGGAAGGGGACCGCTCGGTGGTTCGCGCCAAACCTGCCTCGATGGGCGTCTTGGTCGGTCTGGCCATGATGGACCGGACCAAGGCGGATTTCGCCGTGGTCAACGCCGGAGGTGTGCGTGACTCCATCCCCGCTGGAAAGATCACATACAAAGATGTGCTCAAGGTCCAGCCTTTCGGCAACACGGTCGTGACGGTTGATTTGACGGGCAAGGAAGTTATGGATTACTTGAACGCATCAGCCAAGATGTCGGTAGGGTCCGGTGCATTTGCACAATTTGCCGGCATCAAGCTCGTGATCAAGGCTGGGGCCATTGCCAGTGCCACCATCCGGGGCGCTGCGATTGATCCTCAAAAAACATATCGCATGGCGGTCAACAACTTCCAGGCCACGGGGGGTGACGGCTATCCCAAAATTTCGACCCATCCCAGCTACACCAACACCGGTTTTGTGGATGCGGATGTGATGCGTGGCTACATTGCTGCCAAGAGCCCCCTGAAAGCAGCCGACTTTGAACCCGGCGACGCGGTCGTTCGCCAGTAATTCCCACCTTTCATTCACCAGGAGAAAAATATGGCAAAAGGTATGCAAAACCAGAAGATGGTCAAAAAGCCCAAGAAAGACACAACACCGCCCAAACCCGTGTCGCCTGATGCAGTTCGACCCACCATCACGACCGTGGTGCCCGTGCGTGGCAAGCTGAAAAACAAGTGATCCCATTGACGGGTTGGCTGTACAAGGCTTGATTCACTGCCCATGGGGAGCGGATCAATCCAACCATGACAACCCGCAAGAGCAAAGGGGTTCCGGGCGACCTGTTGTCCAGCGGCTATGCCCTGCCGCAAATGGTCAAGGACCTGCGCAAGTACCAGGCCGAGCTGGAAATCCAGAATGAGGCGCTGCGCTACAGCCAGCGCGCTGCCGAAGGTGCCTCGGAGCGCTTCTCGGCCCTGTTTTCCAACGTGCCTTTGGCCCTGATGGTGGTTGATGAGCAAAGCCTGGTGCTGGAAAGCAATGCCATGGCCCTCAAGCTCTTTCGGCCACTGGAAAGTGACCCGCCGCTTAACTTCCTGATGCCCCTGGTCACTCCGGAACACACCGATCGGGTCGCTGAGGCCTTTGAGCTGGCCAAGCAACAAAGCACCAGTGAAATCACCGAAGTTATTTTTTACGGTGGCGCCAGCGATTCGGGTCGTGTGCTGACGGGTGACTTGCATATCGCGCGGGTCGAAAATACCCACGACGAGTTGGCTCACTTCATCTGCGCCATCATTGACCAGGGTCCCCTGCTGGCAGAACGTCAGGCCTTGCGCCTGAGTGCCGCAGAGCTGCAACAGCGCAACGAGGAAATTCACCTCAGTGAAAACCGGCTGGCAGCCATCATCAACTCGTCGCTGGACGCGATCATCTGCGTCGACGAGGGTCAGACCATTTCCGTCTTTAATCCTGCTGCCGCTGCCCTGTTTCAATGCCCGTCAGACCAGGCACTGGGCAGTCCGCTGGAACGCTTTTTGCCCGATGCGGTGAACACCCTGGCCTATACCCAGGTGTCCACCCATGCCCAGCTGGGTGAAATGGAGGGGCGCACAGCAGGTGGCAAGGCGCTGGCGGTCGAGGTGAGTGTGTCGTGTGAGCGCCATCCGCAAGGCAATGTAACCACCGTGTTTGCCCGCGACCTGACGGTGCGCAAACGCATTGAAGCGCAGCGCAATGTACTGGAGGCCCAGCTTCGCGAGTCCCAGAAAATGCAGGCCATCGGCACCATGGCAGGTGGCATTGCACACGACTTCAACAATATTCTGGGTGCCATTCTGGGCAACGTGTCATTGGCACGGCAAGACGCCGGGCCAGACTCACCTGCGTTGGAAAGCCTCACGGAAATCGAAAAAGCAGGTCGACGGGCGCGTGATCTGGTCAGGCAGATATTGACCTTCAGCCGCAAGGAGCCACCCAAACGCAGCCCCATTCACTTGAGCGATGTGGTCCAGGAAACCGCCCGCCTGATCAAGGTGGCTTTGCCGCCCAGCATTGAACTGCGCATCAAGATGGCGCCCCACACGCCCCATGTGCTGGCCGACGCAACGCAAGTGGAGCAAGCCCTGCTCAACCTGTGTACCAATGCCATTCACGCCATGGGCGACGGCCGCGGTGTGGTCACCATTGAACTGGGGATGGGCCAGCCCGATAACGCTGAAAACATTCACCGTGATGCTGCGCCGGCCATTTACGCGCCCGCCCGCTATGTGACGCTGGCCGTGCGCGATACGGGGAGCGGCATTGATGCCAGCACTTTGCAGCGTGTGTTCGAGCCCTTTTTCACGACCAAACCCACCGGTCAAGGCACCGGCCTGGGCCTGGCTGTGGTTCATGGTGTGATGCGCGCGCACCAGGGCACGGTCAGCGTGCAAAGCACCCCCGGCCGAGGTAGCCTTTTTACGCTTTATTTCCCGTCCACAGAATTGACTGAGGCGGCTGCGCTGCCCCCGGGTCCAACAGTGAGTGTAGTCAACGGCATGGGCCAACACGTCATGTATGTTGATGACGATGAGGCCCTCGTTTTCCTGGTCAAACGGGCCCTGGTGCGCAAGGGCTTTCGCGTCAGCACCTTTACCGATCCTCATTTGGCCTGTGATGAATTGCGCGCCAACGCCATGGCGTATGACCTGGTCGTTACCGACTACAACATGCCCGGCTTTTGCGGCGTCGATCTGTTGCGCGAGGCACGACTGATTCGGCCGGAGCTTCCCGTCGCCCTGGCCTCGGGTTACGTCACCACCGAAATTGAGGAAAGCGCGTTTGCCGAAGGCGCACGCGCCCTGATCCACAAGCCCAACGATGTGGAAGAGTTGTGCGACACCGTGCAACGCCTGATCCAGGAAAGCCAGCCGGCTTCACACTGAATGGGCGCCGGGTCTGGTGCACTGGTTGTCGTTTATGCCGATGCCGACCTGCTGGTGCTGAACAAGCCCAGCGGATTGCTCTCGGTGCCCGGCCGCGGTGACGACAAGCAGGACTGCCTGAGTGCCCGTGCCCAGACGCGGTTTTCTGACGCGCTGATCGTGCACAGGCTCGACATGGCCACCTCGGGCCTCATGGTGATGGCCCGCAGTGTGAATGTCCAGCGAACCCTGAGCAAGGCCTTTGCCAACCGTGACGTCACGAAAAACTATGTGGCGGTGGTGGACGGCCATCTAAAGGGGTCAGGGGAGGACTGGAACACCATCGATTTGCCTATCAGCGTGGATTGGCCGAATCGGCCACTGCGCAGGATTGACTCCCTCAACGGCAAAGCCAGCGTAACGCGGTGGAAGGTGGGGCCGCGCGATACCCCAAAGGCCGGTGACGTGGAATTTGACCGGACAGCGCCTTGCACACGGATCTTGCTGGCGCCCATCACTGGCCGTTCTCATCAGTTGCGGGTTCACTTGATGGCATTGGGTCATCCCATTCTGGGCGACCAGCTTTATGGCACCCCGGCAGTACAACAACGTGCCAGCCGATTGCTATTGCACGCTTCCTTGTTGGCATTCGTTCATCCCGTCACCGGCGTGACTATGTGCTTTGAAAATGCGCCACCGTTTTGAAATGTCAGCCGTAAGGTGATGGAAACCTTGACGTAGCAAACTTCAGCCGCTCCATTCATCACCCACACTAACGAAGGAAACATCATGAGCCGCGAAGTTGTTGTTGTCAGCGCCGTGCGCACAGCCATTGGTACCTATGGCGGCAGCCTGAAAGACATTCCCCCCACCGAACTGGCCGCGCAGGTCGTGCGCGAGTCGCTCAAGCGCGCCACGGTCGATGGTGCCGATGTCGGCCACGTTGTGTTTGGCCATGTGGTCAACACCGAGCCCAAAGACATGTACTTGTCCCGCGTGGCGGCCATCAACGGCGGTTGCGCCGAAGGCACACCGACGTTCAACGTCAACCGCCTGTGCGGTTCCGGCCTTCAGGCCATCATCTCGGCCAGCCAGTCCATTCTGCTGGGCGACACCGACATCGCCATCGGTGGCGGAGCCGAAAACATGAGCCGTGGACCTTACGCCTCGCTCACCGCCCGCTGGGGTGCCCGCATGGGTGACACCAAGATGGTGGACATGGTGGTGGGTGCCTTGCATGACCCCTTCCACACCATCCACATGGGTGTGACCGCCGAAAACATTGCCGCCAAGTGGGGCATTACTCGCGAAGAGCAGGACGCCATCGCGGTGGAAAGCCACAACCGTGCCCAACGCGCCACCGAGGCGGGCTACTTCAAAGACCAGATCATGCCGGTCATGCTCAAAAGCAAAAAAGGCGACGTGGCCTATGCGACAGACGAGCATTTCCGCCCCAATTGCTCCGCCGCCGACATGGCCAAACTGAAGCCTGCTTTCCTGAAAGAAAACGGCACAGTGACCGCAGGCAACGCCTCGGGCATCAACGACGCAGCCGCCGCTGTGGTGCTGATGGAAGCCAGCGTGGCCAAAGCCCGTGGTCTCAAACCCATGGCGCGTCTGGTGGCCTACGCGCACGCCGGTGTGGACCCCAAATACATGGGCATCGGCCCTGTGCCTGCCACGCAGATGGCTTTGAAAAAGGCGGGTTTGACCGTCAAGGACCTGGACGTGATCGAAGCCAACGAAGCCTTCGCCGCGCAGGCCTGCGCTGTGACGCGCGACCTGGGTCTGGACCCGGCCAAAGTCAACCCCAACGGCTCCGGCATCTCACTGGGTCACCCCATTGGCGCGACCGGCGCACTGATCACCGTGAAGGCCCTGTACGAGCTGGAACGCATCGGTGGTCGCTACGCGCTGGTCACCATGTGCATTGGCGGCGGGCAGGGTATTGCGGCGATTTTTGAACGGACCTGAGGGCCGATGCGAACAGGTCAGACCTGTTCGCCCTGAAAACCTCCGCGGCGCAAGGTAACTACCAGCGTGTCGCGGTAGCCGCCCTGCTTGTCCGGATCAATGGGCTGGATGGGCGTGGATTCGTGGATCACCCGCGCATCGTCCAGCAGCAGCAGTGACCAGCATTGCGTCAGCGTGAAGCGCTGTCCGGCAGGCCCTGCGGCATCAAAGACGCGGGTTTCACCGCCTTTGACGCCGACACGATCCACCAGAAAAACAGCCACATAATCAACACCATCCCGGTGAGCGCCCTCAGGGGTGGGTCGGCCGATGCCTTCCGAAGTGTCGATGCGGAATTGGTGAGCTTCCACGAACCAGGGTTGCGCCCCTTTGCGGGCGCTGGCCACGTCGCCCAGCCACACCAATAGATGACGCCACGTGTCGTTGCCCCTGGACGGGTCCACCATCGCAGGCAGCATGGGTTCGAAATGGCGCAACATGCCACCGTGCAGCGCGTTGTATTCCACCGGCTGCCAGTGAGGGCGGTGAGGTGCCTGGGTCACTGCGTGGCCCTCGACCACAAAACACGAATGCCGACGGCGTCGGTAGTGGCCGCCATCCTTCAAATAAGTGTCGGGCGGCAAGTCATTCCACAGCGGGTTGAAGGCATTGAGTTGTGCCAAATCGCAACCGGACGCCTGCGACACCGTGATCGAATCCAGCACGGCATAGCCCTGTTCAGCCAGGACGGTATTCAGGGCATCGACACGATCCAGGACGGGGGGAGAAAAAGTCGCTGTCATCAGGCCTCGACCTTCACACCTTTCCAGAAGGCCACGCGGCCACGGATGGATTCGGCTTCGGGTTTGGGGTCGGCGTAATACCAAACGGCATCGGTGTTCATGTCACCATTGACCATCAGCGACAGGTAGCTGGCCTGACCTTTCCACGGGCACATGGACTTGTGGTTGCTGAAGGTGGTGAGTTCGCGCTTGAGCGAGGCCTCAGGGAAGTAGTGGTTGCCTTCCACCAAAACCGTGTCGTTGCTTTCGGCAATTACAGTGCCGTTCCAGATGGCTTTCATAGTCAGATTCCTGTCAAAGTTAAAAGTGTGAGATGTGAATTTTCCGTGATGAAACAATCGTCACGCGGCTTCCAGCGTCATGCCCGCGTCACGCAAGCGCTTGAGCAAGACAGCGCCCAGGCCGGTAGCCGGCGTCAAGAAGCCGCCTTTGCCACGTCCGCCGGGCAACTCGTCAAGCTGCAAGGCCAGGCACAAGGCGGCTTCGCACACCATCTTGGTGGTGGCGCGGTTGCCGGGGTCACCTTTATCCGCCACTCGGCCGCGCACCACATGGCCGCTGGCGCTGCGCCCTACCAGCTGGCAGCGGAATGAACCACCGTCCATGCTGGCCTCGGACGGGCCGGTGCCTGGGCCAGGGGCCAAACGACCGGCCAGTTGGCGCAGCGGCTTGATACGCATGGCTTGTTGGGACGAGAACATACCCGCGCAGAAAGCGGTGGCGGCCATGCCAGCCAGTGGCCCAGCGCCAAACCGCATGTACTCCTGGTAGGTGAAGTCGTTTGCATAAACCTTGGCCTTACCCCGACCTGCACCGCTCGCCATGGTGGACAGCGCCGCGCTGCGCCGCACCACCCGCGTGTTGATCGGCCCCATGAAAAACGGGCCCAGCCAGGCTTTGAAATCCGCATCGTAAACCGGGGTAACCGGATCTTGCTGCCCCACCACCGAGCGCGCGCCTGCTATGGGCGGATTCAGCAAAAACGGCTCGGCCAGTTTCTTGGCCTGGTCGGTGCCCAGAAAGTTGAACATCGACGCCAGCGTGCCACCGTTCACCCCACCGCGCACCGAGAACGACGCTTTCACGCTCTGACACGGCTCGCCATAGGTTTCTTGCATCGTGCTGGCGACCATCCATGCGCCCAGGTCGGACGGGATGGAGTCAAAGCCGCAAAACGGGATGATGCGTGCGCCGCTCTTAACCGCTGCCGCTTCATGCTGGCGGATCATGTCAGCCACCCAGGGTGTCTCGCCGGTGATATCCACGTAATGCGTGCCGTTGGCTGCGCAGGCAGCCACCAACTCGCTGCCATACAGCGCGAATGGCCCGGCCGTGCTGAGCACCACAACGGCATCACGGGCCAGCGCGTTGAGTGCCTTGGCGTCTTGCGCATCGGCCACCACAATGTCGGCGCGTTTGGCACCCGGTCCGCAAGCGGCTTTGACTGCCTCCAACTTGTCAGCAGATCGACCGGCCAGCGCCCATCGCAGGGGCTTGCCATGGGGTCCATTCAGCTTGCCCAGCTTGGCAAAGTAGGCCACGGTTTGCTGGCCGACAAAGCCGGACGCGCCGTACAGCACCACGTCGTATTTGCGCGGCTGCGCGGCAGCATTCCCTGTGCTTGGCTTGGTCGCTTTGGGCTCTACTTTCGAGATTCTTGTCACCATGGACGGGGGCTCCTGTTACTTCACTATTGATAGCAAACTATTGATATTTGACGGCGACTTCAGGCTCTTTTTATCCTCAAGTCAGCGACTTTCGCCCCACCAGCCCGCCCACCGCACGCACCAGCCATTTGGGTGTGGCGCGCGATGCCAACATGCCGATGCGGTTCACCATGCCGGGGATGCAAATCACATCGCCGCGCATGCAAGCGTCAAAGGCCTGTTGCGCAACATCTTTCACGTCGCCAATCAGAAAATCGGGCAGGCGGCTGAGCTGGTCATTCGCCCCGGCGGCGCTGGTGAGCATATTGGTGGCGGTGATGCCGGGGCACAGCGCCGTCACGGTCACGCCCGTGCCTTTGAGTTCTTCGGACAAAGACTCGGACAGCGACAGCACATAGGCCTTGCCCGCCGCGTAGGTGGCCAGCATGGGGATGGGCTGAAACGCGGCGATGGAAGCCACGTTGAGGATGCGCCCCACCCTGCCCCGCTTGCCCTGGGCCACCATGTCCGGCACAAAGGCCGACAACATGGCCGTCAGGCCTGAGATATTGAGGTCAATCATCTGCTGGTGCGTGGGCGCCGTCATGCTGGTGAACGCGCCCTGGCTCAGCACGCCCGCGCAATTGACCAGCACGTCCACCGACTGGTGCTGCCGCGCCAGTTTTGTGCTGAGTTGGGAATGCAACAGGGCCGCTGCACCAGGCACTGCCAGATCGGCCGCCGCCACGTGCGCCGTCACACCATGCTGCGCCTTGAGGGCTTGCGCCAGGGCCTGGAGCTTGCCGGCACTGCGCGCCACCAGAATCACGTCGTAGCCGGCGCGGGCAAAGCAGTGCGCCAGCTCTTCACCAATGCCGGACGAGGCGCCCGTCACCAGCGCGAGAGGAGCGGATTGGGGGGCAGATCGGGAGGCCGTTTTGGCGGCCGCGGATTTTGCAATTTTGGTGACCATGGGATTCTCTGGGTGGTGTCAGGTTGGGATTCAAAGTACGACGCGAACGCTTCTCTGCGCGATCTTCAAGGTTTGGCCCGATTGTCTCGTCGGCTACTGTGCGAGCCAGCATCCTACGCTACCATCCGGCGAATTTACCGGAGACCTCCCATGACCCAACTTGCATCCCTGACAAATCACCAGATCCGCCTGGCCGCCCGTCCCGTGGGCCTGCCCACCCGCGCCAACTGGAGCAGTACCACCGAGCCGGTCGCAGAACCTGCTGAGGGTGGCGTGTTGCTCAAAACCCTGGCCCTCTCGCTTGACCCGGCCATGCGCGGCTGGATGAACGAAGGCAAGAGCTACATCCCGCCCGTGGGCATTGGCGAGGTGATGCGCGCAGGTGGCGTGGGCAAGGTCATCGCCTCCAAAAACCCCAAGTACGCCGTGGGCGACTTTGTGTCTGCCACCTTTGGCGTGCAGGAGTACATCACCCTGGCCGAGGCCGACATGAAGCGCAACGGCCTGTTCAAAATTGACCTGCGCGTGGGCAGCCTCACGCAATGGCTCAACGTGCTGGGCATGCCCGGCATGACGGGCTACTTCGGCCTGATGGATGTGGGCCAGCCCAAGGCGGGTGAGACCGTGGTGGTGTCCGGTGCCGCTGGTGCCGTGGGCCAGACCGTGGGCCAGATGGCCAAGATCAAAGGCTGCCGCGTCGTGGGCATTGCCGGTGGCGCTGCCAAGTGCGAGTGGGTGGTCAAAGAGCTGGGCTTTGACGCCTGCATCGACTATAAAGGCGGCGCTGGCGCGGTTCGCGCAGGCCTGAAAGAACACTGCCCCAAAGGCGTGGACGTGTACTTCGACAACGTGGGCGGCGAGATTCTGGACGATGTGCTGGCCAAAATCACCCGCGGCGCACGCATCATCATCTGCGGTGCCATCAGCCAGTACAACAACACAACGGCCGTGCAGGGACCCAAAAACTACCTGAGCCTGCTGGTGAACCGCGCCCGCATGGAAGGCATTGTGGTGTTCGACTATGCCGACCGCTACCACCTGGCCGTGGCCGAGATGGCCGGCTACCTGAAGGACGGCCGCATGAAAAGCAAGGAAGACATCGTGGTGGGCATGGACACCCTCCCCGAGACGCTGCTGAAGCTGTTCAACGGCGAAAACTTTGGCAAGCTGGTGTTGCAGGTGGCGGCGGATTGAGCTTTAGTTGCTACTTTTTCTGTAGCTGACTGTTGAGGATTGGCGGGGACTTGGGGCACTTTTCTTTAACAAGTGCCTTTCGGCAGCCCCATCTTGATCTGGCGAAAGACCTCACTGCCAGGAAATCGCGCGATCACAACTGGCTTTATCAGGTAGCCTTGTTGAGCAACACTCGAGCTAAGTCGATCAGGTTCCTGCACCATTCGGCGATTCTCATGAAGTTTGAATTCCATAGGGGTGGTTAGATGCACATTGGCATGATCGTTGGCATTGGCCCAGCCGCCACGGATTACTATTACAGGTACCTGATTTCTGCAATGGCCAGGGTGGGGTGTGATCTTCAACTGACAATGGCGCATGCAGATACGCCGACTCTGTTGCGCCATCAGGCAGAGAACAATCAAGCCGCACAGGTCGCAATCTACTCACAACTTGCCGAGCGATTGAAGCGTTGCGGCATCGAGCGCATAGCAGTGACTTCCATCGCTGGGCACTTCTGCATCGAGGCATTCAAAAAAGTTTCTCCGATTCCAGTCATTGATTTGCTGGAGACGGTGAAGGCGGAGGTTCTTCGCCTCGGCTTCAAGAAGGTGGGTTTGCTCGGGACTCGTGTCGTCATGGAGTCGCACTTCTACGGAGTTCTGGAAGGGGTGGAAGTAGTCCCACCGACTGCAACGCTTCTCGAAGTTCACAATGCTTACGTTGCAATGGCGAGTTTGGGGGCTGCAACCGACCAGCATCGCGATGTGTTTATACGGGCTGGCAACACCTTGACGAACGAGCTTGGGTGCGAATCCATCATGTTGGCTGGAACGGATTTGGCGTTGGTCTTCAACCAGAAGACCGATCCAGGATTCAGAGTTCTCGATTGCGCTGAAATTCACGCTGCAGCCATTGCGCAGTTCGCCATGCGTCCAGATTCAGAGGCGCTCGATCCGCTTCGATAGGCAATTTGTCCGCTGATTCTCGACATGATCTCAGCCATGACAATGGATTGCCAAGAATGCGGCGTACCTAAACTATAGAATTGATCAAGATCAATTTTTCGGGGTGTGCGAACTATGAGCAATCGGACAGATACGGCAACCAGAAATCCAGATGGGCAGCCGATCGACCTTCGATTCGCAGAGTTTTTGAAGGAAGTTGTTGCCTGCTTTGACCCCCAGTTGCGGCATACCTACGTCAATCCGGCAATCGAGCGTTTCACGGGTCGCCGCGCCAGTGACTTCATTGGGAAAACCAATGGCGAACTGGGTATGCCCGATGAACAGGTCGCGCAGTGGGACAAAGCACTTGATGCCGCGTTCCGTACCGGGCAATCCAGCGAAATCCGGTTTTCTTTTGGCACCCCGGAAGGTGAGCGACTGTTTCGTTCGCAAATACTGCCGCAATTGAACACTCAAGGGGCAGTCACCTCGGTGATGACGATCGCATTCGAGTTGGAAGCCAATCAGCTTGCAGGGTTGGCGGGTGAACACTTCAAGGCCATCATTGAATCGTCAGACGACGCCATCATTGGCAAAACGCTCGATGGGACGGTGACGAGCTGGAACCGGGGGGCGGAAACGATTTTCGGTTATTCCTCAGGGGAAATGATCGGCAACTCCTTGTTTGTCCTGTTCCCCATTGATCGAATGGACGAAGAGAAGCTCATTGTGGAGCGATTGATGCTCGGCGAAAAGGTCGACCATTTTGAGACGGTGCGCGTCCACAAGGATGGCAAACCCGTTCATGTGTCGGTCACCATTTCGCCAATTCGGGACAGGGATGGAACCGTCATAGGCGCATCCAAGTTGGCACGGGACATCACGCCCCACAAGGCGGAGCAGGAACGTCTGCAACTATTGTTGGCCGAGAAGGATGCCCTGCTCAAGGAAGTCCACCACCGCGTCAAAAACAATCTGCAAGTGGTCACCAGCATGCTGCGCCTGGAAGCCGGTCGCAGCAATGTGGCCGATACCAAGTCCGTCCTTGGTGAAATGCAAGCCCGCATCCGGGCCATGGCAGTGCTGCACGAAACGCTTTACAACTCTGGGACGTTTGCTTCGGTTGACCTCGGTGCTTACCTTCGGCAACTGTCCATGCAGGCGTTCAAGACCCAATCAACGTCTCCCCATGCCCTGCAACTTGCGCTCAAATTGGGGTCAGTGCGTGTGAGCATGGATCAAGCCATTCCATGTGGCCTCTTGGTCAACGAGTTAATCTCCAACTGCCTGAAGCACGGATTTCCCAACGGCATCACGGGAAGCGTCAGCATAGAACTGCAACCGCTGGGTACACCTCAGCTTTGGTGCTTGCGGGTGTCCGATACAGGTGTGGGATTGCCGGAAAACTTTGAGGAAAAGTGCAATAAGTCACTCGGCTTGCAGCTGGTTACCAATCTGGCACGTCAGCTGGGGGGAGATCTGGTGATCCAGCCGAATCCAGAAAAGGGAGTGGCATTCAGCGTGAACTTCCAGGTGGTCAAACCCGCACCTGCAGATATTCCCACTTGAGGTTTGAAAACAGCACATTTCCACCGGGACCTCTTTCAGCCAGGAACTGCCCTTGCAGTTGCGGCGTGACCCAACTTAACTCGCTACTTTTTTTGTAGCTAACTATTGAGGATTGGCGGGGACTTGTGGCACTTTTTTTCAACAAGTGCCTTCATTCGCCCCAATTTTTGACCAGGCTACACGCCTTTTGATCATCATCTCGGCGATGGACAGATTGATCAACCATGCCAGACTCATCATTACATCCCGCAGCATGGCGCTGGGTGCGCCCACGATCAGCATCCACGGCAAAAGTACGACGACCTGCATCCCCGCACCCTGGCCCAGGGCGTAGCTGCGGATCATCCAGGCACGGTGCCTGGCAATATCGCGATCCATCGCGGCGGTCACTGCCAGGACAATTGCCAGCAGCATGCCGGCCCCAACCAGCAAACGCACAACGAATAACAAACCACCCTGCAATGCAGCCGGGATGGGATAGAGCAAAGTCATCCACATTCCGGAGAGTGCCGTCACCATGCCACTCACAGCCACCACCCGACCGGACACTGTGTGCCATCGGGGACGACGCTGGCGCAAACCCACGGAAAACTGAAAAGCACCCAAGAGAGAAAACAAGCCAGCGCTGATGATGTGCAGCACAACGGGAAAAGGCGCTGCAATGAATCTGGCGTTTTCTGGCGTGATGACCGCGTCAGTCGCAAGCTGACTCACCCGAATCGCCCCGGCAAGCATGGGGATGACACTGATTGCCACCAGTCCGGCCGGAATGAGCCAATCGGCTTTGCTTGCGTTTTTGTCTATATACACAGTCACTTTGAGTCCTCCGACCGTTATCACGAATCCGCTGCAACCAGGTTCCGGTTAACGTAAATTCTTGTCAAAAAAAGCGATCGACTCTTTCGCAAGGCGATCCAAGAAGGCAGCGCGGTCGAAGCCCTGCGGATCGCGAGCCACGCTTCCATCCGGCGAGGGCAGGTCCATCGTGGGGGTGTCCATGAAGGCATAGTGCCCGGCATTTGCAACAAGTTGCATTGTTGAGTTGGCACCGCGCATGTTTTGCATGACCCATTGCGCGTGGAAGCGTGGCACCAGAAAAGTGTCCTTCTCGCCGGCGTAAATGGCCACCGGCACAGTGATCGATGCCAGCGAGGATGCGCTGAACGCCACGCCCATCGGCGCCAATGCCATCACGGCACGTACCCGCGAATCGGCCTGTACCGGCTCGTCCCGTCCGTCCGAGGCGGCAGCGTCTGTGACCTGCAAGGGGTCGCCATTGATGGCGCTGGTCAACTTGCACAGAATGGGGTCCTGTTCCGCTTCGGTCGCGCAATGGGTGCGCATGCGAGAGACCTCGGGCTTGCCGCCCGCCAAGGCCAATACCGTGTAACCGCCCGCTGAATGACCCAGCGCACCGATCAGCGGCTGTCCGTTGGCACCTGTGGCAATGCGTTCGCGCCATTGTGGGTCGGCGAGCAGGGTGTCGATGACGCGCGATGCCTGACGTGGCCGTTCGGCAAAGTAGTGGGTCAGCTTGGCGCGCATCGACTGGTCCTGCCACGTATCGCCCACGTGCTCGACACTGGCAACCAGGTAACCATTGCGCGCCAGCGCTTGCGCCAGTGTGGCAAAACCAATGTTGATGGAAGCCGTGCCATGGCTGACCACAATGAGGCCCTTGAACGTCGACGCCGGGGCTGCGTTGATGGCCACGGTCTGCGGGAATGGCCCCATCGGAATCATCCGGGGTGCATCTTGAGTCGGGTAATACAACGCGAAATGGGCCGGCTTGTCATCCGCTTTGACTGTGGTCACCGTCATTTGGCGAAAGCCTGCCTCAGCAGCGTTCGCAGTGGAAGCCAGCAGTGAAACCCACGCGGCGGCAACAAACAGCGGGAGGGCACGAAATCCAGAGATGGAACGGGCAAACATAGGTGGATACCTTTCGGGGTGGGGTGCAAGAAATGGATGAGCAGGCGCAGTATCCAAGTGCGCCCCGGCGCCGTCGATGACCATGCGATGAAATGCCGATCAGGTGGTGCCAAATGCAGGAAGAGCGCGCGAACGGCCCCTGGGAATGCCGCTGTCAATGGGGCACAGGCGCCCTCACTCTTGAAGCGTCAATCGACCAGGCGTCTAAAAGCTGACATTGCCTTGCGCCGACAATCAACGGTCAATCCCGGTGACGGGCGACTGGCACTGGTCAGCGCCTGTGGTGATGTCGGTCAGAATTGACTTGGCGAGCACCTCAAGAATCAATACGCAAACAGCCATCAAACCTTGGACATCCTCGTTGAACAGCCACATTATTTTCGTACCCGGCAAAAACCCCAAACCGTTGCCGGAACTACATCGCAACTTGCTTTGGCGAACTCTGCATGAAGGTGTTCGTCGTGTCGATGAATCCGTTGCGTTGGAGCTTGATTTTTCCCGTTTCCACCTCGTTGCATGGAATCATCTTTTTTATGGCGAGTACAGGGACGCCAGCATCGACATGCCGTGGATCGATGCATTGATTGCCAAAAGTGGACCGACGGAACTTGAGATTCGGGAGGCCCATTCCTGGAAAATGCGGATTAACCGCGTTGCCATGTCATTTGGAGACAAATTTCCACCGCTGGTGCGCCTATTGCCCGAGGAAATCGTTCGTACAGCCAACGAAATTGACCGCTACTTCAGCAATACGGACCAAATGGCCGACCGCATTCGGCTACTGCTGAAAAAGCAATTGCGGCCTCTGCTTGAAGCACACAGCAAGGTCCTGTTGATTGGTCATAGCCTTGGTTCCGTTATCGCCTACGACACCTTGTGGGAACTGTCCCAAGAAGAAGACCTGAAGGGCCAAGTAGATTTATTGACGCTGGGAAGCCCCTTGGGAATGAAATTCATATTCAATCGTCTGTATGGCGTTGTTGGCGATCCCAAAACTTACCCAAAAAATATCCGCCATTGGGACAATGTCTCAGCCCACGGCGACATTGTCGCGCTCAATAGAAAGCTGAGAAAAACATTTCAGGACATGGTCAAACATGAATTAGTCCACAACATTGAAGACCACTACAAATGTGTTTATAACCACTTCCGCAATGACACGAGTTTGAACTTTCATCGCTCCTATGGGTACCTGATCAACCCGTCCGTGGGACGGCTGATTGCCAAGTGGTGGCGGGCCCCGGAATTCAAGTCATCTGCAGTGGCAAAAGCAAACAATTACACGCCCCAAGCCAACCAAATCGGAGCTTGAAGGCGTACGCTTTTCTTTTTGATTGACGATGCTGATATAACCAACTTGTGAGGCAAAGCCCCAATGATCAGACTTCCATCCACTGTCTGCAAGCGCAGTCCTCACGGCGTCTCGCAGTCCCCAGAATGAGACAACCCAATGACAATCAGCTTTACCCTTGCGCTGCTTCTGCTTTCTTTGTTGAGTGGATTTGTCGCGCTGAATTGGACCGATTTCATTTCGCCCACGTCGCTTTCGTTGGGCTTTCAAACCGTCCAGTTTCCGTTGGGATTGGCGATGCTGGGAATCTTGGTTTTTGTAATCAGCCTGTTTACTGTGTACGGGCTTTATCTCCACGCGGCAGAGTTATTGAGAACACGTCGTTTGCTCAAGGATATGGAGTCGCAAAGGAAGTTGCTCGAACAAGCCGAAGCCTCCCGATTCACAGAATTGCGAACAATTTTGGTTGAGCAGTTTGAACTTCAGCGCCAACGCGACGCGGAAACACTGGCAGCAGTTCAAACCAAAAGTGCCCAGAGCCTGCAAGCAGATCGAACCTGGACAGAAGAATTGCACAATGGATTGAGCGCACAGCTGGGTCAATTGGAAGACCGACTGGACCGGTTGCTCCCACCGCCTGCCGCTTAGCCCTACGGTCCCATCCGGACATTCAGCTTCCGACACGTTGCGGTATCAAGCGACACAAACAATCCGGTTTCGACCCGCCTTCTTGGCTTCATAGAGCGCCTTGTCTGCCAACGCAATGGCGTGGACGTAAGGGATATCGGGAACGACCAGCACCAATCCATATGAAACGGTTTGAGTCAACGTGATGTCGCCCTCGCTGACAGGCAGATTGCACGACTTTTGCCTCAGTCGTTCAAACACAACTGGTGTAACTTGCAATCAATCGGTTGGCCAGTCGGTCAAGGTCCAGCATGGATTCCTCCATGGCTGAAAATTGCTCAGTCATCAAACACTTCTGAGCAGATGACGCCAATGCCGATTTCGCGAGAACCAGCAAAATATCCTGTTGACGGGTGAGCTCCTGATATAACTGGAAATGAGCCTCATGGGTAGGCGGCTCATGGGCCAGCCACGGCCGGAAATCAAGTTGCTCCAGCACAGAAATTTCAGAGGCCAAAGGGCTGACTTTCGTAAGTGACCGTATGTGTCTCTTTGACACTTCTACCTTAGAATTTCACAACTGGAGACGAAGAAAAAGGAAGCCAGAACAGTGAAAACGCCTTCCATTGGACGCCCTGCACATCACCTACCTCTGCATATACAAAACGCTGAGGCCGCCGAGAAAAAGCTGATTCGCGAGTACTTTGGCAATAAACGAGGCGGTGTATTCGTTGAAGTAGGTGCGAACGATCCCACATCGCCCGAATCACAGTCATTCCACTTGGAATCGCTACTCGAATGGTCTGGTTTGCTGGTTGAACCGATACCGTATCTTGCTGAATTGGCTCGTCAGGAACGCCCGTTGGCAATGGTCTGCGAGTGCGCATGCACTTCTCCAGAAAAAGTGGGCTTTTTGGATCTTTTGATTCCGAGAGTGGGAAACGATCTAGTGACCGGGCATGCAAGCCTGGAAGCAAACATTGACGAACACAACTACCGCGAATTTGAAAAGGTTAAGGTAAAAGCTGTAACTCTGGCCCAGCTCTGCAATGACAAGGCGGTTCACCAAATTGATCTTCTGTCCATTGACGTGGAAGGTGCCGAGCTAGAAGTCCTGCTGGGCGCAGACCTGGAGAAACTACGACCAAGCCTCATTTTGTTGGAGGACAAGCACCTCTATCTGTTTAAACACAGGTTTCTCGTAAATGCAGGCTATGTACTTGCTCGCCGCCACAACAGAAATTGCTGGTACATCAGAAACGGTGAACCATTGCCTAACGTGGCCTTTTCTCAAAGATTCAAGCTTTGGAAGCGAATGTACATCAGCATTTGGGTCAAGAAATTGGCTTACGCACTCCGCCATCGCACTTTCAAACCGTTTCTCACCTTGTAGCCCACTGTTGAAGATTGCCTGAATAGGTCAAACGCGACCCTGTCCCTAGGCGAAAATTTGAGGGGCCACAGATTTGAGCAAAGCAATGTGGGCAATCAAATTCAGTATGCCAATAACCCATTGAACACCAGAAGCGCACTGTCAGCAGAGCAGCGAAACCCAATGGCTCCGAATCAGGTCTATTCCCATATTTACGCAACAGAGCACTTGGCGACAACCACGTGAAAGGCGGCATTGGCAAATGCCGAGATATGGAGGTGTCTGACTACAAGTTCCACGCACAAATGCCCTGAGGTCCCCGCAAAATATACATTGTTAGCTACCAACTTTATAGCAACCTCTCTCTGACCTCAGCGTCAATCCAGATCGACTCCGTCGACAGCACCTGACATATTTACGGTCTGGGCTAAGCGCCAGCGGGCAGTTGTGCCGCAACCATCTCCACGACACTTTCAATCTTTGTCGCCCACTGGACTTTCTCCGCGCCGGCCATGAAGTTCAGGCGGCAACTGGCGCAGGACACCACAACGGTGTCCGCACCCGTTGCGTCAACCTGCTCACGTTTGATCTCCCAGGCTTTGTGGCGCAATTCTTCTGCACGGTTGATCAGAAAGGCACCGGCACCGCCGCCACAGCACCAGTTCTTTTCTGCTGTCGGGCTGGTTTCGCGGAAATCCATGCCGAGTGCGGCCAGGGCGGCCCTGGGCTCATCCATCACGCCGCCATGTCGGGCCAGTTTGCAGGCATCGTGGTAGGTAATCTTGCGGCTCGAATCACCCGCGGTCAGCACCAGGCGACCGGCTGACACTTCACGCCCCACATACTCTGCCACTGCCAATACTTCAAAAGGCAAAGGTTGCCCGTCAGGGAGCCTGCCGTCCCAACGCAACGCAGGGTAGGCGTGGCCACACTCGGGCACGATCACAATATTTGCGCCAATCGCCAACGCCTCATCGACGATGCGTTGCGTTGCCGCCTTTTGAAGCGTTTCGCTGCCCGACAGCAGGCCGAAATTGGCCGCTTCAAAGCCCTTGCTGCGCAAAGTCCAATTCACACCCAGGTGATTCAAAATGCGGGCCGTTGCTGCCAGCGCATCCTGGTAAAGCAAAACGTCAATCACGGTTGATACCAGCATGACGTCGGCATGCGGTTCATCCAGGGGGATCGCGATCCCCTGCCCTCGCAGCAGGTCGATGGTTTGCTGGAGTTGTTCCGGCCCTACGCCAAACACTGTGCCCCGCCCTGCCTGCTCTTGTGCCACGGCCATTAGTTCCAGCGGTGCCATGCCTGCTTCATACAGCGCTTCACGCATCACATTGACACCCCGGGCCGTGTTCACGCCCATGGGGCAGATCATGCTGCAGCGGCCACACTCCGTGCACGAGTCGTAGACCAGCTCTTGCCATTCCTTCAGGTCATCGACCGTGATGTCGGGCACAAAGAGCCGCTTGATCGGCGCGAACGCCGAGGTTTCCCGTGCATGCACCCTGCGCAATAAATCCAGCTTGCGGCTGGGGCTGTACTTGGGGTCTTTGGTACTCTGAAAAAAATGGCAGGCCTCGGAGCAGTAGCCGCAATTGACACAGGCTTCCAGATCCAACGCCAGGCTCCGATCTGTCTTGGCGTGCATCACCGCCTTGGCTTTGGCAACGCGTTGCGAATCCGTCATCACCGGCGGCTGTGCCATGTCAGGCAAATGGTGGATGGCTTCAAGGAAGCCATGAAAAACATCCATATTGATCATGAGCGCACCCCGCGACGTCCAAAAAAGCTTGCCATTTGCATGCGTCCGGGCAGCACCAAAAACGCGTGCATCAGTTTGCCGAACGGAAACCACACCAAGAGCAGTTCCAGCGACATAAGGTGAATCGCCAGCGGGCCGCCATAGACAACGTGATCGCGTGCCAACAGGGTCGCGGAGGGCTCACCAATCACGGCCATGCCAGTGATGAAAGGCAAAAAGGTCACCGTCCAGGTGATCATGTCGTCCGGGCGGGATATGCGCTTCAACACCGGGTCGGTCAGCCTGAAAACGAGCGCAATCAGCAATGAGACGATAGTGGCCGCCGCGGAAACATACATGACCCAGTCTGGCAACGCCGGCCATCGAAGCCAGGTGATTCTTTGGATGAACGCAATATGCGGCGCGTAGCCAAAGAAAACCAGAAACAAGCCGATGTGAAACACGTAAGGGTTGATGTTCACCAGCGTGGCGCTGGGGTGGAAACCACCGCTTGGCACCATGCGCGTCATGGCTGCCAGAAAAGCATCACCTTGCCCGAATGCCTGCCTGGCAGGCGCGCCTGGGGCGTGGGACACCGGCATTTTCCAGAGGGAAAACAGGCGCCACGCAACGCCCGCCACAAAAATTGCAAGTGATGCATAAAGCAGTGGACCGCGCGCCCAATCGAGAAGTGTCATGGAAAATCCCTTCAGAATTCAGACACTTGAAAGTACGCGCTTAAACATAAGTCACGATTGATATTCATCAAGCTTTGACGCATTGACGAGTGAAAAAAAAGCGGGGGCGGCGCTTGATACAATCCCTTTTCTATAGCTAACTAGTCGTCCCTGAGAAACCCAAGGAATCCAGCATCCATGCGGGTTTGCGAGGTATTTGGGGCATAAATATTGCATGGATTTGCAGCATTAAAGCTTCAAACCTTGCAATACCATGGCACTGCGCGAGACCATCCACACGGCTGATTCGGACCTCTTTCGCCAAGAGCTTTGCAACATCATCAACCTGCGCCACCCGCTGGTGCAGTTGAGCCAGAAGATCGATTGGCAGTCGTGTGCCAGCAAGTTTGGTGGTCTGTATGCCAACGGAGTTGGGCGTCCGGGTCACCCCATCCGGCTGATGGTTGGACTGCAGTTGCTCAAACACACCTGCAACGTCTCTGACGAAGAAGTGGTGGCCACCTGGGTGGAGAATCCCTACTGGCAATACTTCTGCGGCGAACAATATTTCCGGCACGACCTGCCCATAGATCCCAGTCTCATGACCGGGTTTCGCAAGAGGATTGGTGAGGCTGGGTGCGAATTCATTCTGGGCCTGACCTTGAGCGCCGGGTTGGCCACCAAGACCGTTGCCAAGTCATCGCTGGCTGTGGTCAACGTTGACGCTACGGTGCAGGATAAGGCGGTCACGTTTCCCACCGATGCGAGGCTGTTGCACAAGGCGCGCATTGCACTGGTACGCCTGGCCAGCAAGCAGGGCATTGCACTGCGTCAAAGCTACGAGCGCATTGGCAAGGCGGCGTTTGTCAGGAGTCAACGTTATGCACATGCCCGTCAAATCAACCGTGCCGCCGCCCAGACCCGAAAGCTGCGCACCTACCTGGGCCGGGTCATCCGAGACATTAAACGCAAGATGCAATCTGATGAGTCAACACCATCACGCATGACCAAGTTACTGCAGGTCGCCACCCGTATTCACACGCAACCCAGAAAGAGGGCTGAGGGTGATCCGCCCAAACTGTACAGCGTGCACGCCCCCGAAGTCGAATGCATTGCCAAAGGCAAGGCGCACAAGCAGTACGAGTTTGGGGTGAAGGTGGGTATCGTCTCTACTAGCAAAGAGAGCTTTGTGCTGGCAGCCAGTTCCCTTCCTGGCAATCCGTATGACGGTCACACCCTGCAAGGCTGCATCGATCAGGCCAAACGGGTTACTGGCGTTGCGCCGAATGAAGCTTATGCAGACCGGGGGTACAAGGGACATGGCTGCAACACGGACACGTTCAAGGTGTGGATATCAGGAAGCAAACGTGGTGTGACCGATGCGATTCACAGAAAGCTCAAGCGGCGCAATGCCGTCGAGCCTTTGATTGGGCACCTGAAGTCTGATGGCCGACTGGCTAGAAACTTCCTCAAAGGTATTGAGGGTGACGCGATGAATGCGCTGCTGTGTGGAGCTGGGCACAACATGCGCAAAATTCTCAGGAAGCTACGGCTTTTTTACGCCTTATGTGGGTTCACGGTACGCCAACTGCTGGCACTATTGCTGCCTCCCGCACTAGTTCCACCGATCACAGCACCCCAAATTCAATAACGTTATCCACTTGGGAACCAGGAAAATCGAAAACGGGGTTTCTCAGGGACGACTAACTATTCATCTCCGACGGGGACTTCGGCGTTTTTTTCCGAAAAATACCGCCGGATCGGTTAGCACCAGCAAGACCACCTGAGGGGCCCTGGCGCAGACAGGTAGGCTTCTACCGACCCAACACCAGATTGGGAAACCACAACACGAGCCCCGGAAACAGGGCGATCACGATGACGAACAACATCATGATGAACAGATAGGGCAATGTGACCTTGGTCAGGTAGCCCATGCTTTTCCCGGTGATGCCCTGAAGCACCGACAGGTTGAAGGCGACAGGCGGCGTGATTTGCGCCATTTCAACAACGATCACCATGAAGATACCGAACCACACCTTGTCGAAACCGGCAGCCGTGATGAGGGGCAACACCACGGGCAGCGTGGTGGCGATCATGGAGAACCCTTCCAGTGCCGTACCCAGCACGAGGTACAGCAGCATCAGGGAAACGATCAACATCAGCGGGGTGAGATGCCAGCCGGACACCATGGTCGCAACGGCATCCGGCACACCCAGGGCGGCCGTGACATTGCCAAGGATCGACGCACCCAGGATGATCAGTCCCATCATGCTGCAACTCTGCACGGTGCCTATCGCAACGTCACGCAAGGTGTCGCCAGTGGATGCCGGTCTGCGCATAGGACACGATGAAAGCGCCGAGCACGCCCAGTGCCGCGGCTTCGGTCGGTGTCGCGACGCCGGCGTACATGGAGCCGATCACGCAGATGATCAGAAACATGGCGGGCCCCAATTCCTTGAGCGCAGCCAGCCGAACGCTGAATGGCACTTGCTTCAGAGCCCGTTCCGACTCCGGAATCAGCTCGGGATGCAGCTTGGTGTCGATCATGATCCAGCCCATGAAGCACCCGGCCAGCAGCAAGCCGGGAATCCACCCCGCGGTGAACAGCCGCAGCACCGACTCCTCGGCCAGCACGCCGTAGATGATCATGACCGTGCTGGGCGGTATCAGAAAGCCGAGGGTCCCGGCGCCGGCCAGGCTTCCAATGGCCACGCTCGGGCCGTAGCCCCGGCGCAGCAGTTCGGTGAGCGTCATCTTGCCGACCACCTGGGTCGTCGCAGCGCTGGAGCCCGAGATGGAGGCGAAGATGGAGCAGGCAATCACGTTGACGTGCAGCAGCCGCCCGGGCAAAAGGCCGGCCCAGGGTGCCAGGCCGTTAAACAAAGTGTGTAGACAGGTTGGTGCGAAACAGGAATTCGCCCATCATCACGAACAGGGGCAGGGCCACCAGATCCGAGGTGGTCAGGATGTTGAAGGTGTGCTGCGCCACACAGACGCGTGACCGGAATGTCACTGAAGAAGGCGCCAGCATCATGGCGGTGATCGCCAGCGCAATACCGATGCCGACGCCCGAGGCCAGTATGGCAAACAGGAGACCGAACAGATTGGCAAATATAGCGGTCATGTGTCGTGTGCCGTCCGGTTATTCGCTGGCTGATGCCACTTTGAAGTTGTCATTGTTCAGAGGCAAACCCACCAGACAAGACAGGAATCTGGCCAGTGCCTGCAACGCAAAAATGATGTTGCCAACGCCAGTGCGCCTGCGGAATCCACAAAGGGGTCGAGCGTGTCTCCGGAGACCTGGGCCGGACGTCCACGACCGCCAGGCAAACTCGGACAGGCTCCAGGCGAGCATGCCAAGAAACGCCGCGCCCACCAAAGAAGAGAACAGTTCCAGCGGCCGCTCGAAACCGGCCGTTGCCGGACCGAAGCAGCATTTCGACGCGAATCTGCATGCCGACGCGCAAGGTCAGCGCGCCGCCGAACATGAATGAGGCACCCATCAGGTAGGCGCTGTATTCCCAGGCAAACCGGATGCCACTGGGCATCGACGGCAGACACGCGCGACAACAAGCCCAGTGCTGATTTCGGCCAGCACCAGCAGCACCATGGCCACCAGACAGGCCGCGGCCACGTAAGCCGCAGCCAGCGCCAGCACGTCGACGAAGCGCTGCAGCGCGGCGATCGGCCCGGCCGCGCCACGCCTGGGTTGCACCATGGCACCGCGCGCGCCATGTCAGGCCCGGCCCATGCTCGTCAGGTACTGCTTGACGATGGGCGCCGCCGCCGGAACACGCTGCAGGTACTCCTGTTGAAGCGCACAGCGGCGCTCTTGCGGATGTCGCCCATCATGGCGGCGGACACCGTCACCAGTTCCATGCCGTTGCCGACGAGCTTCTTGATGCTGTCGCGGTCGGCCTGGGCCGATACTTCCCAGAAGTCGGGCTCCATCTTGGCGGCGAGGTCTTCCATCGACTTCTGCTGGGCGGCGGGAATCTTCTTCCAGACATCAAGGTTGACGTTCACCATGTTGCACGACCAGGTGTGATTGGTCGGGTAGACGTATTTCATGAACTCCCAGAACTTCGCGTCGACACCGGTGGTCGCGGATGTCGCAACACCGTCCACCCGGCCCGACGCCAGCGCCGGAATCAGTTCGCCGAACGGAATGACGACGCCGGCCATGCCGACCGCGTTGCAGATGTCGACGGTGTTCTTGTCGGCACCACGAATCTTGATGCCCTTGAGGCCTTCGGCCGTGGTGACCTTGACCTTGAGAAACATGTACTGCGCCGGTGATGGCACCATGTACAGAATCTTCTGGTTGAACTTCGGTGGCCAGCTTGTCAAATTCGGGCCGCAGAAACTTGTGCAGGCTGCGCAACTCGGCCTGGGACGCCGACCAGGAAGGGAATGCCTTCGGTGCCGAACATCGGCTCGTCGCCGATTTGCTGGCTGGTCAGCACGTCGGCCATGGGAACGAGGCCGTCGCGCACGGCGCGCATCTGTTCCGGGCCCTTGAAGCCCAGCGAGCCACCCGGCCGCAGGTTGATGACCACGCCACCGCCGGTGGCCTTGTCGACCGCCTCGGCATAGGCGCGCGCATTCTGCACCATGAAGTTGCCGTCGGGCAGGACACTGTGCGCAGGTTGAGTTGCATCGGCGGCGAAGGCCGAGCGCATGGGGGCAGCCATGGAGACCATGGCGCACGTGGATGCAACGAAGTGGCGGCGGGTGACGGTCATGGTGGCTGGCTCCTGGAAAGATGGTGTGAAGGTGTCGGCTGGAAAATAGTACGGCGATCGCGTTCGATGGCGCAAAGACGCTTTTCGTCTGGCTGGATAAGTTTCGGGAATGAGTTGTGGCGTCAGTTGGCGCAACGCGCTTCCAGTGCGTCGATGAAGGAACGGTCCCAACGTCCCTCCTTCATGGCCAGCATCGTTTCGGCTTCCTTTCTGCCCTGCGCCAGGGCCTTTTCTATGACGAAAGCCGCCTCAGACGGCGCAAATGCCAGCAAGCCATCTTCGTCGCCCACGATGATGTCGCCCGGGTTCACCACCATGCCGCCGATGGACACTGGCACATTGATTTCGCCAGGGCCGTCCTTGTAGGGGCCGCGATGATTGACGCCACGGGCGTAGACCGGGAAGTCGCGTTCACGGATTTCAGCGACGTCCCGAATCGCACCGTCAATCACCATGCCCGACAGCTGGATGGTTGCTGCGTAATAGGTGAGGATGCCACCCACCACTGCATTCGTGACGTCTGCACCGCAATCTACCACCATCACATCGCCCGGGCGGCAGTATTCAAAGGCACGCAGAATGGTCAGGTTGTCACCACCCCGGGTGCGCACGGTCACGGCGGTGCCCGCCATCGGCTTTGGGCCTGTGGTAGTGCTGCAGGCCCACGCTGCCGGTGCTGCGGTGCAGGTTGTCACTGAGCAGCGCGACGGCAATGCCGCGCAGCGTTTCCAGAACGGTCGCATCGACTTGCGGTGCAGACGGGTTTCTGCGGGCACCGGTGTTTGACATGGGGGTTCCTTGATTCGTGTGGAGCGGGGACTTGCAGTATCAATCCGTGCGCTTGACCGTGGTCAGGCCGCCGGGCACCTGGAGCGTCGGAAGAATTTCCATGTTGGAGATGTTCATCGCCCTCGGCGCTGCGATGGCAAAGGCGATGGCGTCTGCAATGTCGCTGGCTTGCGGCAATTCGAAGCCATCGATGAATTCCTTTCTCGCGGCTTCAATGTCGCCATTGACGTGGCCAAAGATGTCGGTGGCCACGCGTCCGGGACAAATTTCAGTGACGCGCACCCGCTTGCCAACGGCATCGACCCTGAGCTGCCGTGACAGCGCATGAAGTCCCGCCTTGGTCACGTGGTAGGTGGTGTTGCCGCCAAAGTTGTAGATCGCGGCGATACGAGCTGACGTTGACGATATGGCCGCAATCCCGCGCCACCATGCCCGGCATGATGAGGCGAACCAGGTGCAACGCAGCCTGCAGGTTGACGTCCATCTGCAGGTCGATGTCGCTGGCCTTGGCTGTCAAAATCGAACCTGGTTGATTGACTCCCGCGTTGTTGACCAGAATATCGAATTGAACCTCCTGGGCCAGCTTTGTGATGGCTGCGAGATCTGACACATCCATCACCTGGGCAATGCAACCGGTGCGGGCCGCCAACTCGTGTAACGCGGGGCCACTTCGGGCCAGCGCGTGTACCTCCAGACCTTCTCGGCGAAAACGTTCAACAATGGCCGCACCCATGCCGGACGAGGCGCCGGTGACGAGTGCAGTCTTGTAGTCAGAAAATGGCATCGACAATCCTTGAGTTGGAACCGGATTTGTGTTCCGTCAAATGAATGTACTGAACGTTTCTTCGCAGGGCAAAGACGGAATGGGCTTGCCGGGATAAGCGCTGCTTATGTGTAGCCATTTCCCGCTGCATCATCGGGCCAACCTTGAGATGGGAACCACTTTGCCGCCGCCGGTTTCTATGGCTTGCCGGACGGCTTGCGCCAGTGCAACGGCACCCGGCGTGTCTCCGTGAAGCAGGATTGACTGAACCCGCATGGGCAAGGTCTGGCCCTCAATGCTGGTCACGGTGCGATCCTGCAGCACTTGCAACACCCGGTTCATCACGACATTGGCGTCATGAATGACAGAACCGGTCAGTTTGCGTGAAACCAGGTTACCCGCGGCGTCATAGGCGCGGTCGGCTAAGAAAGTTGTCGCAACCCGCAAACCCAGGCGATCAGCCACCTTCTCAATTGCTGTTCCCGTCGACACGCTGATGATCAGTTGATCGTCAAATTCAGCCACCGCGCGCACCAGAGGCTCCGCAAGTGATTGATCTGCCGCTGCCATATTGCCCAAAGCCCCGTGGAAGCTCATGTGCGTCATTTTTTGTCCGGCTGCTTTGGCGATTCCCGCCAACGCGCCAAGCTGATAGAGCACGTAGGTTGCCAATTCAAGCGGGTTGGCGTCCATTTGCCTTCTCCCAAAGCCCATCAAATCCGGGAAACCCACGTGGGCGCCGATGTCAATGTGTTGTTCTGCCGCCAGACGTACCGTGGCATTCATGATCACGGGGTCACCCGCGTGAAAACCGCAAGCAATATTGGCTGACGAGATGACTTTGAGCAAGGCCCCATCATCCCCCATTCGCCAGGGCCCGAACCCTTCTCCCACATCGGCGTTCAAATCAATTTCCATCACAGGGCCTCACAACAATGTCAAAGAGTTCATGGCCAAATCCCACCGTAGTGCCGGAAGCATCCAGCCGGCGAATAACAACCCCACCGACAGGAGCGTTGACCGGAACCAGCAAATGTCCGATTTGAAGCAAAGCCAATACATCACCTGGTTCGACTCTCGCGCCAATTTGCACCAAAGGTGAAGATCGCAAGGGATGGCAGTCAAGGAAAGCACCGGCCATCGGCGCTGTTACTTTTATCGTGCTGGCATCTGTCAGCGGCGTTATGCCCTGCCTCTGCAATGGAACTTTCACACTGTCAACATGGCGAGCCACATACCCCGAATCTCTGTGAAACCGCACCTGCCAACCTGGCCCGGAAACATCGGCGCAATCAATGTCTGAGTCGGCCAGCCAGCGCGCGATTTCCTTCCAGCCTGCATCATTCAAATGGGCGGACACGTGGGTGGTGAAGTCAGCCATGCATGCCCCGGTACAAGGAGGTGAGGCTTTGAACCTTTTTGAGGTAGGCGCTGCTGGTTTGCAATGCCGTAACGGCCTCGTCATAACTGGCTGCGACGAAACGGATTTTTGAACCAGCAGGAGCCTGTGCAAGACGCCAGATATCGGCCTCAATCACCGTTCCCATCTTGGGGTAGCCTCCGGAGGGCTGGGCATCGCGCATCTGGATAATGGGTTGACCGCTCGGTGGCACTTGAATCACACCGGGCACCACACCATGTGATCGCGTTTCCAACGCCGCCTTCAGGTCAAGTGCAGGCCCTGCCAGGCGAAAGCCATAGCGGTCGCTCTGCGCCGTTATTTTCCAATCAGCCGCCCAGAATTGACGTTGGGCATGGGCATCAAAGTTTTCATATTCCGCCGCGGGTATCACCCGCACCGCCGTCACCGGGCCAGAGGCTGCAGGGTCAGGCTCAAAAAAGTCGCTTGCGTTCAAGGCCAAACCAGGAGGAACGATGCCATATTCCATGCCAGCGCGGGCTGCCAAGGGCGCATTGGCAGCGCCTACGGGCAGCTTGTCGCCATCAAGAAGCGCGCGCCCATGATGGCCGCCAAATCGTCCACGTAACTGTGTACTGCGGGAACCAAGAATTTCGGGCACATCGACACCGCCCGAAATCGTCAAGTAGCTGCGCGCGCCAGCACTGAAGCTCCTGCCATCCTGTCCCAGGGACAGCGTCTGCCCTGCGTTGGCGCGGTACTTCCACCAGGGCAGGAGCGGCTTGTCATCCAGCGTCATCAAACAATCAGCACCACACACCGCAAAGTCCAGCGCCTGGAGAAAACGGACCCGAAACGGAAGTACAGGCACTTCAACACCGGCCAGTTCCTCAGCGTTGTCAACCAGCAGGTTGCCAATGGACAATGCCAACGCATCCATCGCACCGGCCGTGCCAACCCCAAATCGACGATACGACGTCCGTCCCATGTCCTGTACCGTGCTCAGGGCACCCGCACTGACGATTTCAATCACCGCTCAATGCCTTTCACTACAAACCGGATCCTGTCGCCGGGAGACAGCATCGCCGGCGGCTCTTTCTGCGGGTCAAAAAACTGCATGTGCGTGTGTCCTATGGTGCTCCACCCACTGGGCCCATCGGACGCCGAAACGCCAGTCTGAATGCCCCCGATGGACACCGAACCACCTGGCAGATTGACCACGGGCACTTTTCTGCGGGGCGTTGCTATGCGGGGGTCCATGCCACCGAGATAGCAATAGCCAGGGTGGCTGCCCAAAGCGTAAACAACATACAAGGGCTCCGTATGAATTTGCACGATGTCTTCCACGGTCAGACCCGTGTGGGATACGACGTCCTGCAAATGAGGGCCCAAAACACCCCCATAGACCACGGGAAGCTCGATGGTCCTGCCCTGAAAAGTCGGGCCTGCTTGCACTTCAGTGGCCGTCCACCTGCGGCGAAGCACATCCTTCAAAGGCTCCAGGTCGGCAGGCGGCGTTTTAAAAACAAGCATCAAGTTGTTCATCCCTGGAACAGCTTCCTGAACTTCATTCCAGGACTGTGCTTCCTCAGCCAGTCGCCATATCCGCTGCTGCTGCGCCAAGTCCATGGGCCCAGGCGCCTCGAACAACAGTGCGGTCGAACCCAGAAGGCTGATGCGTGGCACCAGGCCACTGGATCGATCCGCGGTCATGTGACAAAACGCCCGGCCAGCCAGCGCTCCAAAAAATGGTTGTCCATGCCCCCGGCTTGAACGGAGGCATCATTCAGCAAGTCCCTGTGCAGGGTGATATTGGTCGGAATACCCTCAACTTTCATTTCTGCCAACGCCACCTTCATGCGATTCAGGGCCTCTGCCCGTGTAGCACCGTGGGCAATCAGCTTTCCTATCATCGAGTCGTAGTAGGGTGAGACGGTGTCACCAGTGCGAATATGCGAATCAAAGCGAATACCCGGACCGCCCGGGACATCCCAACGGTCTACACGGCCTGGCCCCGGATTGAAAGTCATAGGATCCTCCGCGTTGATGCGGCACTCCATTGCGAAGCCGCGCTGGACAACCTCATCCTGACCGAAGGCAAGTGCTTCACCCTGCGCAATGCGCAGCTGCTGCGCCACGATGTCAATGCCCATTACCATTTCCGACACGGTGTGCTCCACCTGAAGGCGTGTGTTCATTTCAATGAAGTAAAACTTGTCGTCTTCAAATAGAAACTCGAACGTACCCACGCCCCTGTAACGCAGTTGCCGGCATGCTTCTAGGCACTGAGCCGCCAGTCTATCAATCGCATGCGCCGCTATACCAACGGCCGGAGCCTCCTCGATCACCTTCTGGTTTCGCCGTTGCAGTGAACAATCTCGCGACCCCAAATGCACCGCGTTGCCATAGGAATCGCAAAGGACCTGTATTTCAATGTGCCGCGGTTTGGACAGGTATTTTTCGACGTAAATGTCCGGATTGGCAAACGTGTGTCTCGCCTCTTCGCGAGTCAAAGACACCGCTTCCAGCAACCCGGACGCGTCGTGGACCACTCGCATGCCACGCCCACCTCCCCCTCCTGACGCCTTGATGATCACGGGATAACCCACAGACTCGGCGACGGCCAGAATTTTGGCAGGATCCTCAGCCAACCTGTCATCCGGCCCGGGAACACAAGGCACCCCGGCCCGCCGCATGGCGCGCTTTGCCGCCACCTTGTCGCCCATGGTGCGAATGGATTCGGGGCTCGGGCCGATGAAGGTCAACCCCGCACCTTCGACAGCACTTGCAAAATCCGCGTTTTCCGAGAGGAAACCATAGCCAGGGTGAATGGCCTGTGCACCGCCAAGTTCGGCTGCCAGCAGAAGGGCCGACTGATTCCGGTAACTCAGGGCGGGAGCAGCAGGACCAATACACAGCGCTTGGTCAGCGTGCGCCAGATAACCCGCGTTTTCGTCTGCGGTTGAATAGACGGCCAATGTTTTCAATCCGAGGTGGTGACAGGCGCGTTGAATGCGAACAGCAATTTCTCCCCGGTTGGCAATCAGCACCGTGTCGAACATGGCCATCAGTCCGCGTGTGACAACTGAAACAAGGGCGCACCCGCTTCGACCTCTTGCCCCGAAACACCCAAAATCGCCTCAACGCGGGCCGAGCGGTCGGACTTGACCTCATGGAATATTTTCATGGCTTCCACAATGCACAAGGTATCGCCTTGTTGCACTGTCGTACCTGGTTGCACGAAAGCTGGCCCATTTGGCGAGGCCGTCAAATGGAGAATGCCAAAGAGGGGTGACCTCACCATCACGGACGATGCATCAACACCTTCAGGCTCCGACTTCACTTCGTGATGCAGGACGTCTCGGGCTGAAAGCGCCCTGTCATTCGCACCTGTTGCCACCGAAGGCGTTGAATCGGAACGCCTGACCAGTCTGAGTTTGTAGTCACCCTCGGCATACTCAAGCTCTGTCAGGTCTGAAGCCTTCAAGACATCAATGAGTTCCCTGATTTTCTGCAGTTCCATGTCCAGACCAGTTGCCGTAAAACACCAATGTACGTCCAGCAAAGAGGCGGCGCAAAGATGGAATGGGCTTGAGGCAATAAGGTGGCCTTATGGCTGCAATTCGTGTACCGGAAGGTTGTCAGTGGCGAGATCGCCCACCAGCTCCATCAGAATTTCCTTGACGGCAACGGCAGGCTCGGACAAGGGCAAATGATCGGACAAACACAGGGACAGTGGCGCTTCGATCACGGGGTCAATAATGCGCGACAACCTTGCATTGCAAGCGGCGCCAACTACCCTGGCCGCCGAGCCTGGCAGGATCGTGGCGCCCAGACCGTTGGCAATGGCGGCCACCAGGGTCGTCGCAGATTCGATTTCGGCAACGACGTTAGGCAGTCGGTGAATTCCCATGAACGCCTCGTCCACCAGCTTTCGCATGACGTTGTACGGGCGTGGCAACAGCAGTTCGACATCCTGCAACTGGACCAGCGAAATCTGTTGGTCCGGCAACGACATGTCCACCGGGCTGACCAGATAAAGCTCTTCCTTGAGCAGGGGCATGAACGACAAGCCATGTACAGGTTTATTGCCATACAGGACGGCCATGTCCATGCGGCCATTCATGATCAGCTCGCTCAAGGTCGTGCCAAAGTTTTCATTGAGGTAGAGCAACACACCCGGGTGGCGGGCGCGAACCGCTTTCAGGAGGGGTAGCGACAAGGCCGATGCTGCGGTTCCTGGTGCAAGACCCACTGAGACCTGGCCCGACAGCGTCTGCCCGGAATGTTTGACGTCTGTTTGTGCCTGGTCAAACTGGCGAAGGATGATTTGGGCATGCCGATAGAGCACCATGCCCGCTTCAGTGGGTGTCACTCCCCGCTTGGTTCGTACAAGCAATTGCTGGCGAAACTCGCCCTCCAGCGTGGCAAGCTGCTGGCTGAGCGCAGGCTGGGCAATATGAAGCACATCGGCGGCCTGGGTCAAGCTGCCAATGTCCACGATCTTGACAAAATATTTGAGGCGCCTGAGGTTCACTTCAATCTCTGGTGAGGATCAACAATTCACAGGTTCGGAACCGTTTCGCCAATCCGCCCTGCCCAAGGTCTCATCTGACTATACAGGGCAGAACCTGCATCAGCATAAGTGTCTGATATGCAGTAAGACGAATTCTGTCTTTGCTTGTGGACGCCGCAGGACGTATGGTTGGCTGTATCGTCTCAGCATTACCTGGAGCCCAGAGTGAGTTCATCCCGCATATCTGCACGCCTGCAAAAAGTCAAACCATCACCCAGCAGTGCGGCACAGGACCGGGCCAATCAGTTGCGGCGCGAAGGCAAGGACATTGTCAATCTGGTGGTCGGAGAGCCGGACTTCGACACACCCGAACACATTCGCCGCGCGGCTTGCGAAGCCATCGAGCGCGGAGAAACCCGCTACACCATGTCAGCCGGTACCCCGGCACTGCGCCAGGCCATTTGCGACAAACTGTTGCGGGAAAACGGCCTGAGCTACTTACCCCGTGACATCATCGTCACTTGTGGTGCCAAGCACGCCATCTTCAATGTTTTGTCCGTCACGCTGAGCCCTGGCGACGAAGTCATCATTCCGGCACCCTATTGGGTTTCCTACCCCGACATGACACTGGCCTGCGACGGCACCCCCATCACGGTTGTCTGCCATGAAGAGGACGGTTTTCGCCTGACGGCTTCCGCACTGGAAACCGCCATCACGCCAAGGACACGCTGGCTGCTGCTCAACTCCCCCAACAACCCGACCGGCGCCGCCTACACGGCGCAAGACTTGCGGGCGCTGTCCGAGGTACTCATGCGCCACCCTCAGGTGATGGTGATGACGGACGACATTTATGAGCACATCCGGTTTGACGACCAGATACAACCGCACATCCTGACCGTTGAGCCGCGATTGCGCGACCGCACGGTGATCGTCAACGGCGTTTCCAAAACCTATGCCATGACCGGTTGGCGAATTGGCTACGCCGCCGGGCCTTCGGACATTATTTCTGCCATGGAAACCTTGCAGTCGCAGTCCACCAGCAATGCCAGTTCGGTCAGTCAGGCCGCTGCATTGGCGGCCCTTCAAGGAGACCACAGCTTCCTGGCCGGGTTTGTAGCGACCTACCGTGCTCGCCGCGACAAGGCACTGGCCCTCATCAACGCCATACCTGGCCTGCATTGCCGCACCCCCGGGGGCGCGTTTTACCTGTTCGTGAATTGCGCTGGCCTCATCGGCCAGAGAACCCCCGACGGCCAAATTCTTCAGACTGATGTGGATGTGGTGTTGTATCTGCTGAACTCAGTCGGCGTTGCCATGATTCCCGGTTCAGCCTATGGCGTGGGTCCCTACTTCCGGATGTCGATTGCCACCGGCATCGAGGTCATCGAAGAAGGTTGCCGGCGAATCGCAAACGCCGTGTCTGATCTCAATCCGGTGTCAGCTTGAGTCGCTGACTTTTGGACCTTGTGCCCCTGTATTTCAAGCCCCCAGGAACTCCCCCACGCCCTTGAAATCTTCGACCCGGTCACAGATGGCCTTGATGACCATCAGAATGGGAATGCCCAGCAACAAGCCCCATGCCCCCCACAGCCAGCCCCAAGCCAAAACGCCAACGAAAACGGCAACCGGGTTCATCTTGCTGGCACGGCTGGTCAGCCACGGCGTCAGCAGGAAACCTTCAACCCCATTGATCACCAGGGAAATGGCAGCCACCCATAACGCCATCTCCAACGTGCCAAACTGAAGAAAGCCGACCAAGGCAGAGCCGACGGTAACGACCACATTGCCGATATAAGGCACCAAATTGAGCACCCCTGCGGCAACACCCCATACCGCTGCATGCTCCAGACCAATGGCCATCAGGCATAGCCAGGTCGCCACACCCACCAGACCACTGGTAAAGAGTTGCACGAGCATGTAGCGCTGAATCTGGTCATTGACTTCGTTCAACGCCTGAAGCGTGATTTTTCTGCGACTCAAGGTAGGCCCGGCCAGCTTCACCAGCTTGCGCCGGAATGTATCGCCGGACGTCATCAGAAAAAAAGTGATCAAAGCGACAATGCCAATCTGCCCCAGCATGGCCAGCAAACCCATGGTGCCATTCCACAAATGGTCTTTGATATCGAACTTGGTTTTTTCGATCTGAACACGCTGCACACCCCGGCTCACCGGCGCCGCCCGGTTGGTTTCCTCGGCCGCCTGTTCAAGCTGCGACGCGGCCTGCTGCACTTTGGCCAGCGTGTTGGCTTGATCACCGCGGTGCTGACGGACGGATTCGCGCAGCTTTTGCGCTGCCATTGGCAATGAATCGACCAGTTTTCCCGCGTCGTCACTGAGCGAGTACGCAGTGGCGCCCACACCCAGGGCAATGCCGACCACCAGCAAGGCCGAACTCACCACGCGGGGAACCCTGCGTTGCGCCAGCCAGTCCACGATGGGCGAGAGGCCGTAACTGAAAAAGACGCCCACCATCACCGGCACAAAAACGGCACTGGCCCAGTGCAAGGTATACACACTGGCCAGCGTGGCCAAAATGATCAGCGAAACGCTGCCGCCAGCCGAGGGCGAAGAAGTCAGGACTGTCATTGTTGGCTCCATTTGATCTGAAGCCTTCGACGATACCCTAGTCCCCTGCCGGTCGCGCTGGGTCCATCAGCATGGCGGCCTGTCCAACCTCGCCGGGACCTCACGCATGTGGCGCGGCTTGCGTGTGGGGCAACGCACGGCCGGTTTCAAGGAATGTCTTGAGGTTGGAGAGCACCGTTGGCCAGCCGCCCGATACGCCCGCCATCATGGACGGATCTTTGGCCAGGTCATCATGGGCAACCGTCAGTTTGACCAGGCCGTCGCTGTAGGGAAGGATGTCAAACGACACCCGGGAGTGTCTGGACTCGTCCCCCACTTCACCTGGCCGGGCCCAGCTGTAGACCAGGCGTTTGGGGGCGATGGCCTCGATCACCTTGCCCGCGATGTCTACCACGGCGGATCCATCAGCTCGCGTATGTTCCCATTTCGACCCCGGCTTCCAGTCTGACACGTTCACGCGGGCGCACCCGGCCTTGGGGTCCACCCACCATTGCGCCATCATGTCCACGTCCATCAGGGCCTGCCAGAGTTTTTCGGGCGTCGTGGCGATGTAGGTCACGTACACAAAGTCAGGTTTTTTCGTTTCCATTTTGATGTCCTTCCAGTTGGGTTTTTAAAGTCAGTAATACGCCGAGGCGATTGCGTTCAAATTTCTTGATCCAGAGCTCCTGAATTTCAAAGAGCGGCACCGGGTTCAGGTAGTGAAGCTTTTCCCGACCCTGCCAGATCACGGCCACAAGATTGGCCGCTTCCAGTTGCTGCAAATGCTGCGTGACCGCCTGGCGGGTCATGTCCATGTGCTCGCACAGCGCCGTCAGGGTCTGGCCGTTGTCGGCATGCAGTTGATCCAGCAGACGCCTGCGCCCCGGGTCAGCCAATGCCTTGAATACTTTGTCGATGTCCAAGTCGGTTTCCGTCGTCGTTGATGCGGGGGGGAATCCCCCACGGGGAAGCGCAATGATGCAGGAGATCCGCCATGAACTTTCTCCAATGGAGTTGTGGATGGTTTGAATTATATGCAAGTATTTACTTGCATGTCAAACGCGACAATTTTTTTGAAGCGGTCGTCAGGATCGTTATAGGATCGTCTTCAGTCAAATTTCAGAAAAGAAATGTGCCGAAGTCCGCATACAGCAATGACAAGCAGCTACCAAAAAGGTAGTGATCATCCAAGGAACCCCTCATGAACAAGCACACCCTTCCCCTCGCCGCACTGGCTCTCGTTCTTGCCGCCTGTGGCGCGGCCAGCAGCGAAGAAATCGGCGCGGTGGACACCGTCTTCAAGCTCATCGGCCCGGACCACAAGATCGTGGTGGATGCCTATGACGACCCCAAGGTGGCAGGCGTCACCTGCTATGTGTCGCGTGCCAAGACGGGTGGTATCAAGGGCGCATTGGGGCTGGCTGAAGACAAGGCCGAGGCCTCGATTGCCTGCCGCCAGACAGGCGTGATCAGCTTTGGCGGCAAGCCGCTGGACAGGCAGGAAGAGATGTTCAGCGAGCGCATCTCGCTGGTGTTCAAGCGGCTGCGTGTGGTGCGCATGGTGGATGCAAAACGCAACACCCTGGTCTACCTGACCTACTCCGACCGCGTGATTGAAGGCTCGCCGCAAAACAGCGTGACGGCCGTGCCGGTTCCTGCGGCCACGCCGATTCCGGTCAAGTCGTGATGAAGCAAGACCGGAGCCTCAATGCACCACCCGCTCAAAGCTGAACTGCCCCGGTGAGTGGATCGGATCCACATCCACCGGGATGATGCTCTTGGGCAAAAATTTGCCTTCCAGCAGCAGCTTGGACAGCGGGTTCTCGATGCGCTGCTGAATGGCGCGCTTGAGTGGGCGGGCACCAAACAAGGGATCGAAGCCCACTTTGGCGATTTCTGACAAGGCAGCAGGTGACACTTCCAGCACCAGGTCCATCTTGGCCAGGCGATCCTTCAGCACCCTGATCTGAATGGCGGCGATGGCTTCGATGTTCTTGGCATCCAGCGCGTGGAACACCACGGTTTCGTCAATGCGGTTCAAAAACTCGGGACGGAAGTAGTTTTTCAACTCGTCCGTCACGGCATCTTTGATTTCGTCGGACGACTTGCCCACCATGCTCTGGATGATGGGCGAGCCGATGTTGCTGGTCATCACGATCACGGTGTTCTTGAAGTCCACCGTACGGCCCTGGCCGTCGGTCAGGCGGCCATCGTCCAGCACCTGCAGCAGCACATTGAACACGTCAGGGTGGGCTTTTTCAACTTCGTCAAGCAACAGCACGGCATAGGGTTTGCGACGCACGGCTTCGGTCAAATAGCCACCCTCCTCGTAGCCCACGTAGCCGGGTGGCGCGCCTATCAATCGGGCCACAGAATGTTTCTCCATGAACTCGCTCATGTCGATGCGGATCAGGTGGTCCTCACTGTCAAACAGGAAGCCTGCCAGCGCCTTGCACAGCTCGGTCTTGCCCACACCGGTGGGGCCCAGGAACAGGAACGAACCTGTGGGGCGATTGGGATCACCCAAACCAGCGCGCGAGCGGCGGATGGCATTGGCCACAGCGGCAATCGCTTCGTCCTGTCCCACCACGCGCTCGTGCAGCTTCACTTCCATTTGCAGCAACTTGTCGCGCTCACCCTGCATCATCTTGCTGACCGGAATACCCGTGGCGCGGCTCACCACTTCGGCAATTTCTTCCGCACCGACTTGCGTGCGCAGCAGGCGCGGCGCGGCGCCCTCTACTTGGTTGGCTTCCTTGGCCTGCGCTTCTTTCAGGCGTTTTTCCAATTCGGGCAGCTTGCCATATTGCAATTCGGCCACCTTGTTGAAATCGCCCTTGCGGGTGAGTTCTTCGATCTGGATCTTGACTTGCTCCATTTCCTCGCGCACCTGGGCGCCGCCCTGGGCGCTGGCTTTTTCAGCCTTCCAGATTTCGTCCAGATCAGCAATTTCCTTTTGCAGCTTCTTGATTTCGTCATTGATCAGGTCAAAGCGCTTGAGCGAGGCTTCGTCTTTTTCCTTGCGCACCGCTTCGCGCTCGATCTGCAACTGGATCAGGCGTCGGTCCAGCTTGTCCATCACCTCGGGTTTGCTGTCCATTTCGATCTTGACTTTGGACGCGGCTTCGTCGATCAAATCAATCGCCTTGTCGGGCAGAAAACGGTCGGTGATGTAGCGGTGGCTCAGCTCGGCTGCGGCCACGATGGCCGGGTCGGTGATGTCCACGTTGTGGTGTTTCTCGTAGCGCTCTTTCAGGCCGCGCAAGATGGCAATGGTGGCCTCCACAGTGGGCTCACCCACCAGAATTTTCTGGAAACGGCGCTCCAGCGCAGCGTCTTTTTCGATGTACTTGCGGTACTCGTCCAGCGTAGTCGCACCCACGCAATGCAGCTCGCCACGCGCCAGTGCGGGCTTGAGCATATTGCCAGCATCCATGGCGCCTTCGGCCTTGCCGGCCCCCACCATGGTGTGCAGTTCGTCAATGAACACGATAGTCTGGCCTTCGTCTTTGGCCAGGTCCTTGAGCACGTTTTTCAGGCGCTCTTCAAACTCACCGCGGAACTTGGCACCGGCCAGCAGCGCAGCCATGTCCAGGCTCAAGACGCGCTTGCCCTTGAGCGATTCGGGCACTTCACCGGCCACAATACGCTGGGCCAAGCCTTCCACAATGGCTGTCTTGCCCACGCCGGGCTCACCAATCAGCACCGGGTTGTTTTTGGTACGGCGTTGCAGCACCTGGATGGCACGGCGGATCTCGTCATCACGGCCAATCACCGGGTCGAGCTTGCCCTGGCGCGCGCGTTCGGTGAGGTCGATGCAATATTTCTTGAGGGATTCACGCTGGTCTTCGGCATCAGCACTGTCCACGTTCTGGCCGCCACGTACTGCGTCAATGGCCGCCTCCAGCGACTTGCGGGTCAGGCCGTTGTCTTTGGCGATTTTTGAGATGTCCTGCTTGGTGTCGGTCAGCGCCAGCAGGAACAATTCGCCTGCCACGAACTGGTCGCCGCGTTTGATGGATTCCTTTTCGGCCGCCTGCAGTAGCGACACCATGTCGCGCCCCACTTGCACCTGCTCGTGGCCCTGCACCTGCGGCAGCTTTTTCATGGCCATTTCGGCCGCTGCGGTCAGCCCCGCGATGTTGACACCGGCGCGTTGCAACAATGCCTTGGGGCCGTCGTCCTGCTTGAGCATCGCCAACAGCACATGCACAGGTTCAATGAAAGCATGATCATTGCCCAAGGCCAGCGTTTGGGCTTCGCCCAAGGCTTCCTGGAATTTGGTGGTGAGTTTTTCGATACGCATGGCAGTGCCCTTTTTGATCTGAAGTCCAATACTGACATGCAGCTTTGGTCAGTCGGGCACTTTTCAAGGGCTAACGCCTCAGGCACCGCGCCTAAGGTTGACAAAGGTCAAATGGGCGCCGGAACGTTGGGCGCGCTGATGCCCCACTTAGCCAAAGCCTGGTCGTCGCTGACCCGGGCATCGACCCAATGCGCGCCATTGGGCGTCTGTTCTTTCTTCCAAAACGGGGCCTGAGTCTTGAGGTAGTCCATCAAAAACTCGCAGGCCTTGAAACTCTCGCCGCGGTGCGCGGAAGTGACGGCCACCAGCACGATTTGATCGAGCGGCTGCAACAAGCCAATGCGGTGGATGACACGGGCACCGAATATATCGAACCGCGCCATGGCCTCATCAATCATGGCTTCGATGGATTTCTCCGTCATGCCGGGGTAGTGCTCCAGCTCCAATGAGCTCACTTCGCCAGCGGTGCCCGCATTGCGGTCACGCACCGTTCCAACAAAGCTGCAGATTGCGCCCACACGAACATCGGTGGCCCGCAGCAAGGCGATCTCTTCGGCGAGATTGAAGTCCTGAGTCTGGATGAAAACGCGTGGTGAAGTCATACGCGAATTGTGGCACTGCTATGATTCACGACATGCTGACAACGACTTTTTCCCTGCCAATGAACGCGCCATCCGGTGCAGTTTGCGGTGTGGCGCGCGTCAGCAAATCAAAAAAACCAATGCTCATCTGACCGGAGCTGTGGTTCCGTCCTCAGATGAGCGATGGAACCACTCATAGCGCCAGTTGCACTGGCCTCCCCCTGGATTCACCGCCCGCCTGTTGATGGTTTCTCCATCGGTCATTCTTGTCAAAAAAAGGAATGTGGTGTGTTAACCCAGAATCAATTGTCAGCAAATTCTTCCAGTTCAACCCCGGTTTTTACCGGACTATGGATTCCCCTAATCACCCCGTTTTCTGACAGCGCGGTAGATTTTCCTGCCCTGACCAGGTTGGTCAAAAAACTGGCGCAAGAAGGCGCAACTGGATTTGTCGCCTGTGGCTCAACCGGTGAAGCCGCTGCTCTGAGCGAAGCCGAACAGTTGGTGGTCCTGGACACGGTGATCAGCGCCTCGGATGGCCTGCCCGTGGTGATGGGCGTGTCGGGATATCACCTGGAGCAAACACGGGACTGGGTCAAGACCATCAACGAGCGACCCATCGCCGGTGTGCTTGTGCCCCCTCCGCACTACATTCGACCGTCGCAGGCTGGTCTGCTGCACTGGTTTGCGCAGATGGCCGACGCATCTAGGGTGCCCGTCATCGTCTACGATATTCCCTACCGCACGGGGGTGACGATGAACCGGGACACGCTGCTGACGCTGGCGGACCACCCCAACATTCGCGCCATCAAGGACTGTGGCGGCGACATGGGCAAAACCCAGGCGTTGATTGCCAGCGGAAGACTTCAGGTGCTGGCAGGTGACGACCTGAACATCTTCAGCACCCTGGCTTTGGGTGGTGTGGGCGCGATTGCGGCCAGTGCCCATGTGAACACAGCGCGGTATGCCGAGCTGATTCGATGCCTGGCAGAAGGGGACATGCCGAAGGCGCGCGCCCTATGGATGCCACTGCTGCCGGCCATTGAGGCCCTGTTTGCCGAGCCCAATCCGGCATCGATCAAAGCTACCTTGGCAGCCCAGGGCATGATCCACAACGAGTTGCGGGCACCGATGATGCGGGCCACGCTGCCCGCGTGGCTGGGGTGATCGGAAAGATCAGCCGCCTGTGACCGGTGGAAAGAAAGCAACTTCAGCACCGTCCACCAAGGTGGTGGCCTCATCGGCCATCACCTGGTTCAGCGCCATGCGCAGGGTCTTGCCACGGGCCAGACTTTGCGCGTGAGCGCCGCCCCGCGCGATCAGCTCGTCGCGCAATCCACCCAGGGTCTGAGCCATGGTGTCCAGGGGCTCACTGCCCTGGCCAATGGCCTCACGGATGGAAGCAAAATATTTGACGTTAATTTTCATCGGCAGTTCACAGCCCTTGCGCGCTCTACATCAACTCGGAAAAAGGAATGAACCTCACCACATCGCCGGATTGAATAGTCTGCCCCGGCGGGTTGTCTATGACACCATCACCCCAGACCGCCGAGGTCAACACGCCGGAACTCTGATTGGGAAACAGATCCAGACCACCCGCCGCATTGCGCCTTACCCGCAGAAACTCACGTCGCTTGTCGGCGCGGGGCCATGTGAAATGGGCAGGCAAAGGCATTGACTTGGGCGTCACGTCGCTGACACCCTGCAAATGCAGCAAAAAGGGCCGCACCAACACCATGAATGTGACGAAACTCGATACCGGATTACCGGGTAAGCCCATGAAATGAGTCGGGTTCGAAAGCTCGGCCTTGTTGATGGTGCCGTAGGCAAAGGGTTTGCCAGGTTTGATGGCAATCTGCCACAGATTCAGCGCACCCAGTGCTTCCACAGCGGGCTTGATGTGGTCTTCTTCACCCACTGACACACCCCCGCTGGTCAGGATCAAGTCATGCTCACTGGATGCGCGGCTCAAAGCCTGCAAGGTGGCATCCAGCCGGTCCGGCACGATGCCAAAGTCTGTCACTTTGCACCCCAGACGCTGCAGCAGGGCCCGCAAAAAGAAACGGTTGGAGTTGTAGATGGCTCCCGGCTTCATGTCTTGCGGCGCCACTTCGCCAGGCATGACCAGTTCGTCGCCGGTGGAGAAAAGTGCAACGTGGGGCTGGCGCGCCACCAGCAAAGAATTCATGCCAATACTGGCTGCAAGTCCAAGTGCAGCGGGCGTCAGGCGCTCTCC
>CAVVSV010000019.1:0-37489 GCA_963750805.1 uncultured beta proteobacterium
GGATGCCAAAGCCAAGCTAGATAGCGCACTGATGGAAGGTAACCGCGCTAAGAGCATGGCTGCCCCGGTCACCGCCATCATCGCGTTCGACACACGCTTCTTCGAGCAACTCCCCAAGCTGTTCCCGCCTAACCCCAAGGCGCGAGACATGTTCGCCGGCAACGCCGCCTTAGCCGACACGACTGCCTTTCGTAACGGGACTTTGCAGGGCGCATATTTAATAATCGCTGCGCGTGCGCTGGGTCTGGACTGTGGCCCGATGTCGGGCTTTGATAATGCCAAGGTGGACGAGTTGTTCTTCGCGGGTAAGACTTACAAATCCAACTTCCTGTGCAACCTAGGCTACGGCGATGCGAAGGGCATCTACCCGCGTGGCCCGCGCTTTAGTTTCGCCGAGGCGTGCAGCATTGCCTAACGAAGTTCTGACCCTGTCAGTGGTTAAGTGATGACGGGGTGAACTTAATTTGGGTGTCTGGAATTCGCTGTTGAATGGCTGCTTTGCGGTGATGAGAAATGATGAGTAGACTTCGGCAATCGGCCACTTTGAGTCATTCAGCGTTGCATTCTCGATGCCTTAAAGCAGTCCTTCGCTACAGGCACCTTCGTATCATTTGCGGAACCTCAAGAAAAACTCAAAATTTATTTGTGACTTTCCAAGTCTTTCTTCTAGCATTCCAATATTGAAGCATGGCAGCTAAGGAAACGAATGAACCCACTAAAACATATCGGCAGAATTTTTTTTTTGCATCGTGGTGTCTGGCAACCCAGGCGTTGGCGGATACCAACCTTGAATGAGGCGAGATTGTGATGCTGGCAAAGCTGATTGCCAATCCGAATACATATCACGGCAAGACAGTGTGGGTTGTAACTCATATCTCGATTGACTTCGAGAACATGACCGCCTGTCCTTCCGAGTATGAAACTAATATGAAGAATTGCCTCTGGCTCGATATAGTCGATGGCCCTTACAAAACCGAAGAGGACTACGCTCGATACGAGGCCAGATTAAAGAAATGGAAACAATTTGAGCGCCAGACAGTCGCAGTCCATGCGACCTTCGAAAAGAACGAAAAAGGTCATTTCAGCATGTGGTCGGGTGGCCTCAGGAATATTACCGAGGTGTCAGGGCGCAAGGGTGGATGGAGTTTTGCTACCAGCACAGCCGTGCAGTACAACTGTCTGACTGATAAATAACGTTTTTTGGCCGAAACGTGAGCACGGCGCAGCAACTAAATATTTTGATTGCGCTTCTATATTCGCAGGTATCCAATGCAGCATTCGCTGCCAGTTATACATGCACCGAACGACTGAACTTATAACTTTTCAGGGAGAGGTCGCATGAAGTCCACAATCAATTCTCTAGTCCTGATATTCGGACTGCTGTTGTTAAGCAACGCCTATGCCGAAACCCCTCGTGAGCAACTCAAGCAGATGGTTGAACTGTTGCAGCAATCCCCCAACGACAATGCCCTGCGCGAGAAGATCATCAGGCTCGCTCCCACGCTGAAGACAGCTCCTGCGATACCCGAGGAATCGAATCGGCGTGAAGGTCGCGGAAAATTTGCTTTCAAAAGTGCAAAGTCGCTTGAAGACTATCTCACCGCCGCGAGCGAATTTGAGGGGGCGATAATTTCAGCACCTTGGGTTACCGGCTACTACTCAGACCTTTGCACTATCTATGAAAAGGCAGAAAAGTACGCCGAGGCCAAGCGCAACTGCGAGTTCTACCTTGTAGGCCTAGTCGATCCTTCACAGATCAGCGAAACCAAACAGCGCATAGCAGGACTTGAGTTTGGGATTGAGAAGGTAGCGTCCGAAAAACGGCGCGTCGCAGAGGAAGCGGATTCACCGCGCGGGCGTGCAGCAGCGATGCTTGCGCTACTGCATAAGCAGTATGCCGGACCGGTTAAAAAACTACTTATATGCGGCGTGCTATCAAATCAATATTGGCAATGCATCGACGAAGACGCGCGTGGTTCAAATTGGGTCGACAGCGTGAATGTGGCCGCATGGCCGAAGCCTGGGGTAGGACCTGTCGAATACAAGCTCGTAGGCGCAGAAAGCGACGTTATTAAAGTCAGCTTAGGAACATATTCATGGCCGAATGGTTCACTTGTTGAAGGAGGATTTAGAGGTGGATGTGCTAAGCCAAATGATGTAAATCCCAATTCGATGACTTGGGTTAATTGCCCAGGCTGGGAAAAAGCGGGACAACCGATGAATGTCGAGGTGCGGTTCACGAAAGATGCCGATGGTTCACCCTTGATCGAGTACAGAGATTCTCTCCCCTGCGGCGACGCACGTGGATGCAGGCGCGCCCAATTCATCCTGCAGCCTAATCCGTGATGATTGAGCATAGTATGGAGTGCGAGTAAGCACCCTGCGAAACTAAGGGGGAGTGAAAATGAAATTTACCTACACCATCAAGATGCGCGCAATGCTTTCGGCAATATTGGGCATCGCCTGTTTTGCATCGGCATCCGCTATAGCAGATTCATGCGAGTCATATTGGACTGCAGAGTACAAATGTATGCAGGGTTGCGGGCCCTGCGCCGGCAGTTCGTCTGGCTCGGGGAATTCCAGCCCCAGCTATGACTACGGAGCCGCGCAACGCGCTCAGCAGGCTGCCGCTGATGCAGAAGCCGAACGCCAACGCCAGGCACAGGCCGAGCGCATCGAGCGCGAACGTAAGGCAGAAGAAAAGCGCCAGAAAGATGCCGCATTCATACGTGATCGCGACGCTGCGGCGAACTCGCTCAAGGGCTCGTCTGGCTCGGCGATGTCCCAACTCAAAGGACTCACTGGTGCGGATAGTTCCGGCCTTAAGGGCAGTGGTTTCGATACAGGCAATGCAGGTTTGAAAGGACTTCAAGGCAGCAACTCGGTCGTGGATGATCTGAACGAGCCTGCCGGATTAGGTGGCAAATCGAGTTTCAAGGGTGCCATTACGAAGCCGAGCAAGCCCACGCCCCACACCGACACCTCGGTAGTTGACGCAAGAGTTCCCCGCGATGGAGCCTATCTCACCGACCAAGTGCCAGAGCTCAAGAACTCGCCCGCTGCCGACCGCATCACCAAAGGTTTTCAGGCAGTGATAAATCACGACTGGCCGGTGGCACTCGCCTGGTGGCAGGACGCGCTCAAACGTGACCCCAACAACGCCGCGCTGAAACGTTCGGTGGCGCTTGCGCAATGGATGGTGGATCGTCCAAAGACAAAAGCAGCAAAACCGGTGACGCCGCTCGGCGCCGCAATCTATAGCGCATCACACGGCGACAGTGCAAAGGCCATAGGCCAATTCGAGCAGATCAAGAAAGAGAATCCTGACATTGCGCCGCAAATCGACGACATGATTGGTGCACTCCAGAAACGGCAGGCAAAGGATGCCAAGGCGTCGTACTGGAACAGGGTGATTAAAGAAGATACGCAAAAAATGGTTGATGATATGTTTGAAACTGGTATGAACAGGTTGTCCATCGGTGATGAAAAAGGGGCGCAGGAGTCATTCAACGACGCTACGTTTTTGGGCATGGGCATCCAGCCATCACAATTACCACCACTGAAATCGCAAGCCGGAAAAACCAAATAACTGAATCAGGGAAAACGAACTATGAAATCCATCAGCAAGCTGATTATTTCTATCTTCACACTGTTGGCTTTAGTTGCGAGTGCCTGCGCGGCTGATGAGAGTCCGTTATTTGAGGCAGTAAAAAAAGGAGACAAGGCAGAAGTTGAAGCTCTGCTTGCCAAGGGCGCGGATGTCAACGCCAAGGACAGGCATGGAAAAACCCCACTGCATCAGCTGGCTGAACACCCGGGAGACGACGCGCTCTTCATCGAGACTATTCGCGCTCAGGGATTGGATCCGAGCCCATTTCTTTGGAAAGGAAAAGAGATTGCCGAGTTGTTGCTGACCAAAGGTGCGGATGTAAACGCCAAGGACAAGGACGGCAACACTCCGCTGCACTGGGCAATATTTCATGGACATACAGGCCTTGCCAATCTGCTACTTGACAACGGAGCTGATGTAAACGCAAGGGGCAAGGACGGTATGACCCCGCTGCTTTATGCCTTTCCGTCTAGTGCAACTTCTCTTGAAAGGAAAGACAACGTCGAGTTGTTAATCGCCAAGGGCGCGGATGTCAACGCTAGGGATAATCATGGACGTGGTCGTACGTTGCAGGAGAATGCAGCATCTATGGGAGAGTCAGGCATTGTCGAGCTACTGCAGGAACACATCATGATCGAGCAAACCAGAAGTAGCCCGCCGCGTTCTGCGCTTTTGCAATTAACCGCCCAACTCAAGGATAGACCCGACTTCAAGCGCACCCGCAGCCTCATCATCAAGCTCTCCAGCGAGTTAAAACCCGCACCGGCAATCCCCGAAGAGGCGCGCAAGCACTTCGTCGAAGGCACGGCCATCGTGAAAGCGGCGAAGAATCGGGCGCAGCAGACCATGGCTGCGCAGAGCTTTACCGAAGCGCTGAAGATTGCGCCGTGGTGGGGCGATGCCTACTACAACCTTGGCGTCGCGCAAGAGTTAGCCGAAAAATACGACGAGGCCGAGCAAGCCTTCAATTTCTACCTGCTAAGCAAACCCAGCGAAGCGGAAAAACGCGAAGTGCAAGACCGTATCTATGGACTATCCGCCAAGCGCAAACTTGCGGGGACTAAGAAAGCCGAGGAAACAGAGCGACTACGCCCAAGCGTAGAGGGGCGGTGGACGAATGGGATGTGGAATTTTCAAGTTACCAAGAGCGGCGAAAAATTTGGCCTCATCCCACTTGGGTTTGCTCCCGGAATATCTGGGCAGTGGAATGCTACTGGCATCGAGTTGGACCGGGATCGAGTCAAATTTAATTGGTTAAACCCGTCGCTCAATTGCCCAGAATGTAAGATGCTACGCATCAGCCTATCTCTTTCTGAAATCGGTAATGAACTGACAGGTACGGGCACGCGGGACGACCTTGGTACTTCATATTCAGCCACATTTACCAGAATGCCTTGAGGTCAGGTAGTAGTTGTAGTTAGGTAGGGCGGGTTACACCCGCCACCATACTGAATGAAAGAGAACGAGCCATGAAAACTACCGGCAGGCTTATTATTTTCATCTTCACATTGTGCGCTCTGATTGCAAGCGCCTATGCGGCGGATGACAGTCCGTTATTTGAGGCGGTAAGAAAAGGAGACAAGGCAGCAGTTGAAGTGCTGTTGGCCAAGGGTGCGGATGTTAATGCCAAGGATCAGTTTGGGGATACCCCGCTGCATGCGGTGTTGATGAAAGATGATTGGGACGACACGCACAAGGACATTGTCACACTGTTGCTCGCCAAGGGTGCGGATGTTAATTCCAAAGACAGAAATAATAAAACTCCGCTGCATTGGGCTGCATGTGGTGGAACGAAGGTCATTGTTGTGTTATTGCTAGGTAATGGCGCGAACCTCAATGCAACCAACGATGCCGGAACAACCCCGCTACATGAGGCGGCACGCTGTGGCAAAAAGGACATCGTCGAGCTGTTCCTTACTAAGCGTGCGGACATCAATGCCAAGGATATGTATGGCGATACACCACTGAATACTTCAACAAAGGAGGCGGCGAGACTTGTTGCGGGGCAACAGAAATACAAGAACGATGCTTTCATGTTCGAATCACTTGCGCCTTCTATTCGCAATCAAAAAGACGTAGCTGAGCTTCTAGAAAATCATATCCTGAAGCAGGCTAATCCGCAGGCGGTGTTCGCGCAGCTCACCGGGCAACTGAAAGGCAATCCAGATGACATCAGCACCCGCCGCCTCATCATCAAACTCGCCAACGAACTAAAGCCCGCACCGACAATCCCCGAAGAGGCGCGCAAACACTTCGTCGAAGGCACGGCCATTGTGAAAACGGCGAAGAACCCGGCGCAGCAGACCATGGCCGCGCAGAGCTTTATCGAAGCGCTGAAGATTGCTCCGTGGTGGGGCGATGCCTACTACAACCTCGGTGTCGCGCAAGAGCTGTCAGAAAAATATGACGAGGCTGAGCAAGCTTTCAACTTCTACCTATTAAGCAATCCCAGCGCAGTGGAAAAGCGCGAAGTGCAAGACCGTATCTACGGAATTTCCGCCAAGCGGAAACTTGCAGGAATGAAGTGATGGTTGCAAGAATCAAATGAGCCAGTTTGCAATTCAAATGAATGAGGGATAACGAACCATGAAAACCACCGGCAAGCTAGTCACTTTCATCTTCACACTGTTGGCTTTAGTTGTGAGTGCCTACGCGCAAACGCCGGGGACACGCGCTCAGAGGTCCGTACAGGCGGGCTGTTTCCGGACCAAAAAACGCAAACGTGCGGATGGGTGTGAGGCTGGCGAAATGGCCGGGCCCTCCATCATTGGTGATAAGCAGTTCGGCGGCATGAAACAGCATCAGCAATTCGCGAATGCTGCGGGTGTAGCCGGTCAGGTCAGCGCACCAGGGGCTGCCGACAGTGACTTTCAAAGCCGATGCCAGCTTGGCATCTTCGCTCAGGCCAATCAGGCCCACGCCGTGGCCCGCATCGCACAAGCCGCGTGCCACCCGGGCATAGTGTTCCATGGGCCAGGCGCGTTCGGGGAGCAGTCCTCCACCCGCATAGAGCAGGACAATTTTGCGACCGGTCAGGGTGGGGTGATCGGTAAACAATTTGTGCTGGTACGTTGCCAGTTCAGTCGCTGTAAAGTCGACGTTCAATTCGGTTTGCGTGGGCAATTGGCGAATGGCCGCGGCCTTGTTTCGCGGCACGCTGGAGTCGTCCAGTGCATCAACCAGCGACAGAAATTGCTGGGTGATGTGCTGGTAAGGGTTGTACGGAATGGCGTGGTTGATGTAGCCGCCACGGTACAGGCCTTCCTGTGTGTGCGGGGTGAAGCCCACTCGCACGGGCGCGCTCACCAGATAGGCCATCAGGCTGCTGATGCGCGAGAACAGTTCGCAATCGATGACGGCATCCAGCTTGAGTTTGCGCATGGCGCGCACAACGCGCCAGATGTCCTGAATCAGCTCGGTGCCCGAGCGGTCATTGAGCGAATGAAAATTGTCGGGGTGCGCCAGTTGCAACAGCTTGGCCACTTCCTGGTTGCGCTTGAGCTGCAGCACATGCAGCGTGGCAGTGGGGTAACGCTGGCGCAAGGCCGCGAACATGGGCCCGGCCAACACAATGCTGCCCATTTCGGACAGCAAAATCACCAGGATGTTTTTGGGCTCAGCAGGCAACTGTGAAGCAGGTTTCAGTCCGCCAGACAGTCGGGCCCAAATTGACACAACGCCGCACAGAAGCTGGCCAATCCAGCGGTCGATCCAGCGTTGTGTGTTGACATTCATCCGTTGATTTTGCCCGCAGCGCGACAGGCTTACAGACCAGCCGCTGCGCGCAATGCCTGAACCTTGTCGGTGCGTTCCCACGAAAACTCGGGCTCTTCGCGACCAAAGTGGCCGTAGGCGGCAGTTTTCTCGTAGATAGGACGCAACAGGTCCAGCATCTGGATGATGCCCTTGGGACGCAAATCAAAGATGTCACCTTTGGACACGATGGCGGACAATTTTTCATCAGAAATCACACCCGTGCCTTCGGTGTAGACCGTGATGTTCATAGGTTGTGCCACACCAATCGCATAGGCCACCTGGATCTGGCACTGACGGGCCAGGCCGGCGGCGACGATGTTCTTGGCCACGTAACGGGCGGCGTAGGCGGCAGAGCGGTCAACCTTGCTGGGGTCCTTGCCACTGAACGCGCCACCACCGTGTGGGCAAGCGCCGCCGTAGGTGTCCACAATGATCTTGCGCCCGGTCAGGCCGCAGTCGCCTTGTGGGCCGCCGATGACAAAGCGCCCGGTGGGGTTGATCAGGTAGCGGGTGTTGACCAGCCATTCTTTGGGCAGCACGGGTTTTATGATTACTTCGATGATCGCTTCAACGAAAGAGGCCTTCATCTTCGTGGGCGACTCGCTCTGGCTGGGGTCGTGCTGGCTGGACAGAACCACGGTGTCGATGCTATGAGGCTTGCCGTCCACATAACGCATGGTGACCTGGCTTTTGGCATCCGGGCGCAGGAACGGAAGGCGGCCATCCTTGCGCAATTGCGCCTGACGCTCGACCAGACGGTGCGCGTAGTAGATGGGGGCTGGCATCAGCTCGGGCGTCTCATTGCAGGCGTAGCCGAACATCAGGCCCTGGTCACCGGCACCGGTATTCAGGTGGTCGTCGGAGGCATGGTCCACGCCTTGGGCGATGTCGTTGGACTGCTTATCGTAGGCCACCAGCACCGCGCAGCCTTTGTAGTCGATGCCGTAGTCGGTGTTGTCGTAGCCAATGCGCTTGATGGTGTCGCGGGCCACCTGGATGTAGTCCACGTGCGCATTGGTGGTGATTTCACCGGCCAGCACCACCAGACCGGTGTTGCACAGCGTTTCGGCCGCGACGCGCGACTTGGGGTCCTGCTTGAAAATTGCGTCCAGAATCGCATCGGAGATCTGGTCAGACACCTTGTCGGGGTGGCCTTCAGAGACGGATTCAGAGGTAAAGAGGAAATCGTTCGCCATTTAAATAAACTCCAATCAAAAGTTAAGTCAACCATCAATCTGCGTTGCTTTGCCTTTGGAGCTTCGGCGAACGCTTTAGCAGATTTGCCGGAATTTTGAAAAATTCGGCAAGGCACAATGGCGAACCTTGAACGGCAGGCCCTGTGCATGTCGCCCTGCAAGTAGTTCCATAACTCAGCGACTTGCATATTTTATCTGACTGATGATTTCCCTTTTCAGAATTTTCTCCAAGCTTCCCCTGTGGCTGGTCCACGGGTTGGGGTGGGGAATGGGCTGGGGAGTTTTTTTGGGCTCGGGCGTCTATCGCCGTCGCTTCCTGGCCAATGCGACACAAGCCGGTGTGAAAAAACGGGATTGGCTCAAAGCCGTGGGCGAAGCGGGAAAGCTTGTTGCCGAACTGCCGCGTCTTTGGCTGGGCAAGCCGGTGGCAGTGTTGTGGGATGGACAGGAGCACATTGAACCCGCCCTGGCTGCGGGGCGCGGCATTGTTTTTCTGACCCCGCACCTGGGGTGCTTTGAAATAACCGCCCAAGCCTACGCGCAGCGTTTCGGCCAATCCAGCCAGCCCATGACGGTGTTGTACCGCCCGGCACGACAGCCGTGGTTGCGCGATATCGTGGCGACTGCCCGCCACCGGCCCGGACTGGACACCGCACCCACCACGCTGGGCGGCGTCAAGCAAATGCTCAAAGCCCTGAAGCAGGGGCAGTCGTTGGGCCTGCTTCCGGACCAAGTTCCGCCAGCAGGATTGGGGGTCTGGGTGCCATTTTTTGGGCGCGACGCCTACACCATGACGCTGTCGGCCCGCCTGGCGCAGCAATCCGGGGCAAAGTTGCTGACCGCCTGGGGTGAAAGGCTCCCTTGGGGGCGGGGCTTTGTGGTGCATGTGCGTCCCATGACCATGGCGTTGCCTGCCGATCCTCTTGCTGCAGCCACTGTGATCAATGAGGCCATGCAGGCTTTGATCCAAGAGTGCCCGGGTCAATACCTGTGGGGCTATGCGCGGTACAAACAACCACGCTCGGAGGTGTGAAACGGGTATGACGACTTTGAATACCCTCTTCAGCCGTGGTGGCGTGTTGTTCATGCATATGCTTGGCCGCTTGCCTTTGGCTTGGGTGCGCGCCTTGGGGTGGCTATTGGGCTGGGTGTTGTATGCCGTTGCCTCATCACGGCGAAATGTGGTTTGGACCAACTTGCGCTTGTGTTTTCCGCACTGGAATACCCAAAAGACCCGAACAGTGGCGACCCGGACCTTCATCCACTTTGCTCAGGCCTGGCTGGATCGGGGATGGCTGTGGCACGGGACCGCAAAGTCAACCCGAAGTCGCTTGCGCATCCACGGCGCCATCGAAGACCTTCAGCGCGAAGGCGCAGTGGTCATTTTTGCGCCTCACTTTGTAGGGCTGGATGCGGGTTGGACGGCGTTGACCCAGCAAGTTCCTCGCCGTTTCACCACCATTTATTCACATCAGGCCAACCGCGTTGTGGACGACTGGGTGTTTGAGGGGCGCAAGAGATTTGGCGACGCCACGTTGTTTGATCGTTTGGCAGGCCCCAAACCGGTGCTCGCCGGGTTGCGCAATGGAGACCTGTTGTACCTTCTGCCCGACATGAATTACGGTTTGCCAGAGTCCATTTTTGTTCCGTTTTATGGGGTACCCGCTGCCACGGTCACATCTTTGAGTCGCCTTGCCAAACTGGGTAAAGCCAGAGTGGTTCCGGTGGTTACGCGCATGACACCCAGTGGCTATGACGTCCAGGTGATGCCGGCCTGGCCCGAATATCCCGGACAAGATGTGGCTGTCGACACCATCACCATGAACCAGCGGCTGGAGGGCTATATTGACACCATGCCCGACCAGTATTACTGGGTTCACAAGCGGTTCAAGGACCAGCCCGAGGGGGCACCTTCGGTTTACTAAGCGATCATTGGGTTCTGCTATTGCTTCAAATTCAATAGCAAACTATTGATATAGGCCGGGGACTTCAGGCTGTTTGTGCTTCAACCTTGGGGTGAACCCAGTCCCACAGCAGCATGGAGACGTCATCGACGCCAATGCGTTTGGGTGCTGAAAACAAGCGCACTTCACCGCCCCCCGCCTGCAGCTTCATGATGGACAGGGCCTTGGTCTGCTCGGTTTTGTTCAACTTGTCGGCCTTGGTCAGGATCACCAAAAACTTCAGGCCTTCCGCCACGCGCGGGCGAATCACGTCAAGCAAAATTTCGTCCAGTTCGGTCAGGCCATGGCGTGGGTCACACATCAGCACAATGGCTTTGAGGTTTTCGCGCGTCACCAGGTAATTGGCCATCACCTGCTGCCAGCGAATTTTGTCCTGCTTGGGCACGGATGCGTAGCCATAACCCGGCAAATCGGCCAGAACGGCGTCGGTGATGCCCTGTTTGCCCAGTGTGAACAGGTTGATACTTTGGGTGCGGCCTGGCTTTTTGGACGCAAAAGCCAGTTGCTTTTGTTGGGTGAGGGTATTGATGCAGGTAGATTTGCCGGCGTTTGAGCGTCCCACAAACGCGATTTCTGGAACGTTCAGCGCTGGTAAAAAATGCAATTGGGGCGCAGTGGTCAGAAATTTGGCGGTGTGCAGCCAGCCAGTCGCGATGACGGACTGGGCCTTTGGATCAACGGCAGACATTTGCGATGCGCCAGCGCTCGTGGCCTGGAGGGACTGAGCGGGTTCTGGAGAGGCAGGCGCTGGGTTTGTAGTGGTAGTCATTGTTTAAAGGGGAAAACCCATGTCGCCATTGTAGAATCATGCTGTTTTGCACCTCCGACCCGACACGATACGACACTCCTTATGAAGCTGCTTGCCCATCTGATTACCCCATTGCTGCTGGCGTCTGCCGTGGCCCTGTCTTCACATTCGGCCCTGGCTCAGGAGGCTAAACCAGCTGCTGCCGCAGAACCTGCAGCGCATGCAGAAGCAAAACCTGCAGACGCGAAGATCGCCAAGCCCGACCTCGCCAAGGGCGAGGCCAGTTTCGGCGCAGTATGTGCCGCTTGCCACGGTGCAGACGGCAATTCCGGCACGCCAGCCAATCCCAAACTGGCCCAGCAGCACCCCGAGTATTTAATCAAGCAGTTGCAGGAATTCAAATCGGGTAAACGCAACAACGCCATCATGAAGGGCTTTGCCAGCACCTTGAGCGATGACGACATGCGCAACATAGCCTATTGGGTGTCCGCCAAGAAAGCAAAACCCGGGTTCGCCAAGGAAAAAGATCTGGTAGTGATGGGTGAGCGCATTTACCGCGGCGGCATTGCCGATCGCCAGGTGCCGGCCTGCGCGGGTTGCCACAGCCCCAATGGTGCTGGCATTCCTTCCCAGTTTCCACGTTTGAGCGGCCAACATGCCGAATACGCAGCGACTCAGCTGACCAGTTTCCGGGATGGTGTTCGCAAAAACAGCTTGCAGATGACGCAAGTTGCTGCCAAATTGAATGACCGTGAAATCAAGGCAGTGGCTGATTACGTGGCTGGTTTGCGGTAAGCGATATTCAGGGAACTATTTCGGGGTTTTGACCCCCAAAAGGGCGGGCCAGTCTTAGATTGGCCCGCCTTTTTTATTCATGTCCCGCTTGTAAGAAATCGCGGTCACAACCTACTAATCGGGAACATTTCAAAGGAAACGCCATGCTGATCAAAACGGGCAACGCCGGCTTCACTCACCCTGTTTCAAGCGAAATCACATCGCCCGCGGCCTATCAGGGGCGGCGTGATGCGCTCAAATTGATGGCCAATGGTGTGGCCGGTGCGGCCATGGCCACCTGGGCTTCGCGTGAGGCCTTGGCACAGGCCATGACACCTCGGCCTGGCAAATTGGCCGCCCTCGCCGGTGCGAAGTCTTCCGTCGCGGGAGCGGTAACCATGGAAAAACTGACCGATTACAAGGACGCGAGCACCTACAACAACTTCTATGAGTTTGGCACCGACAAGGCCGATCCCGGAAAAAATGCCCACACGTTGAAAACCACGCCTTGGACCGTGGAAGTCGAGGGCATGGTCAAAAAACCGGCGAAATACATGCTGGAAGATCTGCTCAAGCTCAGTGCTCAGGAAGAGCGTGTTTACCGTTTGCGCTGCGTGGAGGGTTGGTCCATGGTGATTCCGTGGGTGGGTTATTCATTGTCTGAATTGATCAAAAAGGTGGAACCCACAGGCAGTGCCAAATTTGTGGAGTTCGTCACGCTGGCAGACTCCAAGACGATGCCCTTTGTAGGCTCCCGCGTGTTGGACTGGCCCTATTTGGAAGGTTTGCGGCTGGACGAAGCCATGAACCCCTTGACACTGTTGAGCTTTGGCATGTACGGTGAAGTCCTGCCCAACCAGAGTGGCGCGCCGGTGCGCTTGGTGGTGCCATGGAAATATGGCTTTAAAAGCGGCAAGAGCATCGTCAAGATCAGGTTTACAGACAAAGAGCCGAAAACGGCCTGGAACAAGGCGGCAGCCAACGAATACGGCTTCTATTCAAACGTCAACCCGGATGTGGATCATCCGCGCTGGAGCCAGGCCACAGAGCGTCGCATCGGCGAAGAAGGCGGATTGTTTGCCAAGAAACGCAAGACCCTGATGTTCAACGGCTACGAAGCCCAGGTGGGCCAGATGTATGCCGGAATGGACTTGAAAAAGAACTACTGATGGCCACGACGTCGGTTGCCATTGGCAAGGCCTTGTTGCGGCCCGCGGCCAAACCACTTTTGTTCGTGGTCTGTCTGCTTCCGTTCGCCTGGCTGTTGTATGCGGCCATTGCCGATCAATTGGGTGCCAACCCTGCTGAAGCACTGGTGCGGTCAACCGGTGACTGGACATTGCGGTTTTTATGTATCGTTTTGACCGTGACACCGCTTCGCGTCATGCTGAAAGTGCCGGCGCTGGCCCGGTTTCGTCGCATGTTGGGCTTGTTTATGTACTTTTACGTTGTGGTGCATCTGCTGAGTTACAGCTGGTTCGACATGAATTTTGACGTGACTGACATCGTCAAAGACATCATCAAACGACCATTTATTCTGGTGGGGTTCAGTGCCTTTGTTTTGTTGACCCCTTTAGCTGCGACATCTTTCAATCGCGCCATCAAGGCCCTGGGAGCGAAGCGTTGGCAGACCTTGCACAAACTGGTCTATGTCGTGGCGGGTTTGGGAATCCTCCACTTTTTCTGGATGCGGGCCGGTAAAAACAACTTTGCCGAGGTGTTGGTTTACGCCGCCATTCTGGCGATGCTTTTGGGATGGCGCCTGGTCGAGTTCATCAAGAAAAAACGTCCGAAGTCCCCGTCAAATATCAAAAGTTCGCTATCAACACGGTAGCAGACCGCGCGGCTGCTCTGACGGTTTGCGCCGCCTGCAGTCGACCCATTTAAAGCGCTCCAGGCAGTATTTCGTTGTGGAGTTGGTCCTCGATGGTTTCACGTTTTCGAATCATAAAAGCCTGATCCCCATCCACCAGAACTTCCGCCGCTCGTCCCCGTGAGTTGTAGTTGCTGGACATGCTCATGCAATAGGCGCCGGCAGACATGACCGCCAACAAGTCACCCTGCTGTACCGACAGGTTGCGGTCATGGCCAATCCAGTCACCGCTCTCACAAATAGGACCTACAACCTCCCACAGAGTTTCCGGCTCGCCTGCGCGGGGCTGTAGCGGAATGATGTCGTGAAACGCCTGGTACATGGCCGGGCGGGGCAGATCGTTCATGGCGGCGTCGACGATCAGGAAGTTTTTCTGCTCACCGGGTTTGAGGTACAGGGCTTCCGTGATGCAGGCACCGGCATTGCCAACGAGAGAACGCCCGGGCTCAATCATCAAGGCGCGCTGACCAAATCCGCGTCCATCCAGTTTGGCAAGCAACTGCGCCCACAAAGCATCAGCGGCAGGAGGCTCATCACCGCTGTAGTTGATGCCAAGGCCACCGCCAAAATCAATGTGTTTGATGGAAATGCCAACGGCTTCTATGGCCTCGACCAAATCCAGCATGCGGTCAACAGCGTCCAGGTAAGGCGCTGTTTGCGTGATTTGAGAGCCGATGTGGCAATCGATGCCTACGACCCGAAGCCCTGCCAATGATGCCGCCCGCTGGTAGGTTTGAACCACCCGTTCGTGGGCAATGCCAAACTTGTTGCCCTTGAGGCCCGTTGAAATGTAGGGGTGAGTTTTAGGGTCTACGTTGGGGTTGACGCGAATGCTGACAGGGGCACATTTGCCAAGACTCAGGGCGACCTCATTGAGCACTTCCAGTTCCGCTTCACTTTCGACATTGAAGCAACCGATACCAACTTCCAGAGCGCGGCGCATCTCAACGCGGCTTTTGCCAACACCCGAGAAGATGATTTTGCCCGGCTCAGCCCCGGCCGCCAGAACGCGTTCCAGTTCGCCGCCCGACACGATGTCAAAGCCGCAACCCGCCTGCACAAACACCTGGATGACGCCGAGTGCGGGGTTGGCCTTCATGGCATAACAAATCTGTACCTTGCGCCCGGCAAATCCCCTTTGGTAAGCGGCCAGCGCGGACAACATCGACGCTTTGGAATAGACGAACAAGGGGGTCCCAAACTGCTTGGCAAGGTTTGTCAGCGGCAGTTTCTCAGCCAATAATTCACCCCCTTGGTACGAAAAATGGGGCTGGCCAGGAGTGGGTCGTGAATTCATTGATGACGAATTGAAATGATTATTTGGAGGCCGGTGTTACCGATTCTGGGGTCGCCTTGGGGTCTGACGGTAAAGTGGGCCTTAACGTTTGCGGCAACGTCGCCCTGTTGGCGGCTGCGGCGTCCTTGGGCAAATACAGCGCACCCGCTTGTCCACATGCAGACAAACCGCTGGCGAAGGCCACCGCAATGGCAGCATGGACAAGGCGACTGACTAAAATTTGACGATTGCGCAACATATGGAAATTGTAATGACTGACCCCGAATTCATGGACCACGCCGAAAGGGTCCTTCAGCGCGTTGAAGCTTGCTGTGACCGCATCAACGACGAGACGGACGCTGACATCGACAACCAGCGCACCGGCGGCATGATCACCATGGTTTTTACGAACAAAAGCCAGATTGTCATCAACTTGCAAAAGCCTCTGCAGGAGATTTGGCTGGCAGCCAAGTCGGGAGGCTATCACTTCAAATTTGATAGCAATGAATGGAGAGATACCAAGGACTCCAGCGAATTTTTCTCTAAACTTTCGCGTTTCGCAAGTGAACAGTCGGGGTACTTGCTGGCTTTCTCTGACTGATCAGTTTTTGAACAAATCCATGATGCGCTTCTTCTCGTCGCTGGGTGGCAAAGGCTGAACGGCGGGCGCGCTTTCAGGGTCGGATTCCAGACCCAGACTTCTGACGCCACCGCCCTTGGCATACTCTTCGTAATACCACTCGCCGCCCAAATTAACGACGCCTTCCGGTGTTGGAGGTTCCTGCACAGGCACACCTTTGAGTGCATGCTCCATGAAACTGATCCAGACCGGCAGACTCAAACCACCGCCCGTTTCGTTGCTGCCCATCTTTCGGGGTGTGTCGTAGCCAATCCAGGTGACCGCCGCAAGCGTGGGTTGAAAACCCGCAAACCATGCATCCATGGAGTCGTTGGTGGTGCCTGTCTTGCCGTACAGGTCGGGGCGTTTAAGAGTCGCCTGCGCTTTGGCTGCGGTTCCCGCCCGGGTCACCTCCTGCAACAAGCTGTCCATGATGAAAGCGTTTCGGGCTTCAATGGCCCGCATGGTTTCATTCAAGGGAGGCGCTTTGGCTTCCATTAATATTTTTCCCTTTTGCTCCGTGATCTTGGTGATCAGCATGGGGTTAATGCGATAGCCACCATTGGCAAACACAGAGTAGGCGGTCGCCATCTGGATGGGCGTGACTGAACCTGCTCCCAAGGCCATGGTGAGGTAGGGTGGGTGCTTGTCTTCCTCAAAACCAAAATTGGAAATCCATTCCTGTGCGTATGTGGGTCCGATGGCTTGAAGAATCCGGATGGAAATCATGTTTTTGGATTTGGCCAAACCTTTGCGCATGGTCATCGGGCCTTCAAACTTGCCGTCATAGTTCTTTGGTTCCCATGGCTGACCACCCGTCACGCCAGCGTTGAAAAACAATGGTGAATCATTGATCACGGTCGCCGGGGTGAACCCCTTTTCCAGCGAGGCCGAGTAGATGAAAGGTTTGAAGCTGGACCCCGGTTGGCGCCACGCCTGGGTCACATGGTTGAATTTATTCTTCTCAAAATCAAAACCACCTACCAGAGCCGTTATGCCGCCCGTACGGGGATCCAGGGCGACAAAGGCACCTTCAACCTCGGGGAGTTGGGTAATTTCCCATGTGTTTTTAATGGTTTTGCTGACCCGAATGACAGCGCCGCGACGAATTCGGATGTTCGCGGGTGCCTTGTCTGACAGCCCGGATTGAGCCGGTTTCAAGCCTTCGCCAACAATTTCAAGCGTTTCTCCGTTTTGCCGGATCGCCTTGATTTTTTTGGCGTCTGCCTCCAGCACCACGGCAGACATGACATCGCCGTTATCAGGATGCTCATCCAGCACTTCGTCGATCGCATCTTCCTGCTCTTGGGCGCCACTGGGCAAGTCAATGAACTTTTCGGGACCTCGGTAAATTTGTCGACGCTCGAAGTCCATGATTCCGCGACGCAGTGCCCGGTAAGCCACATCCTGATCCACGGCCTTGAGCGTGGTGTAAACATTCAGTCCCCGTGTGTAGGTCTCATTGCCGTACTGGGAAAACATCATTTGACGAACTGTTTCGGCCACGTACTCCGCATGCACCCTGGTATTGTCAGCGCCAACTTTGACGCGCAGTTCCTGCTTTCTGGCGGCGTCAGCCTGCGCCTCTGTGATGAAGTTGCTTTCCAGCATGCGGTCAATGATGTGCAACTGCCTGGTCTTTGCGCGCTTGGGGTTGATGATGGGGTTGTAGGCAGACGGCGCCTTGGGAAGTCCTGCCAACATGGCGGCCTCCGCAATCGTGATGTCTTTAAGGGGTTTGTCAAAATACGCTTCCGACGCCGCGGCAAACCCATAGGCGCGATTGCCAAGGAAGATCTGATTCATGTAAATCTCAAGGATCTGATCCTTGGTCAGCATGTGTTCAAGTTTGAAGGTCAACAAGACTTCGTAAATCTTGCGCATGTAGTTTTTCTCTGAGGAGAGATAAACATTGCGTGCAACCTGCATGGTGATGGTTGATGCGCCTTGACTTTTGGCGCGCCCCAAATTGGCCAATGCGGCGCGGACCATGCCTTTGTACGACACGCCACTGTGTTCGTAGAAATCGGTGTCTTCAATTGCCAGGACCGCATTGATCATGACCTTGGGAATATCCTTGACAGGCGTCAAATTTCGACGTTCCTCGCCAAATTCGCCAATCAAAACGCCTTCGGATGAAAAAACGCGAAGCGGAAGTATCGGGCGATAGTTGGACAGGTCGGTGATGTCCGGCAAATTCGGGAATGCCACTGCCAGCGCAATAGCAACAAGAATCAGCACCGACGCGATGCCTGCCATAACAATTCCGCCAGCCCCCAAGACAATGTGAAACCATAGCCCAAGCTTGTCTGATTTGACCTTTTTGCTCGCTAGGGGTTCGGCTGTCGCATCTGAATTGGTTTTTTGAGGCATAAAGAAATCTGTAGGATACCGATAACATTATAAAAACCACCTGATTTTTTGGGTGGTTTCACATGTAAGCCCATTGTTACCAGTTCCCCAAACCGCATTTGCAGGTCCTGATTGGTGCGTAGTGGCGTTGTCAAAAGCGTCTGCTTTTGACAACGTTTGCACGAGGCAGAATAGGAAAAAACCTTTGCGGGACAATGATCTTACTGATAGCATTGAAGTGAAGTCTTAAGTTTCGTCGATTCTCAATCGGCTTGTTTCAGGGGATTGTCTTGATCTCATTGGGGTCGTTGTTCAGCCGTCAGCCCGCGCCCATGTTGGGTTTGGATATCAGTTCTTCGAGTGTCAAGCTGGTTGAATTGAGCCGTGATAAGGGTGGCAATTTGGTTCTTGAACGGTGTGCCATTGAGCCGCTGGAGCGCGGGTGGATCGCAGATGGAAATATCGAAAAATTTGACGAGGTTGCCGAGGCGGTGCGCCGTTTGGTCAAGAAGAGTGGAACCAAGACAAAAAACGTCGCCATGGCGCTGCCACCTTCAGCCGTCATTACGAAAAAGATTGTTTTACCGGGTGGCATGACTGACCAGGAACTGGAAGTCCAAGTCGAAGCGGAAGCGAATCAGTACATTCCTTTTCCACTGGATGAGGTCAGTCTTGATTTTTGTGTTGTCGGGCAAAGCACCGCATCAGCAGGTGATGTTGACGTCTTGATAGCAGCTTCGCGCCGGGAAAAGGTTCAGGACATACAGGGGCTGGCTGAGGCTGCTGGCCTGAAGCCGGTTGTGCTTGACGTGGAGTCCTATGCGTCCCGGCTTGCAACAGCCCGTCTGATTGGTAATTTGCCCAACAAAGGCGTGGGAAACATAGTGGCATTGTTTGAGGTGGGTGCCTTGACCACAAGCATGCAGGTGATTCGGGACGATGAGGTGTTATATGACCGGGATCAAGCCTTTGGCGGTGCCCAGTTGACCCAGTTGATCGTCAGACAGTATGGTTTTTCTCTGGAAGAGGCTGAGAGCAAAAAACGAAGCGGTGAATTACCTGATGATTATGAGACGGGCGTTTTACGTCCGTTTGTTGAGAGCATGGTCCAGGAAGTTGGTCGGGCTTTGCAGTTTTTCTTTACCAGTACGCCACACAATAAAGTGGACTTCATCATGTTGGCGGGTGGTTCAGCGGCCCTGCCAGGATTGACAGAGGCCGTTACTCAGCACACGACATTCCCCTGTACGTTGGTCAATCCGTTTGAAGGCATGGAAATGGGCGAGGGTGTCAGATTGAAAAAAATGACACGTGAAGCCCCGTCCTATTTGACATCCTGTGGCTTGGCGTTGCGGAGGTTCCTGCAGTGATACTGATTAACCTGCTTCCGCATCGCGAGTTCGCGAGAAAACAGCGGCGAGACCGCTTCAATATTTCCCTGGTTTTGGCTGCGCTGGTGGGTGTGTTGATTTCAGTTGCTGTTTTTCTTTGGTACCAGGCACAAATTTCTGTTCAAAAGGACAAAAATCAACTTTTGTCAAAAGAAATCAAGGTTCTGGAGGGGCAAATCAGGGACATTGCTGGACTGGAAGCTGAAATTGCAGCATTGAGGGCAAGGCAGCAAGCGGTTGAAGATTTGCAGGCTGACCGAAACCAGCCAGTGCACCTTTTGACGGAGTTGGTGAAGCAGTTGCCGGACGGCATCTATATTTCCTCAATGCGCCAGGACAATCAAAACGTCACCCTGCAAGGCGTTGCACAGTCTAATGAGCGAGTGTCTGAATTGTTGAGAAACCTTGCCAACAATTCTCCTTGGTTCTCCAAGCCCGAATTGGTTGAAATCGTAGCCGGCACGATTGCATTGAGCCCGAGAGAACAAAAACGGATTTCCAACTTTACGATCAAGGTCAGGTTGTTACGCGCCAGTGAAATTCAGAAGGCATCGCAATCAGGTCCTGCTGGTGCGGCGACCAAGTTGGGGGCAGTTGCGGCTCCTGCGGCAGCTTCAATCCCTGTCAAAAAATAAGTAGCAAACAACGTTATGGCCACCAAATCTTTACCCTCTATTGACTTCGCGGCTTTGCAGGCAAATCTGGCGAGCCAATTTCGCAATTTGGACCCCAAGGATCCGTCGGCCTGGCCTTCCCTGCCCAAAAATGCAATTTTGGTTTTGACTGGGGTATTGGTCGTCGCGGCTTTGTGGTTTACCTGGCTTAACGGATCTGAAGCCGAGTTGGAAACGGAACGTGCCTCTGAAGTCAAGTTGCGTGAGGATTACAAAGGGAAATTGGCCAAAGCCGTTAACCTGGACGTCTTGAAAAAGCAAAGGGAACAGGTTCAGCAGTATGTCACCCAGCTTGAGAAACAATTGCCGAGCAAAGCCGAGATGGATGCACTATTGTCAGATATCAATCAGGCTGGCCTGGGGCGTAGTCTGCAGTTCGAGTTGTTTCGCCCAGGGCAAATTGCAGTCAAAGAGTATTACGCTGAATTGCCAATTTCAATTCGAGTGACGGGTCGCTATCACGACATTGGAGCTTTTGCCTCAGACATTGCGAACTTGTCGCGAATTGTGACCTTGAATAACCTGAATGTCTTGCCGTCAAAGGACAGTACATTGGCATTGGATGCGACGGCGAAGACATTCCGATACCTCGATGCAAGTGAAGTCGCCGCTCAGAGTAAAGCTGCAGCAAGCAAGGGGGCTAAAAAATGAGCTTCTTGCGTTTTTGCACATTGATAGTGGGTTTGGTCATATTCTTGCTCTCGGGTTGTGGCGTGTCCGGTGAAGATGAACTGCGTCAATGGATGGTCGAGCAAAAGGGACAGATCAAGCCCAAAATTGAACCCATTTCAGAGCCAAAGCAGTTTAAGCCAGAGGCATACACCCAGGTCACCCCTGCAGAACCCTTTGGCAAGGAAAAACTGACCCAAGCGCTGAAATCAGAATCGTCGCAAGCGTCAGCCAACGGTGCGTTGGTTGCACCAGAATTAATTCGTCGCAAAGAGGCGTTAGAAGCGTTTCCCCTGGATGGTATGTCTATGGTTGGCAGTTTGGTGAGAGGTGGGCAACCAGTAGCTTTAGTAAAAGTGGACAACCTGTTGTACCAAGTGCGCCCCGGCAACTATCTCGGGCAAAACTATGGAAAAGTGACCAAGATAGGCGAGACTGAAATTACCCTGCGCGAAATTGTGCAAGATGCTGTGGGCGAATGGATAGAGCGACAGGCAGCATTGCAACTGCAAGAGAGGACAAAATGAAGAATCAAAATTGGAATGGGACGCATCGCATGTTGCAACGACTTTTAATGGGGACGCTACTGTGCTTTATGGCACTCGCATCTCACGCCCAAACTGCCATTGAAGCGGTTTCCGGTTCAATCCAGGGAGGCTCTGAAGTTATACGGATTGATTTGTCCCAAGCTTTGACAGCAATCCCTACTGGTTTTTCAATTCAGTCGCCAGCGAGAATTGCGCTCGACTTTCCAGGGATAACGAATGGCCTGGGACGTTCAACCATAGATATCAACCAAGGCAATTTGAAGTCGGTGAGTGTTGTGCAGGTCGGAGATCGCACAAGGGTCGTGCTTAACCTCAAACAAACGACTGCGTACAAGTCACAGTTGCAGGGTAAGTCTTTGCTCGTAGTCTTGGATTCAGTTGGTGGCTCTGCGCCCGTTGCGGCAAACTCGCCAGTCTTTTCTGAGACGCAGAATAAAGACACGCTACCCATCAAGGACCTTGATTTCAGACGCGGGGTGGACGGGTCAGGAAGAATAATTGTGGCGTTGCCAAACAACCAGGTTGGTGTCGACATTCGTCAGCAAGGCCAGTCTTTGGTAGTTGAATTCATGAAGTCGACCTTGCCTGAAGGGTTGCGTCGCCGATTGGACGTTGCAGATTTTGGAACACCGGTGCAAACCGTCACCACTTTCCAGGCTGGTGATCGAGTTCGCATGGTGATTGAGCCGAAAGGTGCTTGGGAGCACAGCGCATATCAAAGCGATGAGCAGTTTGTCATTGAAGTCAAACAACAAAAAGTGGACCCTTCCAAGTTAACTCAAGGTGTCGGTTTCACAGGCCAAAAGCTCTCACTGAATTTTCAGAACATTGAAGTTCGGTCCCTTTTGCAAGTCATTGCAGATTTCACCAACTTCAACATCGTAACGTCAGACTCTGTTTCCGGTGCGGTTACTTTGCGGTTGCAGGATGTGCCTTGGGATCAGGCGTTGGAAATTATTTTGCAGGCCAAGGGGTTGGGTGTCAAAAAGACTGGCAATGTCTTGTGGATAGCACCCAGAGACGAAATCGCGGCGAAAGAAAAGCTTGAGAGAGAGTCGAACGTAGCTTTGGAAGGATTGGAACCGCTGAGGACACAGTCCTTCCAAATGAACTACACGAAGGCCGCGGAAGTGGCTACTGGACTTACGGGCGCAGGTGGCGCTCGAATTCTGAGTACACGAGGCAGCGTAATTGCAGAACCCCGTACAAACCAGATATTTGTAACTGATGTCGCTAGCAAGCTTGAACAAGTTCAGCAACTCCTGGCAAAACTCGATGTCGCAGTAAGGCAGGTATTGATTGAGGCCCGCATTGTGGAGGCTTCTGATACTTTCGGAAAGTCATTGGGTGTCCGTTTGGGTGGAGGTGTAAATCCAGCCGGTGGTGCAACCTTGGCTACAGGAAACAATGGCTCTACTTTGAGTGGTGCCGTTGGATCTACTTATGCTGACGGAGCATCGGGAACGACATCCGGAAATTTTGTGAATTTACCTGCAGTTGGTCAAAATGGTTACAACGCTGCAAGTGTTGCTTTGTCCATATTTGGCGAAGCTGCAGGTCGGTTTTTAAACTTGGAGCTCCAAGCGTTGGAAGCGGACGGAAAAGGTAAAGTTGTTTCAAGTCCGCGCGTTGTGACGGCTGATCAGGCCAAGGCTTTGATAGAGCAGGGGACTGAGTTGCCCTATCAGGTGGCAACATCAAGTGGCGCTACCTCCATTGCGTTCAGGAAAGCCAATCTTTCTTTGTCTGTCACTCCGCAGATAACGCCGGAGGGAAATGTGATCCTGGATTTGGATATCAGCAAAGACACAGTGGGTCAGGCCACTGCAGCAGGATTTGCAATTGACACAAAACACATCAAGACTCAAGTCCTTGTTGAAAATGGAGGAACAGTGGTGATTGGTGGCATATTCACGCTTGACGAAACCGACAATGAAACCCGCGTGCCAGTTTTGGGGGAAATTCCGGTTGTCGGGAATCTGTTCAAGACAAGATCTCGGACCTCTACCAAACGTGAAATGCTCGTTTTCATTACGCCAAAAATGATTTCAGACCGTACTGGTGTGCGTTGATATTGGGCGTTGGTTTAATTCGGAATTGCGTTTTTAAATTGATAGTTAGTTTGGTGGGTTTGCCGGGATCAGGCAAGTCCACGGTGGGGCGACAACTTGCCAGAAGAATAAATCTGCCCTTTTTCGATTCCGATCATGCCATCGAGTCGAAGTTGGGATGCTCAATCCGCGAGTATTTCGAGCGAGAGGGAGAAGATCGCTTTCGTGACGTTGAAGAATCGGTGATAGACGATCTGACCCGAAATCATCAAGGCATTCTTTCCACGGGTGGCGGGTCAGTTTTGCGAATCGGCAATCGACACAATTTGAAGGCACGCGGCCAAGTTGTTTACTTGAAGTCTTCGCCAGACGAGCTTTTCAAGCGGTTACGACATGACATGAATCGTCCCTTGCTGCAAGTGGCCGATCCTCTCAATCGTCTCAGAGATCTCTATGCTGCACGCGATCCCCTCTACCGGGAAACAGCGAATTTCATCATAGAAACTGGGAGACCATCGGTAGCTACTCTTGTCAATATGATAGTCATGCAGTTGGAGTTGGCTGGTGCATTTGGCCCTAGGTAAACTATCTACCTATGAGCAATCAAATGAATGCTGAACGTATCAGGATTGAATTGGGAGATCGCAGTTACCCGATTTTGATTGGAACTTCGTTATTCGATACACCTTCCACTTATGCCGATCTGCCCAACGCATCAACGGCCTTGATCGTTACCAACGGGACTGTCGGCCCCATGTACGCTCAGCGTCTTTACGAGGCGCTGAAATCCAAATATAAAAAAATATTGACCTTGGTGGTCCCTGAAGGGGAAGAATTCAAAACTTGGCAAACCTTGAATTTGATTTTTGACGCACTTTTGGCAAATCAGTGTGATCGAAAGACAATTCTTTTTGCTTTGGGGGGGGGCGTCATAGGCGATATGACAGGGTTCGCTGCAGCTAGCTACATGCGCGGAGTTCCTTTTGTTCAAATTCCAACGACTTTACTTTCTCAAGTCGACTCATCGGTGGGCGGAAAAACGGCCATCAATCATCCTTTAGGTAAGAACATGATTGGTGCCTTCTACCAACCGCTGATGGTTGTGTGTGACATCAATACGCTAAGTACTCTTCCGGTCCGAGAGTTGTCTGCGGGCATGGCAGAAGTCATCAAGTACGGCCCGATCAGTGATATGGGATTCTTTGACTGGATCGAAGCGAACGTCGCTCCGCTTTTGGCATGTGATCCGCTGGCGATGGCGTACGCAGTCAAGCGCAGTTGCGAAATCAAGGCATGGATCGTTTCACAAGACGAACGTGATTTTGGTTTGCGGGCGATCCTCAATTTTGGACATACCTTTGGGCATGCCATTGAGACAGGAATGGGTTACGGTGAGTGGCTGCATGGTGAGGCCGTCGGGTGTGGCATGGTGATGGCAGCCAACCTTTCGGCACGGCTGGGAATGGTTGATATTCCATTGGTGGCGCGATTGACTGATGTGATTGGAAAAGCAGGTCTTCCTGTTCGGGGGCCAAAATTGGATCAAGTTATTTCAGGGCAGTCAGTTGGCAACTTGAAGCGATACATAGATTTGATGCGCGCTGACAAAAAATCTGAAGGCGGAGAAATCAAGTTTGTCCTTCTCGATGGGCCGGGCAATGCGGTCGTCAAGGGTGCCAGTGATTCATTGGTGCAAGAAGTCATTGAATCTTTGACAGACTGAAATGTGTAAAGTGTGTGAATAGCATTTCTCTTGCGAAGATTTCCGTCACCTGTCTTGCATTAGCCACAGGAGGTTCGGCGATGGCTGTATTGGGTCAGTCATCCGCTATTTCTCCTGTCACGCAGGCAAGTCCATCGTCGGGCTATAGGTTAAAGACAATTCGTCCGTCTCTTTATATCGTCACTGAGTCCCAACTCGGAAGTGGAACCTTGATAAGAGAGTATTCAGATTTGAATGGTCTTGTATTCGCAGTAGATTGGAGTGGTCCGGTAATTCCTGACCTTGCTTCCCTATTGGGTGCCTATTTCAGTTGGTTCAAGGCGCATACTGACCAAGCTCGGTCAGAAGGGAACTATCGGGCTCCTGTCAACGTTGACCGCAATGACGTAGTGATCCGGTCGAATGGGCGAATGCGAAACTTTTTTGGACATGCTTATGTGCCTACTTTAGTTCCCGCCGGTGTCACTCTTGAAGATTTTCTTCCATAGGATGCGATTGAAAACGTACTTGATGTTTGCGTTGGCGTGCCTTTTGACTGCATGTGGCGGCGGAGGGTCATCAGTGCCATCTACGGCATCCGGCGCTGGCCAAAATGCGATGGCAATATCTGTTGATGCCGGACCTGCAGGGACCAGTGGCAATGTCAATCGCTTGTATGCGGACGTCACCCTGTGCCAGCCTGGTACTTCCTTGTGCCAGACTATTGATCATGTTTTGGTGGATACAGGGTCAACCGGTCTGAGACTTCTCTCGTCCGTTGTGGCACCTTCATTGGGCTTGTCCAGAGCTCTGGGTGCTGGAGGACTCCCACTGCTCAATTGCGCAAAATTTGTGGACCTGACATTCGCATGGGGCCCAGTCGTAGGCGCCGACGTGTATTTGGGAGGGAAATTAGCTTCAAATATTCCCATTCAAATCATTGCTGACCCTTCCTTCGTTGGTTTGGCCAGCACCTGCTCGTCGGGAACCATAATCAATTCAATTGCCGCCTTAGGCGCCAAGGGTATCTTGGGCATAGGTTTGCTCAAGGAGGACTGTGGGTCGGCATGTGTGGGAAATGCCAACAACGGAATTTATTTCACCTGCACCAATGGAAGTTGTTCTGCGATGGTTGGCTCAACCAATCCACTCACCACACAGCTTAAAAATCCTGTAGCTCTCTTCGCGTTCGACAACAACGGCTTGGTTGTGGATTTGCCTGCAGTGGCCCCTTCAGGCGCACTTAGTCTGAAAGGCGCCGTCTATTTTGGTATCAACACGCAGGCCAACAACCAGTTTGCATCAAGTGCCATTTTGACAACTGGTTCTACCGGGTTGGTCGCAACCTCGTTTCAAGGCAGGAACTTGACCAGCAGTTTTATCGATACCGGCTCCAATGGAATCTATTTTGATGCCGCCTCAATACCCCTGTGTGCAGGTGCCGGACGGACTGGTTTCTATTGCCCTGCGACGACAACGCCACTGGCTGCAACCCTGGTTGGTCGAAACGGAGTGACAGCGCCTGTTTCGTTTTCGATCGACAACGCGAACTCGCTCTTTTCCGGCGGGACAAAATCTGTTTTACCTACATTGTCCGGAAGCATCAATGACAGCCGGATTTTCGATTGGGGGCTGCCATTTTTCTACGGTCGAAGAGTGTTTGTCGGTATCGAAGGGCAATCTTCAACCTTGGGTACTGGTCCTTACTACGCATTTTGAGACCATTAAATGGTCCCCTCGACAGGAATCGAACCTGTATCTAGCACTTAGGAGGCACTCGTTCTATCCATTGAACTACAAGGAGGACGCCGGATTGTAGTTGCATGCATTCGCCATCTGACAGTCAGTCGTAGGGGACAGTGAATATCAAATCAACTGCACTTTGCTCACCTGTTTGTGCCCTGAGTGTGAGACGTTTGGACAGGTCATAAAAGATGTAGACTGTTGCCAAAGTACCTGCGACGCTGTGCTCGTAGGCAATGTAAAAATTGCGTGAGATCCTTTTGCCCAGGGTGACAGCAGCCGAGGTGGTGCTGCCATCCGAATTGGTGCCGGATCCCCTGTAGGACAACTCGTCGAGACCGAGGGCGTCCGTCAAGCTGCCGACCAATCCTTTGCCTTTCCCCCCCATCAAAGCCAGAGCAGCTTGTTGTAAGGCCGCAGATTCTGCACCGCCATTGGCCGCTGATCTGCCCAGAACAAGCCAGGCTAGCTTTTCAGCATCAGGCAAATCGGGCTGGGCGTACAAGCGTATTCGTGGCGACAAGGCCGTACCTGTGACCTGTACGCCAACCGTCACTGGCAAGTTGGGTCGGATCGCCAATATATCGAGCGACGGGTTGTCAAAAGGGCCCGTGAACCGAAGGACCCCTGACTCCACATCCAGCTTCTGTCCATAAGCACTATATTGGCCGCCAACGGCATTCAGCGTGCCGACCAGTTGAGGCGCACCTTTGGTTGCCGCAGAGCTGCTCAGATTCAAGGATCCAGAAAGTCGCGCTGTCAAACCGCGTCCCTCGATATGAAAGGAGGGCCCCATGTCAAACGAGATATCAATGTCTGCAAATTTTTGCGGAGTGACTGCAATGTCGCGATCATTTGCCGCCACCTTTTGCGCTGCGCTACCAGGCGTCAATGGCGACTTGATAACCACGTCACTACTTAAACTGGGCGCGTTTTCGTCGGGCAGGGCAAACAGTGCCTGATCCGCGCGAACCGCTCCCCTCACTTTTACCAACTTTCTGTTCAACAGGACTTGCAACTGCCCGGAGACTGACAAACGCCTGTCAGCACGCGCTGAAACCCTCAGCGCGTTTGCCTGAAGGTTCATTTCAAGTTGAATTCCCGATTCGGTTGAGGATGATGCTTTTCCCAAAAATGGCCACGATGCGTAGCCCTTTCCGCTGAGTTGTCCTCCCGGGCTTTTTCCACTGTCTGCGCCTGAAAGCGTGAAAGATTCAATGTCCAGGCGTTGTCCATTCAATGTACTTCGCAATGTGCCGTTGGTGAACTCAATGCCCTCTGCAATGGAGCGCAATGACAGATTGTCTGCGTTCAAATTCCCGCGCCAATAGGGCTCCAGTCGAGTTCCATCGAGTGTCAAGTTGGCGTCAAGTGTTCCCACCATGCGCCAGCCGGGAGGTGCCAGGTTTGACCAAACGCCCAGTTGGGGTAGCTGCGCCTCCAACGTTCCTTTGATTGGAGCTGCTGCGGGCCATTGCCAACCCTTTGCAGTGTGAAGCAGCTCGGTGCTGAACTGCGCATGCGCGATACCCGCTCGTTCGCTTTTCCAGTGCGCATCGACACTCACATCCTTGCCATCAGTCGACATTGAAATACTGGCCACTTGAATGCCAGCAGTGACTATGATGTCTTTTGTATCGGTCGCATTGCCGGAATCAGGGCCAATTTGCAATTTGAGATCGCCGCTTCGCCTTGCGATGGTCGCTTTTGCGCTCAATGTGCGACCGGCAATAACATTCCAGTCACCGTCAAAAATCAGGTCACCCTTCAAACTCGTGTTGCTTAGCGGATTTCCTGCAAGTAGGTCAATCCAGGCCAAGGGCAACCCCTTCAATTGCCCCGCGGAACTTACCTCATTCGATTCGCCATTGCGATGCCAGCGTATAGGTTGAAAAGTCAGCCCCACTGCGGCTGTACCTGGTGGCCCTTTGAGGGCAATGTCCGCGCCCGCGGCTTCGAACAATGAATCAGTCCCTGTATTTTTAGAAATTCGTTGGAGTGCCACCCGGATGGGCTGTTGGATTTGTGCTGACCAGACCATGGCGTCAACGGTTTGGGGCCGCTGCCATTGCAGTTGCAATTGGTCGATCTGACCTGTCCAACTCCTCTCGGAATTATTGGATCCGTTGAATTGAGTCTGAACCTTGAATTGGTTGCCGCCGTAGTCAAGTTGTCCACTTGTTTTGAAGATCAGTGATATCAGGTTCCCGTTCACGTCGGCCTTAACGTCCCTCAATGTCAGCGCGTTTTGTCCAGTTTGTGGAGAAGCGGCCAGCACTATCAAAGGTATAGACCATTGGCTTTCTATTCGCATGTCCGCCTTTTGCCACCCCCCCTCCCAGCGCCCTTTAACGTTGGCGCTACCTTGTATTTGCTGCGCGACCCATTGTTGAGGAGCCGAAGGAAGTTTTTCCAGCCACTGTTTGAACTTTGCGGCGTCCTCCACGTTCACCGAAAACTCAGCACTGCCGCGGGCCGCGCCAGCGTTTCCTTTCAATTGAATTTGACTGCCCGGGGCCGTCAATTGCAGGTGCCCAGCAGCGTGTTTGACTGATGGGGTAACTTCCAACTGCCCCTCCAGCAAGGCGTCATCAGATTGCATCAGCAATGTCTGCAGTGCAACTTTTCCGTTTTGCCAACTGCCCAGCCATTTGCCCTTCGCGGACGCGTTCTTCAGCAAAAAATTTTTGGATCTACTGGAATGCTCAGTCTTTGACTTCCGCTCTACTTTGATGGTGCGGTTCGCTGGATTGCCATTTGTGAGCTGAAAATCAAACTCAACCACTTGCTGATTGCCATTGCCGCTGCCAGTGGCGGCTAGTTTTCCGCCCACATTGCCAATTGCCAAAGCGGAATGCAAGTTCGCTGGGTTGATATTCAGTAACGAAGCCCGGGTTTGCCAGTTGGGTATTCCAATGGGTTTGCCGTCCTTTTCCACGGGCATGTTGAAGCTGCCCGTTGCCTTTAGCTGTCCTCCTGCCAGTTGCATATCCAGTGACTTCACCAACCATTGCCCACCTGCATAGTCCAGTTGAGCCCGTGCGTCGTCAAGCGGCAACCGTCCGGCATCCCATGGCCCGCTCCCTTTGTTGGCTACTTCAATTTCGGCTTTCCAGGAAGGAGATCTGGACTTGTCGACTTCTGGATTGGGTAAATCTGGGTGAACTGACATTTTTCCGCTGAGCTGAGTCCTCGGCGCCACCGGCCAAAAGCTAGCCAAATCAATGCCGGAAAATTCAGCGGAAGCATCCTGAATGGGCTGTTCTGCCCAGGGTTTGATATGCGCCCAAACGTTGGCGCCTGTCGCGCCACTATTTTTGTCATTGCTATGCTGGGAGGAATGGGTCGCGATAACTCCTGAAATCGACAAAGTGGTGTCGGCTCCTGCAATTGTTCCCTGAATAGAGGCAGTTGCACCCAAAGGCAAGCTCAACGTGCTGCCCGGCACAGGTGCCGCGACGCGCCCCTTGATGAAGACGTCAAGCGCCGAAGGTGTTTGGACCGACAAGGTGGCCAGAGCATCGTATTGGCCCTCGGCCAAATTGACGTTTGTAATTTGAAGCTTGTGTTGCAGTCCTCCAAATTGATAGCGCCCCGCCAAATTTTTCAAACTCGTGGTGTCGCCAGATGAGACAGGCGTTCCCCCGGACCATTGCAAGTCGTCTATTCTGAATTCCAAATCGACGTGCAGGGGCAATGACAACGCTTCGATGGGGCGTTGCGGCGTCGCCGGACTCTTGTCATCGACGAGTACTTTCGCAATGTGCAGGCTATCAACTTGCAGTTTGCGTTGAAGCAGTTCTTCAAGCCGCCATTGCACGTCAATTTGCTGTACGTCAACGACCATGCCATTGTTGTTCCAGCGCAGGTGCTGGATGTGCCCCCCACTTCTTAAAGTACCCGCCACGCCATCAGCGATCAGGGTCTGATGAGCTGGCAGAAATCGGGAAAACAACTGGATGGTGGTGACCAAAGAGGAGTCATTTGCGGTCCAGTGCCATGCCGCCAGCAATATCAACACCGTGATGGCCAAGGGCACCAGTACGAAGCCACTCGCCCAAAAGACAAGTCTGCGCCTCGTCATCAAAACGTAAACCCTACGCTCAAATGAAGCCGCAATTCTTTGGCTGCCAGGCCATATGCCAGATCGATTTGAAGCGGACCGACCGGACTCTTCCAGCGAACACCTGCTCCGACCCCCACTTTGGCGACCAGACTGCCGGGCGTGTCAGCAACAGCGCCAGTGTCCAGAAAAACGGTACTCTCCCAATCCGTGGGCCTGTCATTGACCACAATGGGGCGTTGCCACTCGATACTGCCCGCGGCCATATAGCGCCCGGGTGTGATCGTGCCATTTATCGCCTCGGCGCCAATGGCGCGAAAACCGTACCCTCTCACCGATGTATCGCCACCCGTCAAAAAAAGTTGAGTCGCGGGCAGTTCCGCGCCTTCTCTGGCCAATACGACCCCAGCTTCAGCGCGAAGGGCAATCCGCCCGGTCTGCCGGCGGGCCTGCGCATCCGCGACGGTGCCGCCCAATGGCCATAAATTCACCCATTTGATTTGGGCCCGCAAAAATGGCTGACGTGTATTTTGCAAAGTGATACCACCACCAAGTTCGGCCCCCAGTCCGTAACCACTTGAAGGGAACGGGAGGCTGTCAAAGTTGCGTTGTGTCCACGCATAGTTGACCGTGAGTGCGCTGGCGGTGGAAGACAAACCGTCGCCATACTTTTTGGCATTGTCGAATTGAAGGTAGTAGTTGCGGTCAACCCGATCTCCCATTTGGGATCTTCCCAACCGGTAGCGCTGGCTATCCACATCGAAGCTGCCTGACACCTGGCTTTGAAACAATACAGAAGTCACCCATTGCGTCCCTGTTTCATCGGGCGGTGAAGTCAGTTCAGACGCCAGTGATTTCGTCGTGCGGTCCAAAGACAATTTGGACACAGCCCTTGCATTGATACCCGGCACTTTGTGGTGTGTGTGTTCTGCCGACAATCGCAGGCCACCGTCTGTGTTGGCCCCAACGCCAAGCACAATTTTTTGCAGTTTGGCCTCACGAAGTTCCACCTTGACAGGTGCATGGTTTGGGGCGCCTTCTGTGTCAATGGCGACAAAAACCGAGTCAAAAAAACCGCTCTCCACCAGACGTTGTTGCGCCTCAAGTAACTGCCCCTGGTCATAGGGTGCGCCCGGTGTCAGGCGCGCCAAGCGGGTGACCAATTCCGAGTCAAATCGTTGCAGCCCGGTAATTTGCAGTGAGCCCAGCTTGAACAAGGGTCCCGAATCCAGGACAACTTTCAAGGTGGCGGTTCGGGCTTGGGGGTCTATGTCCGCGCGGCTTGTGGCAATCGCACCGTTTGGGTAGCGTTGAGATGTCAATTGCCGCAGCGCTTGCGTCTTGATGGTGTCCCAAGCTGCCTGTGTAAACGTTGTGCCTGGCGACAAGGTCGCCCGCTCTGCAATGGAGCGACGCTGCGTTTGAGCTGTCTCATCGTGGGTAATTTCACCAATGAAGTCAACAGTGATGTTGGCTATTTTGACGGGAAGGCCTGGCTCCACTGCAATAACGACGTGACGACGCGCGGCTGCATTTTGGGGAGATTCCGTCGAGGTTGCATAAACTCTGGCAGAAAAATACCCCAAGGTTTGCATCAGATGTTGGACATCCAGTTGTGCGGCGGCCAACAGCCTGTTCATTTCGGTAGCGTCCAGGTTAGACAATTCCCGATAGCGTTGCAATTCAATGTGGCGCAGGAGAAATGCCTGAATGTCGGCAGGTGCATTGACCTCGATGTCAAATGCCAGGGGTACTGGTGAATCCTGGGTGGCCAGGCGAAGCCAATGAATCAGATGCGGTCTGAACCGTCTGCGACCGGGCTGCGCCGGGAAACGTGAGTGCCAGAGCCAGCAAAACGGGACACAGGGCCAGCCACTTGAGCGTCAAGGCCCCGTCTAACTCTCGAACCGCCGTGTCGGTGAATGGTCTGTGAAGGCGGCCCCTGCTCATCCAGCTATTTTGTCAGCAGACGCATCGCTTCCTCCAGACCCTTGATCGTGAGAGGGAACATGCGCTGATTCATGATTTGCTGTACGACGCTGATACTTTGACGATACTGCCACACACCCTGCGGCTCGGGGTTAATCCATGCAAATTTCGGGAATGCGCTGGTCAGTCGCTGAAGCCATTCCACGCCAGCTTCTTCGTTGTTGTACTCCACACTGCCCCCAGGTTGCAAAATTTCATAGGGGCTCATGGTGGCATCACCAATAAAGATCAGTTTGTAATCCTTGTTGTATTTGCGAATGATGTCCCACGTCGCAAACTTCTCGCTGAATCGGCGGCGGTTGTTTTTCCACATGAAGTCGTAAACACAATTGTGAAAGTAATAAAACTCCATGTGTTTGAACTCGGTCTTGGTGGCCGAAAACATCTCTTCGACCCGCGCAATGTGCTCGTCCATCGTGCCGCCTACGTCCATCAACAGCAGAACTTTGACGTTGTTGTGGCGTTCGGGCCGCATTTTAATGTCCAGCCAGCCGGCATTGGCCGCGGTCTTGCTGATGGTTTCGTCCAAATCCAGCTCTTCAACGTGGCCTTCGCGGGCAAATTTGCGCAGTCGGCGCAGTGCGACCTTGATGTTGCGCGTGCCAAGCTCCTGGGTGTCGTCGTAATCCTTGTAAGCGCGTTGGTCCCACACTTTCACGGCGCTCTTGTTTCGACTTTTGTCCTGACCGATCCGTATGCCTTGCGGGTTCTGGCCATAGGCACCAAACGGTGAAGTGCCCCCCGTGCCAATCATCTTGCTGCCACCCTCGTGGCGTTCTTTCTGTTCTTCAAAACGCTTTTTCAGCGTTTCCATCAACTCATCCCAGCCCATCTTTTCAATCTTGGCCTTTTCTTCGGGGCTGAGTTCCAGTTCCAGATTTTTGCGCAGCCATTCCAGCGGAATGTCTTTGGTGAAATCCGCAATCATTTCCACGCCCTTGAAATAGGACGCAAAGGCGCGGTCAAATTTGTCGTAATGTTTTTCGTCTTTAACCAGCGCTGTTCGGCTCAGGTAGTAGAAGTCGTCTATTTTGTAACCCGACGGTTCTTCATCATCTTCAGGTTCGGCAGCCATGGGCCCGACGACCCCCTTCTGCAGGGCTTCCAGCAAAGTGAGGTATTCCTTGACCGAAACTGGCAACTTGGCCGAGCGCAAGGTGTAGAAAAAGTCGATCAGCATGGTGACGCTCCTGTCATCGTTCTGGGCCTATCGCTGCCTGTCCCGCAAATAAAGCAATTGCGTTTTGACCTCCGGCCACTCACCACTGCGCAAGCTGTACATCACGGTGTCGCGAATGGTGCCGTCGCGGCGCAGCGCGTGACCACGAATCACACCGTCTTTGCGCGCGCCCAGCCGCTCTATCGCCTGCTGTGACGCATGGTTGAAGTTATCGGTGCGCCAACCCACCACGTGGCAGCCCAGCGTCTCGAAGGCGTGAGTCATCAACAGGAGTTTGCAGGTGGTGTTGACGTGGGTGCGCTGGCAACGTTTCGCATACCAGGTGTAGCCAATCTCAACGCGCTTCACGGCGGCCAGAATATCGTGGTAACTGCTGGAGCCCAGCACAGTGCCAGTCGCTGCATCGGTCACTGTAAAAGCAAAACGGTTACCTGCTTCCCGCATTGCCAGCGCATCCTCAATGTATCTCCGGGTCTGATCAGGCTCGGGAACGGACGTAACGCGAATATTCCAAAGTTCACCATCGGCCGCTGCGGCTCTCAGGCCCTCTTCATGCGCCAAGGTCAACGGCACCAACTTGATACCGTTGGCCTCCAGATTCACAGGTTCGACAAAAGCCAATTTACTCCTCCCGATCTTTGCTGCCCCCGGCCCGAAGGCGCCGCGCCATTTGAAGGCCAAGGCCTCCCCCCAAACCCACCAGCACGATCGCCACAATGGTGCCATTGCTGTAACCGGGCGCCATCAGTTCCAGCCCCAAAAGGTTGCCCAACCAGAAACCGGCCAGAGACCCGCCGACGAAACCAGCGGCATCACTCAAGCCTTCGATCAACAATGATTTGCCGTTCATGCCCAAAATCTCGCTAGCGGTTGTGGCGTTGCATGAACACCAGCTTCTCAAACAAGGTCACATCCTGTTCGTTTTTCAGAAGTGCTCCGACCAAAGGTGGAACAGCAACTTTGTCGTCCTTGCTTTGCAGGGCCTCGATCGGAATGTCTTCAGCCACCAGCAGTTTCAGCCAGTCCAGCAATTCGCTGGTTGACGGCTTCTTTTTGAGCCCCGGCAAATTGCGAACGTCATAAAACGTCTTCATGGCGGCGGTCAACAGTTCTTTTTTGAGGCCAGGGAAGTGCACCTCTGTGATTTGTTTCATCGTCTCCGCATCCGGAAATTTGATGTAGTGGAAAAAGCAGCGGCGCAAAAATGCGTCCGGCAGCTCTTTTTCGTTGTTGGAGGTGATGAACACCAAGGGTCGGTGTTTGGCGCGGATCAACTCGCGGGTTTCATAGCAATAAAACTCCATCCGGTCGATTTCACGCAACAAGTCGTTGGGGAACTCGATGTCGGCCTTGTCAATCTCGTCAATCAGCAGCGCCACAGGCTTGTCTGTCGTGAAAGCCTGCCACAGCACACCCTTGACGATGTAGTTGTGAATGTCCTTCACTTTTTCTCCGCCATCAATGTCACCAAGCTGGGAATCACGCAGCCGACTCACGGCGTCATATTCATACAAACCCTGTTGGGCCTTGGTGGTCGATTTAATGTGCCATTGCAGCAAAGGCATGTTCAGTGCTTGTGCCACTTCTTCCGCCAGCATTGTTTTTCCTGTTCCGGGTTCTCCCTTGACCAACAAAGGGCGCTGAAGCGTGATCGCCGCGTTCACGGAGAGCATCAAGTCTTGAGTCGCGACGTAATTTTTGGAGCCTTGAAATTTCATGTTCGAGCAAAGTGTCAGAAAAATGGCGATGGAAACCGGGGTGTGAGATTGGGTGGCGTGCCAGCCGTCGATATAATCGAGCAGTCGTCTTACACCCCTCACCGCTTGATTGTCCGCGCAAAATGAAGAAACTGATATTGCCCTTTTTAGCTTTGCTTGTCACTTCTGTGACGACCTTTTCCGCCTTGGCTCAAGAAGTAAAAGGGGATGCCAAAGCTGGTGAGAAGAAAATCTCGATGTGTATTGGCTGCCACGGCATCATTGGCTACCAAGCCAGTTTCCCTGAAATTTACAAGGTTCCGAAAATCTCCGGCCAGGGTTCCAAATACATTGTTTCGGCTTTGAACGCCTACAAAAAAGGCGATCGCAGGCACCCCACTATGCGTGGCATTGGCGAGTCGCTGAGTGATCAGGACATGGCGGATGTCGCCGCCTATTACGAAACCCATGGCGTGGTGGCAGGCGCTGCAGCACCTGAAAAAGCACCTGAAGGCTCCGGCAAGGTGGCTGAGTTGCTCAAGAAGGGCGCCTGTGTTTCTTGCCATGGTGACAATTTCAGCAAGCCCATTGATCCCACCTACCCCAAGATAGCCGGCCAGCACGCGGACTATCTCTTCGTGGCGCTCAAGTCCTACAAGGCTGAAAACAACGCCAATGTCGGCCGTGCCAATGCCGTGATGGGCGGTGTTGCCAAGCAGTTTTCCAACAATGAATTGAAAGAATTGGCTGGGTATGTGAGTTCCTTGCCCGGTGAACTCAAGACAGTGCCGGAGTCAAAGTTCCGCTAAGCCCTGATTCGCACTTTCAAAGCAGAAAAGCCGCTCATTGAGCGGCTTTTCTGCTTGTAGTCTCTGTGGGATATCAGTAGTTTGCTATAAATCTTGAAGCAACTCTGGTGTTTTCTCAGGTCTTCAGATCAGTCGCGGGTGGCATGGCGTTGGACGCAGTCAATGTAGGCGGCCCCATCAGGCGGACGGCCAGCACGCTGACTTTCCCAGATCATTTGCCCCAGGCATTCCATGGCTTCATGATGGGCATGGTGCAGCGAATCGCGTCGCGCCGTCAGCAGTTCTACGGCCTGGCGAATGCCGCGCGGCTGGTCAATACTGCATTGCTCACTGATGGACAGGTGCATCGACAAGTGCAGAAAGGCGTTGGTCTTGCTTGCGTCTTCGTCGGACATTTTCAGCAGTGCGGCGTCCACGTCCGCCAACTCTGCGTGGTACTCGGGGTGTTCGTCAATCCACAAGCTGGCGATGGTTTCTATCGCTTCCATGGGTTGGTCGGTTCGCGCTTTGGCATAGGTGGCGCAAAAAAATCGGCGAACATCGGCTTGAGAGGGCTGAAACAACATAAACCGGATTGTCGCTTGGGCGCTAACATCACGCCTCCGATTGTCCTAATCAACCCATGATCAACAAAATTGCCAATTCAGTTGCCGAAGCGCTTGAAGGCACACAGGATGGCGCCACCGTCATGATTGGCGGTTTTGGAACCGCCGGTATTCCTGACGAACTGATTGACGGCCTGATCGCCCAGGGTGCCAAAGACCTCACCGTGGTGAATAACAATGCAGGCAATGGCGAAAGCGGA
>CAVVSV010000020.1:0-47761 GCA_963750805.1 uncultured beta proteobacterium
CCGCCAAAAAAGACCCGGCCTACCAGGGCCACATTGTCAACACGGCCAGCATGGCGGGTTTGCTCAATGCCCCCAACATGGGTATTTACAACGTGAGCAAACACGCGGTGGTTTCTTTAAGTGAATCGCTGTATCAGGACCTGGCTTTGGTGACCGACCAGATCGGCGCCAGCGTGTTGTGCCCATTCTTTGTACCCACCGGCATCACACAAAGTGGCCGCAACCGGCCCGGAGAATTGTCAGACGTGGGTGCCAAACTCACCAAAAGCCAGCTCATCGGTCAGGCCATGAGCGACAAGGCCGTGAGCAGCGGCAAGGTCAGCGCCGCCGACGTGGCACAAATGGTGTTCGACGCCATTGCCGCCAACCAGTTCTACATTTACAGCCACCCCAAGTCCATCAAGTCTGTGCAGACCCGCATGGAAGACATCCTTCAGGTGCGCAACCCGACTGACCCGTTCGCGGGCAAACCGGAGTTGGGCATCGAGTTGAAAAAGGCGCTGCGGGCAGATTGAGATTGACAGCAATTGATCCGAGCACTTTTTTATGTCCGGCACAAGGCTGACTTGAATCTGGCTAGCTAGTAACCGACCAAAGAAATATCACTCAACTTCGCAAAAGGTGCGTATTACTTTCTGTAACAATGCCAAAAATATCAATTTCTTATTTTTTCTCTCAGGGTACTTGTGATTCCAAAAATTACTTCATTATTTGTGCTGTTGTCCTCAGCGTTAGTCGGATGCGGAGGCGGCGGATCAGCCGCACCAGCACCCACACCAGTGCCCGTCGTTGACTTAGCCAGCAAATATGTGGGCACTTGGGCTGAATGTATTCCTTCCACCGATCGACCCCGAACGAGTGCGGTTGGTGCAGCACGAGTTAAAGAGACACTGGTTTTTGGAAAAACTGGAGAAACGACGCTTTCCTACACTTTTCGCGCGGACCGTCACGTCGCTTTGGACTGCTCAGATGTACCTTTTTCTTTTATCGTAGAAAACGGAAGTATCACCCTGACTGGCCCGAAAATCGTGAGCGGCGGCATCTCAGCAGATTGGGCCGACGTTAGCGCGGTTGCGCCGATTGCATCAAGTGGCAAAAACACGTTTTATACAAACGGTACGCTGCTAATCCTTGGTGCTGGCCCGAATGATGCAAATGGATATCCGTCTGGAATAGATGCCTTCATCTCTTACAAAAAGTAATAATTAGATCTTTGGCATTCGGCCTGAGGTGCTCTGGCTTTTCTGTTGGCTTTGACAATTGAGTCACTGTTTGTTTGTTCACCGCTCCGGCAACTCCGCCATCAAAAACCGCCGTCCATTGCCGCCCATCGCCGCGGCAATCTCACTCTCGCTAAACCCGGCGTCCAGCTTTGACGTGGGCGTCACTGAGGTTGCGCGGCCCGGGGCAGTTGCCCTGAACGCCAGTGTGCGAGACCATCATCGGGCGTTATGCCATGGCCAGCACATCGTCAATCACTTTGGGTGAGGCGTGGGCCAGGTCCACAATGATTTTTTTGGCCTCCAGCGGATGCAGCACTTCCGTGGCCAACAGGGCGGCCAGCTTGCCACTGGTTGGCGTTTGGGTTTTGAAAACGTCGGCCAGGTCAGCCTGGCTGGGCACGATGCGAATGTGTCCACCGCTGCCAGTGGCTGCAGTGTGCAACTTTTCACTTTGGACCAGTTGGGGAAGGCTTAGAAAAATACCCAGGCCAAGTACGACCAATACCGCCACAGCCACCCAAATTTTCCGCATGTGCCAGCCACCTTCAATTCAAAACACAGGAAACAGTCCGCCAGTTCAGTCGGTGGATCCGGTTCAGTGTCGCACAGCGGCCCGCCGGTTTAACAGCCTGCGGAGACGGCCTGCAGCGTCTTGCCCGTTCGGGGGTCAAACACCACCAGGTTGATTTGGCGCGCATGGCCCGGGGTTGCAGCAATGCTTCGCCACGTCAGTTTTTGGGGGGCTTTGGGGTCGGCCGGATAGTCGCCCACCGGGGTGTACTGGCGCACCACAAAGTCATGCTGCAAAAATTCCCCCGCGTTTTCACCCGACTTCACCTTCGAACTGTGGCCGTTCTCGGTCACGCTCCAATAGGCAGACCAGTTGGAAGACGGCCCCGCGACGGGCGTCACCAGCGCTTCAAACTGGTCGGGCGCCACCTGCTTGAGGCTGATGTTGGCACCCGCCGGTTCCTGATTGGCAGGCAGACGCCCCCAGTTTCGCCAGTCGCGCCCATTAAGCACCGCTTGCGGGGTGTAAATGCCGTTTTGGCCGTTTTGCACAGCAACTTGCCGCTGGCGCGAGGTATAGGCCGGGCTGGCAAAGCGGTCAACCCAGCCGATGTAGTCCCAATATCCCACGTGAAACGCCATGACAACCGGGGCCGGCGTAGTTGCAGATGCGGGAGCCGCCTTGAGTGTGGACAACCATTTGTCGGCCGGCGGACAAGAGCTGCAACCTTCAGACGTGTACAGCTCAATCACCGGCGTGCGGGTAGCGCCAGAGGCGACGGAACAAGTGTCCGCTGCATTTGCAATGGAAAAAGCCATGCTTGTCCCCGCCAGTATTGCAAAGTTTGCTATCACAAATGTAGCTATTTTCATGATGTCGGTTCTCCAGTTTGGGCGATAGTGTTTAGTCTGCGCCGCCCGGCGTTTCTTACAACAAACCCTGGGATGAAGCGCCCTTTGAATGTGGCAAACTCCCGCGCTTGCGTCGCACCGACGCGTTCAGACTCCGTTCTCATACTTTCCCTTCTTTTGCGCCGCCAGGCGCCTCCCCATGCACAGCATCACTCGCCAACTGGCCACAGAAATCAGGGTCCGGGAGGACCAAATCACCGCTGCCGTCGAGCTGCTTGACGGTGGCGCCACCGTGCCCTTCATCGCCCGTTACCGCAAAGAAGTCACCGGCGGGCTGGACGACATCCAGCTGCGCGAACTTGAATTGCGCCTGTCTTACCTGCGCGAGCTGGCCGACCGCCGCATCGCCGTGATGAAAGCCATCGACGAGCAGGGCAAGTTGACAGACGCGCTGCGTGTGGCCATTGCCACCGTGGCCACCAAGCAGGAGCTGGAAGACCTCTACCTGCCCTTCAAACTCAAACGCCGCACCAAAGGCCAGCTTGCCAAGGAAGCCGGGCTGGAGCGCTTGGCCGACGCGCTGTTTGCCAACCCGGACCTGGTGCCCCAGGACGCCGCCGTGCCCTATGTGATTCCCATGCGCCCGGTGGTGGAGGGTGAAGACAAGCAACCCGATTTCTCCACCGTGCAGGCGGTGCTGGACGGCGTGCGCGATCTGCTCAGTGAGCGTTGGGCCGAAAACCCCGCCTTGGTGCAAAACCTGCGCGAATGGCTGTGGCAGGAAGGCCTGCTGCAAAGCAAACTGATGGCGGGCAAGGACGAAAACAACGCCGATGTCGCCAAGTTTCGCGACTACTTTGATTACGACGAGCCTATTGGCCGCGTTCCCTCGCACCGAGCACTGGCGGTGTTCCGTGGGCGCGCGTTGGAGATTCTGGACGTCAAACTCGTGCTTCCCGAGCCAAATGACCCGCGAGTCCCCGTTGATATTGACAAGTCAGCTACCAAAAAAGTAGCAGGCCCGGTGGTCTCGCTGGCCGAAGCGCGCATCGCGCTGCGATTGGGCTGGAGCCACAAAGGCCGCGCGGCTGACGATTTGATCCGCAAATGCGTGGGCTGGACCTGGCGCGTAAAGCTGAGCCTGTCCACCGAGCGCGATCTGTTCGCCAAGCTGCGGGAGGAAGGTGAAAAAGTCGCCATCAAGGTGTTTGCCGACAACCTGCGCGATTTGCTGCTGGCCGCACCGGCCGGCCCGCGTGTGACCATGGGCCTGGACCCCGGCATCCGCACCGGCGTGAAAGTGGCCGTGGTCGATGCCACCGGCAAGCTGGTGGAGACCGCCACCGTATTCCCGCACGAGCCGCGCAAGGACTGGGAAGGTTCGCTGCACACCCTGGGCAAGCTGTGCGAAAAACATGGCGTGAACCTGATCGCCATCGGCAACGGCACGGCCAGCCGCGAGACCGACAAGCTGGCGTCGGACCTGATCAAACTCATCGCCAAGGTGTCGTCACACACCATTGAAAAAGTGGTGGTGAGCGAAGCCGGTGCCTCGGTCTATTCCGCCAGCGAATTCGCCAGTCAAGAAATGCCCGATGTGGACGTTAGCCTGCGCGGTGCCGCCAGCATTGCGCGCCGCCTGCAGGACCCGCTGGCCGAACTGGTGAAGATTGACCCCAAATCCATCGGTGTGGGTCAATACCAGCATGATGTGAACCAAAGCGAACTGGCGCGCAGCCTGGAAACCGTGGTGGAAGACTGCGTGAACTCAGTGGGTGTTGACCTGAACACGGCCAGTGTTCCTCTGCTCAGCCGCGTGTCGGGCCTCTCGGGCAGCGTGGCCAAGGCCGTGGTGCGCTGGCGCGAAATCCATGGCGCTTTCAAAAGCCGCGACCAGCTCATGGAAGTGGCAGGCCTGGGGGCCAAGACCTTTGAGCAAAGCGCGGGCTTTCTGCGCATTCGCAATGGCAACAACCCGCTGGACATGACCGGCGTGCACCCCGAGACCTATTCGGTGGTGGAGCACATCATGAAGCACACGGCCAAGCCCGTGGCCGACTTGATGGGTCGCGCCGACATGCTCAAAGCCCTGCGCCCGGAGCTGTTTGCCAACGATCAGTTTGGCGTGATCACGGTCAAGGACATCCTGGGCGAACTGGAAAAACCCGGCCGCGACCCGCGCCCGGATTTCAAGGTCGCTCGCTTCAATGACGGCGTGGAAGACATCAAGGACCTGAAAGAGGGCATGGTGCTGGAAGGCACGGTCAGCAACGTGGCGGCCTTTGGCGCGTTCATCGACCTGGGCGTGCACCAGGACGGCCTGGTCCATGTGAGCCAGCTCAGCCACAAGTTCGTCACCGATGCGCGCGATGTGGTCAAGACCGGCGACATCGTCAAGGTGCAGGTGGTGGAAGTCGACGTGGCCCGCAAGCGCATCGCCTTGACCATGAAGCTGGGGGCCGCACCGCAGCGCCGGGATTCACCCGGGGACAACCGTTTTGAGCCAGCAAGGTCAGGCGGCTTTGGCGGCGGACAGGGCAGTGGCCAGGGTGGCGGTAGTAACAGTGGTGGGGGCTATCGCTCGCCAGCACCCGCGCAGCAGGGCACTGCCATGGGTGACGCATTTTCCAAATTGCAGGGGTTGCGAAAGTAGGGCAGCCGTCCCGAATTTTCGTTGGTCCCTTCATAATCACACCATGCAAATTCCAACCCGGTCATTCCACTGCGAAGTGAACCCCGCATGAAGCTGGACGCCCTGTTGGCTTTGCCGTTCGACCTGCCCAGCATTCCCAAGGTGGTGGCACTGCTGCTGAGCGAGTTGTCGGGTGACGATCCGGATTTGCGCAAGATCACGCAACTGATCAGCACCGACCCGGCGTTGACGGCAAGGCTGCTGCAGATTGCCAATTCCGGCTTTTTCCAGCTCTCGGGCACGATCAACAGCGTCTCCGAGGCGCTGGCTGTGCTCGAGCCTGAGCCACATGCGCGCCATGGCCGCAGCGGCGGCGGGCACTACGTCGCCCAAGTCGGTGGCGGGCATCAACCTGGGCCAGTTCTGGGACTACAGCCTGAACGTGGCCAAAGTGTCGCGCTCATTGGCCGGTGTGGTGCGGCAAAACCAGCAGGCGGCATTCACCGCGGGCCTGATCCATGCGGTCGGCGAACTGGCCATGCATTTGGGCATGCCTGATGAAATGGCCCGTATCGAACACAGGACTCCGCGCCGCTGGATGCGCAACCGCGCCAAAGTGGAAATGCGCCATTTTGACTACTGCTATGCCCAGGTGGGTGCCGGCTACGCGCGCAAATGGCTGTTTCCCCAGCCCATCGTGGACGCGCTGGAACACCAGTACGCACCGTTCAAGGACGACTGCCTACGAGCCGCTGGCTGGCGTGATCCACCTGGCCAGCTGGCGCGCCCGCGCCAAAGAGGCCGACATGAGCCAACGCGAAATGGCGGTGACCTTCCCCGGCGCGGTGGGCGAGGTGCTGGCGCTGGACATTGACATGGTGTTGCAGCAGGACCCGATCGACTGGGCCTCCCAACTGCCAGGAAAGCCCCTGTTGTAGACCATGCAGGCGCTGCGAATTTACGGCGGACCGTTGGCCCGCCAGCATGTTGAGACCCATGGACTTCAGGCTGCGGACATTGGCACCATCCCCGGTGCCGCCGGTGGCCCCAAGGGATTGATTCTGGGCCCGCTGGACCGTTTTATTTTTGGCGACTGGCTGGCGCAGTTCGAGCCAACCGGTGGATCTGGTGGGCGCCTCCATTGGCGCCTGGCGCATGGCCACCGCCGGTTTGAATGATTCGGTCACGGCGTTCAAGCGCCTGGAGCATGACTACATCCACCAGCATTACGAGTTGAAGCCGGGCGAGAAGCGCCCGTCGGCCCGCTTTGTCAGCGAGCGCTTTGGCCAAAGCCTGCAGGATTTTTACGGCGGGCGTGTTCACGAGGTGCTGAACCACCCGCGCTACAAACTGCACATCCTCACCTCACGTGGCCGCCACATTCTGGGCCGCGAACATGGTGTGCGCACGCCACTGGGCTACTTGGGCGCTTTTCTGACCAACAGCGTGAACCGAAAGGCCATGGGCGCATGGCTGGAGCGCGTGGTGTTCTCAAGTGCCAAGGCGCCCTTGCCGTTTGCGACGCAGGACTACCGCACGCGGCAGGTGGCGCTAACAAACGCCAACTTCATGGAAGCGTTGCAGGCCAGCTGCTCCATCCCCTTCGTACTGGAGTCCGTGCACAACATCGCGGGCGCGCCGCCCGGGGCGTATTGGGATGGTGGCATCACAGACTACCACTTGCACCTCAACTATGCCGCTATGAATTCAAGAGCTAACTATTCAGGAGAGACGGGGACTCCAGGCCTGAAGGACTCTAAGAATGCCGGTGCTGGTCTGGTTTTGTACCCGCATTTCCAGAAGGCCGTGGTGCCGGGCTGGCTGGACAAGGGCCTGAAATGGCGGCACAAAGCCACCCACCACCTGGACACCACGCTGCTGCTGGCGCCCAACCCGGACTGGGTCAAAACCCTGCCAAATGCCAAATTGCCGGACCGCAAGGATTTCACCCATTACGGCAATGACCTCGCCGGTCGGGTCAAGGCCTGGACCACGGCGGTGAGCGCCAGCCAGCAACTGGCCGACGAATTTGCCGCCTGGTTGCAAAAGCCTGATGCCGTTCAGATCATGCCACTTTGATTTGGCGCCCCATAGGACACGTCTCTCTTTTTTGCTGATTTTTATGACCCGCTTCCTCACCGCCGCCCTCTACAAGTTTGTGGCGCTGCCCGACTACGTTGAACTCAAGCCCCCTTTGCTGGCCGTGTGCGAGGCCAACCAGGTCAAAGGCACGCTGTTACTGGCCAGCGAAGGCATCAATGGCACCATCGCCGGGCCGGAGAAAGGCGTGCGCGCCGTGATGGCCCATTTACGCGCCGACCCCCGCTTGGCCGAACTAACGCACAAGGAGGCCTGGGCTGACGAGCCGCCTTTTTTGCGCATGAAGGTGCGACTGAAAAACGAGATCGTCACGCTGGGTGTGCCCGGTGTCAGCCCCACGCTGATGGCGGGCGAGTACGTCAAGCCGCAAGACTGGAACGCACTCATCAGCGATCCCGACGTGGTTCTGGTGGACACCCGCAACGATTACGAGGTGGACATTGGCACCTTCAAGGGTGCCATCGACCCGCGCATCAAAACCTTTGCTGACTTGCCCGCCTGGGTGGCGGCGCAGGAAGCGCAGGGCGGGGCGCTGGATTCTGGTGTTCAGGTAACGGGCAAGAAGCCCAAAGTCGCCATGTTTTGCACCGGCGGTATCCGCTGCGAAAAGTCTACCGCGCTGATGCGCATGCACGGCTATGACGAGGTTTATCACCTGGAAGGCGGCATCCTCAAATACCTGGAGACCGTGCCGCCCGAGCAAAGCCTGTGGCAAGGCGAATGTTTTGTGTTTGACGAGCGCGTCTCCGTAGGCCACGGCCTGGCGCCCGGACCGTATGAGTTGTGCCGCTCCTGCCGCTACCCGGTGGGCGATGCCGAGCGCGCCTCGCCGAAATACATCAAGGGCGTGAGCTGCCCGCATTGCCATGACTTGACCACGCCCGAGCAAAAGCAGGGCCATGCCGAGCGGCAACGCCAGGTGGAATTGGCCGAGAAGCGAGGCCAGGTGCATGTGGGCGCCAAGATGCCTCTGCATGGCGAGCTTGGGCAAGCTGAGCCGTCATGACGTTGCGGCACGTCTACTTCATCACCCACCCCAACGTCGTCATCAGCCGCGAGGTGCCGGTGCCCCAGTGGCCCCTGTCTGCCGTGGGCCTGGACCGCATGAAACAGGCGCTGGCCTTGCCGTGGATCAGCACGGTGACTGCGTGTTACAGCAGCACCGAGCAAAAGGCTATCGATGGTGCGCGCATTGTGTGTGATCACCTGAACCTGCCGCTGCAAATGGCCGAAGCGCTAGGCGAGAACGACCGATCGTCCACCGGCTTCCTGCCGCCGCCTGAGTTCGAGGCCATGGCCAACCACTTCTTTGCCGAGCCTGAGACCTCCGTGAAGGGCTGGGAGCGTGCGGTGGATGCGCAGGCACGCATTGTTTCGGCGGTGACGGACTTGGTGGCGCGAGATACGTCGACCGGTGCCATCGCCATCGTCTCGCACGGGGCCGTGGGCACCTTGCTGTATTGCCATCTGGCCGGCTTGCCCATCAGCCGCCAGTGGGACCAGCCACCGAACAGCGGGGGGAATTATTTTGAGTTTGCGATGGAGGCTGGCTCGTCAGTGGGTTCCGTTTCGCACTGGTGGCGGGCTGTTGACGCCGTTTAGTTGTTGGCCGGTTGAAGGCAAACGTCAAGTGAGGGTCCTTGTGAATTTACCAACGCCCAGGCTTGCGGTTCATCATGAGAGGGCTGGTTGACGACCAGTGAAGTCTGAATCACTCGAACCAGCGAAAATAAACCCTTCAATTAACGGACGTGCCCCCGGCAAGCCTGTGCGCGCCGTTTGCCCAAAGGTTGAGGTGACACTGGGGGGTACATCGCGAATTGGTTGCGTTCACTTGGAGCCACACACTGCGGGCGACTCATTGCGTATCCAGAAGGGAGAACACCATGGGACTCTTGACTTTCAGTATCAACGTCACCCTGGACGGCTGCATCGACCACCAGGAAGGCATCGCCGACGACGAGACCCATGCCTTCTTCACCCGCCTTATGGACGAGGGCGGGGCGATGCTGTGGGGCCGCACCACCTACGAGATGATGGAGAGCTACTGGCCAGCGGTTGCCCGCGGCGACGAGGACGCACCGCCAGCGATACGCGAGTGGGCGGTCAAACTGGAGACCAAACCCAAGTACGTGGTGTCCGCGACGAGAAAGGACTTCCCATGGACCAACAGCCACCACATCACGGGTGACTTGCGCACGGGCATTCAAATGCTCAAGGACGCAACACCAGAGGGCGTACTCCTGGGTAGCGGGAAGCTGGCGGCAGAGCTGGACCGGCTGGACCTGATCGACGAGTACCTGTTTCTCGTTCACCCCAGGATCGCCGGTCATGGCCCGACCTTGTACCAGAGCGGGTTACCCGGCACGCGGCGGCTCGAGTTGATCTCGGCCAAGCCGCTGCGCAATGGCGCGGTCGCCATGCATTACCGTGCACTTTCAACGCAGCACAAAACTGCTTCACCAATCTAACGACTCGAGGAGCAACACCGTGACCAATGCCATCCGCACATGCCTCTGGTTCCGTGACGGTCGCGGTCGTGAGGCCGCAGCGTTTTACTGCGCTCTGATTCCGGGAAGCCGGATCGATGCGACCTTCGATATCTCCGGTGACGGGACTTCTTGGCTCATCGACTTCACACTGGGTGGGGTGCCGTATCAGATCCTCGATGCAGGGCCGATGTTCACCCTGACAGAGGCCGTGTCGATTTCGGTCGAAACGGGCGATCAGGCAGAGACCGATCGGCTTTGGACCGCGCTGACCACCAATGGCGGCGAGGAAAGCCACTGCGGCTGGCTCAAGGATCGCTACGGGGTGTCCTGGCAGGTTTTCCCGAAACGGCTGACAGAATTGACATTGAAGGCCGACAGGCATGTGTCGGCCAAGGCGATCGCAGCGATGATGAAGCAAAAGAAGATCGACATGGCCGAAATTGAAGCGGCTGTTCGTGCCTAGGAGCTTCCAGAGTCCGGCGTCAACGTTAAAAATCACTGACCCACTTTTGTATTCACCCACTCAATCACTCTCTCACCCAACACCATGTCCAAACTGCGCGTAGAAAGCTTCACTATCTCCCTTGACGGATTCGGCGCTGGCCCGGATCAAGACATCAACAACCCCCTGGGCGTGGGCGGTACGTCGCTACATGGCTGGGCAGTGCCCACTCGAACGTTCCAGCAAAAGGTGTTTGGCAACGCAGATGGGGAAACGGGTGTGGACAACGACTTTGCCATTCGGGGTTTCGATAATTTCGGGGCCTGGATTCTGGGCCGCAACATGTTCGGGCCGGTCCGTGGGCCTTGGCCGGATGAAAGCTGGCGCGGGTGGTGGGGCGAGAACCCGGTGTATCAGGTGCCGGTGTTCGTGTTGACCCACCACGCCCGCGCGCCGCTGGTCATGGAAGGCGGAACCACGTTTTATTTTGTGACGGAGGGTCCGGCCGTTGCGCTGGAGCGCGCCCGTGAAGCGGCCGGTGGCAAAGACATTCGTGTAGGGGGCGGGGTCAACACCATCCAGCAGTACCTTCGCCAGCGCCTGATTGACGAGATGCACATCGCCATATCACCTGTCCTGCTCGGTGCGGGCGAGCGGCTTTTTGAGGGGGTGAACCTGCCGGCCCTGGGCTATGCCTGCACCCAGCACCAGAGCACGCCATTGGCCACCCACGTGATTTTGACCCGGCAGTGATTCCCCATGGCCGCCAACGCCCCCCAGCGACTGTTCGAACCCGTTCCCCATTTGCTGCAACGGCTTGGCAATCCAACCGATCCACCCCAACGCATTATCATCGCTCTGGCCGGACTGCCGGGCTCGGGCAAAAGTACCGTTGCCACCCAATTGGCGGATGCCGTCAACGCCCAGGCTGGACAGGGAACTGCGGTGGCACTGGGCATGGATGGTTTTCACCTCACCAAAGCGCAACTGGCGCAGTTCCCGGACCCGGTGGCTGCCTTGACCCGGCGCGGCTCGCCCTGGACATTTGACCCGGTCAGTCTGGGCGAACGCCTGCAAGCCTTGCGCGGTTTTTCGCCAGTTTCCTGGCCGGGGTTTGAACATGGCGTGGGCGATCCGGTGCCGGATGCAGTGCAGGTTGAGCCTTCAACCCGGTTGGTATTGATCGAAGGTTTGTACCTGCTGCACAAGGGCCACGGCTGGGATCTTGCGGAACAATTCGACGAGCGCTGGTTTCTGGATGTGCCCATGGATGTGGCGATGAACCGGTTGATCGCCCGTCACATGCGTGCCAACGGCCATAGCCGCCAGGTAGCTGAAGCGCGCCTGGCGGTGAATGACCGCTTGAACGCAGACATTGTCTGGCCCAGCATGGCATCTGCGCAGTGGCTGGTGGCTAATCCTGACGAACTGTGACAGCTCGGCATTGCTGAACTTCGAGGGCATTCATCCATAGCTGCCCGACTTCTGCGGTTTACCTTCGCGTCATGTGGACTTTCGGGCTTGGTGGCGCTGAGGGGCATACTGAATCTGACGGCGCACTTGGGTCGCCCGAAACCTTGAGGAGACAAAAATGAAGATCGTTTCCATCACCATGCTGGTGCTCGTCAGCATAGGTGCCGCCTTGGGAATCATGAACCTTGACATGCTCATGCGGACGAACGAGTTTGATCTGGGGTTCACCAGGGTCCAAGTTTCAGTGGGTGTGTTACTCATTGCCTGGATCACGCTGACGTTTCTTGCGTTTCTTGCATTTGCAATTTATGTGCAAACCACCGCGCTGCTGGAATCACGGCGACAGTCCCGTGAAATGGAGGCCATGCGCACTTTGACTGACAAGGCAGAGGCATCGCGCATCACCGAACTTCGCGCCTTCATGGAAGCGAAATTTTTGGAAATCTCCAACTTGACGGTGACGGAGCGGTCCAGGTTGGCAGAGGCTTTGAATCAATCCGAGAAACGGCAGCTAGCCTTTGCAGAGCAACAAGGCAACACCTTGGCCGCTTACATTGGAGAACTGGAAGGCCTGGTGAAGTCGCGCGTGATTGCGCTTGGGCAATGATTGGATCAGGCAGGTGAAGACATGCTGTCCCAGGCGGCCAATGCTTCGGCCGTGTACATAAGCGCAGGGCCACCGCCCATATAAACGCAAACGCCCAGCATTTCTTCCAACTCCGGTTTGGTGCAGCCCAGCTTGATCAGCGCCTTCACGTGAAATCCAATACACCCAGAGCAATGCTGGGTGATTCCAATCGCCAGCGCCATCAGTTCCTTGTGTTTGGCGGTGATGCTGCCCTCGGCCATGGCAGCCCGTGCCAATTGGCCAAAAGCAGTCATGGCTTCGGGTTGCGATTTTCGGAATGTCCCCAAGTTTTGGTTGATGTTTTGAATCAGCCCGGCGTGTTCAAAGGTACTCATCGTTGATCGCCTCGTTTACAAACCGGCATTCTTTTCATCTTCGGCCATATGCCGTTTGAAAAACGCCCGAAACCAGACGGCCATGCCCAGCATGAAGACAATCACTGCCAAGCTCATCAGACCGTAATCAGTGGACAATAAATCGGTTAAAAGTTTCATGGCAACGATCTCCTTGATGTTGAAACCGGCATTGCAAACATTGCAACCCTCAGAGACAATAATACCCATAGGGGTATCAATGCCTCTGATCTGCATCAAGATTCAATGAAACCCTTTGTCCACGTTTCGCCCGTCGCTTCTGTCTCACCAGGGTCAATTCAAGCCTGGACCACAGCGGTTCGACCTGCCAGCCTGCCGATGGCCTTGGGGCCGGTCATTCTGGGAACTGCGTTGGGGTACGCCCGATCTGGCACCTTTGATGGTTTTGCAGCCTGGCTTGCGCTGGCGGCAGCTGTTCTCATGCAGGTCATCACCAATTTGCAAAATGACGTGGGATACACCGAACGTGGCGCAGAGAAGGATGGACTTCGGATTGGCCTGCCCCGGGCCACTGCGCTGGGCTGGCTGGACGCGAACCAGGTACATTGGGCAATCCTCATTCTGTCCCTGGTGGCTACAAGTGTGGGCGTGGCCTTGGTGGCTTACCGGGGCTGGACAGTATTGGCCATTGGTGCGCTTTCACTGCTGGCGGCTTTGGCTTACATGGGTGGCCCCAAGCCCATTGCTTACACGCCCTGGGGCGAAGTAACGGCCTTTGTTTTTTTTGGACCCGTAGCGGTGTTGGGGACGGATTGGCTGGTCACGGGCGCATGGGTGAAAGGCGCAGGCGGATTTTCCCTGCAGGCAGTGAACGTGCTTGCATCCCTGTGCGCGGGCAGCCTGACCGCTGCCGCATTGGCCCTTAACAACCATCGGGACCAGGCACACGACCGAACGGTGGGTCGTAGAACATTTGCGGTTTGCTGGGGTGAGGCGGCCTCAGGGCGCTTGTTCTTGACGCTGCTCGTTGGGCCGTTTGCCGTCGCCCTGCTTTTGGCGTTGATCGCGTCAGTCTGGTTCATGACGCTAGGGCTGCTGATGCCCGTCGCCATTGTCTTGGCCCGCGATTTCAGGCGCTGCAAACCCGGTGCGGCTTACAACCTGGTTTTGTTGCGCACGTTCAGGTTGTCACTCTGGTTTTCTGCACTGATGTCATTGGCGTCATTGATGACGCGCTGGGTGACCTGACTAATCACGGCCAGCGCTTTCGGCGATCAAAGTCCGTTCATACAACATCACCTGATTGCGACCTGCGGCTTTGGCGGCGTACAGGGCCATATCTGCATGCTCAATCAATTGCCTGGACGTGTCTTGGCCGGGGTGGAATTGAGAAACCCCGATGCTGATGGTCACGAAGGGCCCCACCTGCGACTTGGCATGTGCAATTTCAGCATCACGAATCGCCTGAACCAGATTTTGAGCAAATGTCAGGGCGCCATCTCCGGGGGTATCAATCAGCATCACCGCAAACTCTTCGCCCCCCACACGGGCCGTCAAATCGTACATTCGGGTGTGGCCGCGCAGAAGTCCGGCAACGCGTTGAAGGGCAACATCTCCTTCCGGGTGGCCGTAGTGGTCATTGAATTGCTTGAAATAGTCAATATCAATGGCCAAAAGCGAGAGCGGCTGTTTCTTGCGATTCGCACGGTTGATTTCTTCTTCCAGTCGCTGGTCAAAATTCCGGCGATTGGCCAGGCCCGTCAGGGCATCTGTCATGGAAAGCGAGGTCAGCGTCTCAACCTGCCTCCGAATGACGCCCAGCAGGCCATTGATTTCCCGCGCCAGCAAACCCAGCTCATCACTGCGCCTGTCATCAACCGGGGTCTCCCACTGCCTGTTTTCATGAATGGAACGGATATGACGCTGCAAGCGTCTGAGCGGCACCGCAAAACCAAAGTGCACCAGAAGTGCAAGCAGGGTACAAGTGACCAGTACTGTCACCCCGAGCTGCAGGGTCATCTGGCGGATCGCCAGCTGACCCTGCGTCACCATTGCACGGTCCACCGGTAAACGAACCGTCGTCAACGGTTTTCCTGCCAGGTCAGGCAAGTCGAATTCAAGTGTCAAAGTGTCATTGGTGTAGGAGACACCGACACTGGTGGCCGGCAGGTAAATAAACGACGGCAATGGCCAACGTTCGGGCAGGGGTTTTGCCACGGGAATGAGTTCGATCTTCTCTTTGCTTTGTGTGGCAATGTCGATTAACAGTGTCGGCGAAAGCTCACGCACCATGATCACCCCGCCAATGTGAGCCTCCGTTCCGTCGCTATGGGAAACCGGGCTCGCACACAACAGCAAAAGCGTCAGTTGGGCCTTGATATAGCCACAACGGCCTGCTGGCTTGCCAGCGTCAAGCAGGGGAATGAGGGCAGGGCGAAACGGTTCAAAATCAGTCAAAGACAAAGATGATCCGTTTGTCAACGGCCGCGTTTTGAGCGCCACCACGGTGCCATTGGATGAAATCACCATGACCGCGTTCAGCCCCGCGTTTTTCAGGGATTCGTCCGACATGTTGCTCGCCACAAAGGCGGGTGTGGGCCGCAAAATGAATTCAAACATGTCATCCCAAACCGCCCAGTCGCGGGTGAGCAAATTCATGCTGGAAAGTTGGGCATCCATCACGCCCATTACCCGCTCGGCAGACTTGATCGCACCTTCTTTTTCCATCCGCAGAAATGCGGGTGCCATCTTGGCCTGCAGCTGCCAGGCGCTCAATCCGGCGATTCCCACAAACGCCACCACAAATACTGCCGACAAACGCACGCGAATGCTGCTCAGGGCATTGCGCAATCTCACTCGCCGTGGTGCGGGACTGGACGTGCTTTCCATCGACAGGATGCTACGCCTCAAACATGCCTCACGCACGCCACCAGTCTCAACTTTTAAAGGGACTGCTCCAGCATATGTCGGTAGTCGTCGGGCGTCGCAATGCGTGGGTTGGTTTTGTGGCAATGATCCGCCATGGCGCCGGTGATCACTTTGTCAAACTGGTCTGGCGAGACGCCCATGGCGGCCAGCCCTGTCGGCAAGCCCAGCCGGGCATTCATGTCCCGAATCGCCTCTGCAATGTCACTGCCCGAGTCCAGGCCCATGGCGTGGGCCATGCGGTCCAGGCGCTTTTCGTTCTGGATGGATTCAGCAGCCGCATTGAAACGGACCACAGCGGGTAAAAACATGGCATTGAGCGTGCCGTGGTGCAGGCGCGGGTCGACGCCGCCCAGGCTGTGACTGAGCGAATGCACGCAGCCCAGCCCTTTCTGAAACGCCATGGCGCCCTGCATCGAAGCGCTCATCATGTTGAGGCGAGCCTCGCGGTCCGAACCGTTGCTCGTCGCCTGCTCGATATTGGTCCAGCCGCGCGTCAGTCCGTCCAGACCAATGCCATCAGCGGGCGGGTTGAACGCGGGGGCCATGAAGGTTTCCATGCAATGCGCGATCGCATCCATGCCAGTGGCGGCCGTCAACATACGGGGCAAACCGAGCGTAAGTTCGGGGTCACAAATGGCGGTTTTGGGTACCAGGAACCAGGAGTGAAAGCCCAGCTTGCGGTGGTCATCCACGATGATGATGGCGCCGCGCGCCACTTCGCTGCCCGTTCCGCTGGTCGTAGGAACTGCAATCAAGGGGGCAACGCGGTCGGTAATACGTGGCGAGCCGCCCTCGATGGTGGCGTAGTGGGTGAGAGGACCTTCGTGGGTGGCCGCAATCGCCACGCCTTTGGCGCAATCTATGGCCGAGCCACCACCCACTGCAATCAGGCCGTCACATTCACCGGCGTGGTAAGCGGTGACGGCGGCGCGCACCGCCGCTTCGGTCGGGTTGGAGGGTGTCTGGTCAAACACCGAAACCGTTACTCCGGGCAATGCGTCAAGAGCCTTTTGCAGAACACCCGCCGCTTTGACGCCCGCATCCGTCACGATCAACGGCCGTGTGATGCCCACCCGCTCGCACTCACCTTTCAGCAGCCTGATTGCGCCGAATTCGAACTGGATTTGGGTGACGTAATAGATAAGGGACATGGTGGTGTGTTTGAAATAAGCGGAAGAAATCACACTTTACCAAGTCGGCACGCCCGTGGCATGGCAGCGACATAACTTTGGCGTGCTAATCTCCTTTGCGCTATGAATTTTCAAATCCACTCAGTGTGAGGAATTGACGAATGTCTTCAAAGCATCTCAAAGCAGCGATATTCAGCAGTGTTTTGGCATTCAGTGGCGCCAGCCAAGCGATCACGATTGAGTTTGACTACAGCCTGGACACCTCGAGCTTTTTTGACGCTGGGAAAAAAGCCGTGTTGGGCCAGGTTGCATCCTTGTTCGGTAGCAATTTGACGGATTCCCTCTCTGCCATCACAAGTTTTGGAAGCAACAATGCGTCTTTCATCATTGATAACCCGGCGGTTACTGGCACTCAAAACCTGGCGCTGACCAATCAAAGTATTGCGGCGGACGTAGTCCGTATTTACTTGGGGGCAACCACCCTGGGAACCAATGTGTTGGGAGAGGGCGGGCCGGGCGGATATTCGGGAAGCGGGAGTTTTGGCTTTCAATCCAATTTGGCGACTCGTGGAGAACTTGGAACTACGGGAACCCATGCAACCGACTTTGGCCCATGGGGCGGCACCATCAGCTTCAGCAGTTCGACCAACTGGTACGTGGACAACAATGTCGCATCCACAGAGTCTTTCACGGGCTTTGATTTTTATTCAGTTGCCATGCATGAGGTTGGTCATGTGCTGGGCATGGGTATTGCAGACTCCTGGAAAGCCGACACCTCAACGACTTTTTTTGTTGGCGCAAATGCGGAATCGGTCAAAGGTTCTCCCATCGCGCTCACGACGGATCTCGGACATTGGGCCGCTGGCACCACGTCGTTTGTCAATGGCTTAAGCCAGGAAGCCGCCATGTCACCGTCCATTGCCAACGGCCAACGCAAATATTTCACGCAGTTGGATTGGGCAGGGTTGGCAGACGTGGGTTGGCAGGTAACGTCATTCAATGCGTCTCCCATGAGTGTCACCGCTGTGCCGGAGCCCGAACAATACGCCATGCTCCTGGCAGGCTTGACGATGGTCGGCTGGACCGCCCGCCGACGCAAAGCGTTAAACGCTTAAAGCAAGTCCACCAGCACCGGCTTCTCCCGGTACCAGTCCGGCATCAGCGCCTTGAGGTTGGCAATTTTGGGCAGGTCAAATCGAGCGATATAACCCGCATCCGGGTGCAGGGTGGCGTAATTCTGGTGGTACTTTTCTGCGGGGTAAAAGGTCTGATTGAGGCTAACCTGCGTCACGATCTTGCTGGAGTAAGTACCGGAAGCATCCAGTTCGGCAATATAGCGTTCAGCCACCTGCTTTTGCGTCTCGCCGCTGACAAAAACGGCTGATCGGTATTGGGTGCCAACATCCGGGTATTGGCGGTTCAATTGGGTCGGGTCGTGCGCCACCGAGAAATAGATTTGCAGCAACTGGGCGTATGAAATTTGCTTCGGATCAAACTGCACCTGAACGGCTTCGGCATGGCCGGTATTGCCGCTGCTGACCCGCTCATAGTCGGCATCTTTAACTTGGCCACCGGCGTACCCTGACACCGCATTCAAAACCCCTTTGGTGTGTTGAAAAACGGCCTGAATACCCCAAAAACACCCGCCTGCGAATACCGCCGTTTCGGTGTTTCGGCTTGAAGAAGGCGCCTCCTTCAAGGCCGCAAGGACGTGCGCCGATGGTGGTGGAATCGGCTTGGCCGCTTCTGCCAATGCCGGTGGCCGAACATAGGCCACGGCAAATGCCACCACACCCGCCAACAGCAAGAGCTGCGATTTGCTCAAGGTCAGTTTGGTGGAAGAACGCGTTGACGCAGGTTTGATCATGGTTGCCTTCAGTTAACCAGTCTCAGTCGTTTGAGCTCCAACAAGCTTACAGCGATTGAAGCAACGGTGCAGCCAGCTTGGTTAAGATTCAAGCCCTCTTACCAGGCACACCTGTCATCGAACACTCCTATAGCCAAAACAATGACAACCACAGAATCAAAAACCGTCACCCGCCAGGACTACCGCTTTTTCCATCGACTACGCGTGCGCTGGGCCGAAGTGGACATGCAGAAAATTGTCTTCAACGCCCATTACCTGATGTACCTCGACACCGCCATGACGGACTACTGGCGCGCTGTCAAGTTGCCCTACGAGGCATCCATGCACCAGCTGGGTGGCGAGGTGTTTGTCAAAAAAGCCACTGTGGAGTTCCACGCGTCGGCCCGTTGCGATGACGCACTGGACGTGGGCTTGCGGTGCGCGCGCATCGGCAATTCGTCGCTGGATTTCACCGGCCATATCTACCGGGGTGACACGCTGCTGGTGTCCGGCCATTTGTTGTACGTCTTCGCCGACCCGGTCACGCAAAAGTCAAAACCTGTTCCCCAGGAATTGCGCGATATCTTCACCGGATTTGAAGCTGGCGAAGCCATGACCCGTCTTCAACTGGGCAACTGGTCCACGCTGGAAGCGGGCGCCCGGGCGGTTCGAACCGAGGTCTTTTTGAAGGAACAAGGAATTCCCTTGGACATGGAGTGGGACGCGGCCGATTTTACGGCTGTTCACGCCGTGGCCACCAACCGGCTTGGATTGCCAGTCGGAACGGGGCGGCTTTTGGCACCTTCCGCTCTGGAACCCGGCGTCGCCCGCATTGGCCGCATGGCCGTGAACCGCAATCTGCGTGGCAGCAGCCTAGGCCGGGACCTGCTGACCGCTCTCATGGACGCCGCCCGCCGCCGGGGTGACCAGGAAGTCCGCCTGCACGCGCAGCACAGTGCTGAAGGGTTTTATGCCCGCCTGGGGTTCAAACCACTGGGCGAGCCTTTTGTTGAGGCAGGAATCGGCCACATCGAAATGACCAAGCCGCTTTAACCGGGCCTAAATGTCTTCCAGAAGGGGGTAAGGCAGTGTTTGCAACGAGAGCGGCGAACCAGTGGCTGACCCCAAAGTCAATCCGCCGCCCAAGGCCGCCGTAATTTGCATCGAGACAATGGCGTCAAAGCCGCCCGCTGGCGAGGGCGCAGCCTGCGCCACAGTGCCGCAGGCCTGCTCAGCGTCGCCAGAACCAAACACTTCATCTCCGGTGACCAGTGCCACATCGCTGTGCACCAGATAAGCACGGCGTTTGAGTGTGCCCCGGAACTGGCTACGTGCCACCACTTCCTGGCCCGGGTAGCAGCCTTTTTTGAAATTCACGCCGCCCACGGACTCGTAGTTCAGCATCTGCGGTACAAATGCGTCCACGATGGGGGCGGTGATGGTGGCGATGCCGCTGCGCACCTCGCCCCACTGCCAGAGCTCATGGGTCATTGCAGGCCCTGCAGGAAGCGCCGTGCCCTTGGGAGCAAGCCAAAGTGCACGGGCAACATCTCCGGCGGGGTGCAAGGTCACCACCGATACTGCGCCCAAAGTGGTGATTGTCCCCGTAGCGCCTGAATTGTTTGCTATAGATTCAAGAGTATTGCCTGCCAGCCCCAGCAATTCGAAATCATCCGTCGCATCTGTCAATTTGACTTTGGCCCGCATCACAAACATCGACAGCCGCTTGAGGGTTGCCGCCAGAATGTCGCGGCTCACAATCAGCAATATCTCTGGAACGGGCTCGACGCCAGCCTCAGGCAAGGGATCCGGGTTGCGTTTAAAACCCAGGAAACTGGCTTGCATTCGCCCCTTGGCCGAGCAGAACGCGGCCAGCCGTGCCTGATCCATTTTCAGCAACAGGAAATCCTGCGTCAATTGGCCCTGCAAAAACGATGCGGCATCTGCACCTGCCGCACGAATCACACCCCAATGGGGCAAAGGCGCGATGCCATCGAGGGCCAGTGGCAAGCTGGAGGGCAGAGGAGAGGAGGTCATGCTGTCAATTATCATCAATCGCTGTTTGATTCGGAGTTTCAGGGTTGTGTGGCGTTTTATAAAGTTTGTGGTGGGGCTTGCGGTTCTGGCGGCGGGCGTGGTCGGCGGCGGCGCGTTTTGGTGGTTGAACCAGCCATTGACACTGAATGCCAACGTGATCGATCTGTCGATTGAGCCCGGCACGTCAGTCCGGGGTGTCGCACAGGTCGCGGTAGATTCCGGAGTCGTCTCCAACCCAGCCCTTTTGTACTGGTGGTTTCGCCTCTCAGGCAAAGACCGCTTGATCAAAGCTGGCAGCTATGAACTGGCGCAGGGCGCAACGCCCCATTCGCTGCTGCAAAAGCTGGTTCGGGGTGAAGAGGCCTTGCGAGCCGTCACTCTGGTGGAGGGCTGGACGTTCGTTCAGGTGCGTGCCGCGCTCTCAAAAGCAGAGCAGCTCAAGCCCGATACACGGGGACTTGAGCCGGATTTGATCATGCAAAAGCTGGCCCGGCCCGGCCTGGCGCCTGAGGGCCGCTTCTTTCCCGATACCTACACCTACGCCAAAGGCTCCAGCGACCTTGCCATCCTGAACCGTGCCATGCGCGCCATGGACAAGAAGCTGGATGCTGCGTGGCAAATGCGTGCTGCGGACTCACCCCTCAAAACACCGGAGCAGTTGCTGACCCTGGCCAGCATTGTGGAGAAGGAAACCGGTCGTGGCAGTGACCGCCCCATGATCGCCGGTGTTTTCACCAACCGACTGAAAAACGGCATGATGCTGCAAACGGACCCGACGGTGATTTACGGCATGGGCGACTTGTTTGACGGCAATCTGCGGAAAAGAGACCTGCAAACCGATACGCCGTGGAACACCTACACCCGCGCGGGATTGCCACCAACCCCCATCGCCATGCCCGGAAAAGCGGCGCTGTTGGCCGCGGCCCAGCCGGCTTCGACCCGGGCCCTTTATTTTGTGGCTCGGGGTGACGGAACCAGTCAATTCAGCGCCAGCCTCGAAGAGCACAATCGGGCAGTCAATAAATTCCAGCGCGGGCAATAGATCCTGTCGCAGCCACCCCCAGACCCACATGAGCGGACTTTTCATCAGTTTTGAAGGCATCGACGGCGCAGGCAAATCCTCCCACATTGAAGGCTTGGCCAAAGCATTCCAGGCGCAGGGCCGGGTGGTCACGGTCACGCGAGAGCCGGGCGGCACACCACTGGCCGAAAAGCTGCGCACCATCATCCTTAATGACGCCATGGATGCCATGACCGAGGCCCTGCTGGTGTTTGCTGCGCGTCGGGACCACCTGCAGCAACTGATCGAACCCGCCCTGGCGCGCAATGAGGTCGTGATCAGCGACCGCTTCACCGACGCCACCTTTGCCTACCAGGGGGGCGGGCGTGGTTTTGACCTGGGATTGCTATCAACATTGGAGCAATGGGTCCAAAGTGGACGCGGACTTGAGGGTGATTTCATCCGTCAACCTGACATGACGGTGTGGTTTGACCTGCCCCCGGAAATTGCCGCTGAACGACTGAGTACGGCCCGGGTACCCGACAAATTTGAAGCCCAGCCCCTGGAATTTTTCCGCAAAGTGGCGCAGGGATATGCCGACAGGGCGGCTCAATCACCTCACCGCTTTGTGCGCATTGATGCCGCCAAAGACCGCCACAAGGTGTGGCAACAAATCACCAGCGCCATGGTGCGACGGGGCTGGCTGGCCATCATGGTAGCCGCCAACGGGGGGCCGAATTGAGCGGGGACGCATCGCCTGCGGCCGGTTCCGCGCCACCCCCGGCCTGGATTGCTCAGCAACTTGGCGGGCTGTTGCGTCAGCAAGGACATGCCTGGCTGCTGGCCGGGCCATCCGGGCTGGGCCAATACCGGCTGGGTTTTGAGATGGTGCGCACCTGGCTGTGTGAGCACCCGACTGAACACGGCGCTTGCGGCGTTTGCGGCAGTTGCCACGCGATTGACGTTCGAACCCATGCAGACTTGTGTGTCCTCATGCCCGAAACCACCATGCTGGAGTTGGGCTGGCCGCTGAGCGAAAAGGCCCAGGGCGAGATTGACGACAAAAAGCGCAAGGCCAGCAAGGAGATCCGCGTGGATGCCATGCGTGACGCCGTTGAGTTTTCCCAGCGAACCAGCGCCCGGGGTCGTGGCAAGGCGGTGTTGATTTTCCCGGCAGAGCGCATGAACAACGTCACCACCAACGCACTGCTGAAAACGCTGGAGGAGCCACCTGGCGACGTGAAATTTGTTTTGGCCACGGAAGCCGCCCATCAGTTGTTGCCCACCATTCGCAGCCGTTGCCTGGGTCACACCATGGTGTGGCCCGATGAGGCGGCGTCGCTGGCATGGTTGCAGGGGCAGGGCTTGCCGCCAGTGCAGGCCCGCATCCTGTTGAGGGCGACCGGCGGACGCCCCGACGACGCGCTGCAATTCATTGCATCGGGGCGCGACCCAGCCCTTTGGGGCCGCTTGCCCAAAGCCATAGGGCAGGGCGAAGTGGGCGCGTTCAAAGACTGGAGCCCGGTTCAAACCATTGACGCCTTGCACAAGTTGTGTCACGACATGCTGGCCGTCAAAGTAGGCGCCTCACCCCGGTTTTTTGAGCCGGCGAGTTTGCCCAAAGCAGAGTCCATCACCGCAACGGTGACGGCCCTGACGCAGTGGGCGAAGGCGCTCTCACAAGAAAGCCGCACCGCTGAACACCCGTTCAATCCGGGGTTGACGCTGGAGTCTCTTGTGAGCCAGGCCAAAAACGCCCTAAACTCTCGTCATTGATTTATGCCAACCAGTAACACCACGCCCCGTCCCAGTGTTATTCAGCTCGCCATCAAAGAGAAGGCTGCGCTGTATGCGGCTTTCATTCCCATATTCACGGAAGGCGGCATTTTTATTCCAACTTCCCGGGAGTACCGGTTGGGTGATGACGTCTACGTTCTGCTTTCCTTGCCAGATGAATCCCAGCGCTACCCCATTGCTGGCAAAGTGGCCTGGGTCACCCCTGGCAAAGCGGCGGGCAACCGAACCCAGGGCGTTGGCATCCAGTTCCCCAAAGACGACAAGTCCAAGGCACTGAAACTCAAAATTGAAGAAATTTTGGGTGCTCACCTGGCCTCGGACCGGGTCACACAAACCATTTAAAGCCTGTCGCCGGCCTCAAGACGAATTCGTGTTCACCAGGCCGGTTCTCCTGCCTTGTGACTTTTGTTGCTTTCGGCAGGGTTTGCTCGCTCTTTCAAACACGGTCCAAACACTGTCCAGACATGTTCACTGACTCCCACTGCCATCTGACCTTTCCCGAGCTGACAGACCGTTTGCCGCAAATCCGCGAGGCGATGGCGCAAGCACACGTGACCCGGGCTCTGTGCATTTGCACCACGCTTGAAGAGTTTGAGATGGTTCATGGTTTGGCCAAAGCCCACAATAATTTTTGGGCCACGGTGGGGGTCCATCCCGACAACGAGGCCAGCGACACCCTGACCGAACCCACGCTTGACGACCTGACCAGCCGGGGTAAATTGCCCAAAGTCGTCGCCGTGGGTGAAACCGGCCTGGACTATTACCGCCTGGGCGATCGCACGGTGGCCGACATGGAATGGCAGCGCAATCGTTTCCGTGTTCACATTCAGGCAGCGCGGGCACTGTCCAAGCCCCTGGTGATCCACACCCGAAGCTCATCAGATGACACCCTCGCGATTTTGAGGGAAGAGGGCGAAGACGGCTCCCAGGGAGCAGCCGGCGGCGTTTTTCATTGCTTCACAGAAACCATGGCGGTGGCACGTGCGGCGCTGGATCTGGGGTTTTACATTTCCTTTTCCGGCATATTGACTTTCAAATCAGCGCAAGATTTGAGGGATGTTGCGGCATTTGTTCCGATGGATCGCATGTTGATTGAGACGGACAGTCCCTACCTGGCCCCCGTGCCGCATCGGGGTAAAACCAACAATCCGTCCTACGTGCCGTTCGTCGCCGCGCAAATCGCCCAGCTTCGTCAGATTGCAGTCGAAGAGGTGGCCCATCAAACCAGCCAGAATTTTGAGCAGTTGTTCAAATCTGTGGGAGTTATTGAATGAAGAAATATCTCTTGTATTACTTTAAATATTGCTTTTATCTATTTGTTTTTATTGGATATATATCAGCCAATGCGGGATCGTATGACGATTTTTTCTCTGCCGTCAAACGCGACAACCCCGATGTGGTGAGCAATCTGATCCAGCGTGGATTCGATGTCAACACCCGCAGCCTGGAAGGGGAGCATGCACTGTTTATTGCCCTACGTGAGCCATCCCCCAAAGTACTTTCCGTCCTGCTGACCTGGAGCAAGACAGACGTCGAGCCTCGCAACAAGGCCGATGAAAGCCCCTTGATGCTGGCCAGCCTGAAAGGCATGACGGCTTTGTGCAGTCAACTCATCGCCCGGGGCGCCGATGTCAACAAACCAGGCTGGACGCCCCTGCACTATGCGGCCACCAAAGGCCACACCGACATCATGGCCCTGCTGCTGGAAAACCACGCTTATATCGATGCCAGTTCGCCCAACGGCAGCACGCCTCTCATGATGGCGGCACTTTACGGCACGCCTGCCGCTGTCAAATTGCTGCTGGAAGAAGGGGCCGACCCCCTGATCAAAAATGGCCTGGGCCTTACCGCCATCGACTTTGCCAATCGGGACAACCGCACCGATTCCGCCGAAATCATCGCCGCGTTTGTGCGAGGGCGTCAGCCCAAGGGGAAATGGTGAAGCTCTGAACTGGCCTCAGCAAAACATCAGGGCCAGCCATGCCGGATCGTCCAGCACGTTCATCACGATGAAGCCGCCGACCCGGTAGCCCCAAAGTTGCAGGTTGGTCACCCACTCGTCGATCGTCATCGCTGCCATAAAGACCTAGACCGACTCCATCTGGGCTGACAGTTCCAGCCACTGGTCTTCCAGCGTTTTCAACTCGTCGTTGACGGCCGTGATGCGTTTGCCAATTTCGGCGATTTCCGATGGCAATGGATTACCCGACAGACGAACTTCCAAGGCGGCACCTTCGGTGTTCAAGGTGGCCATTCTGGCCTCGACCAGTTCCAGATCCCGTTTGACCGACTTTGGCTTGGCAGCGGCCGTTGAACTGGCCTTCAGGGCTTTAGCCTGTGCCTTGGCGGCTGCGCTGGATGCTTCCTTGATGGCTTCACGCTGGCGTTTGGCTTCGTCCAGCAGGTAGCGCTGGTAATCGTCCAGGTCGCCATCAAACGGGGCCACACCACCGCGCGACACCATCCAGAACTCATCGCACACGGCGCGCAAGCAGGGCGCGGTCGTGGCTGACCAGCATCACGGTGCCTTCGAACTCGTTGAGCGCCATGGACAGGGCTTCGCGCGTGGCCAGGTCCAGGTGGTTGGTGGGCTCATCCAGCAGCAGCAGGTTGGGGCGCTGCCACACGATCATGCACAGCACCAGGCGGGCTTTTTCGCCGCCGCTCATGCTGCCCACGGCCTGCTTGACCATGTCGCCACCGAAGTTGAAGGTACCCAGGAAGCTGCGCAAATCCTGCTCGCGCGTGGCCTGGCCGGCGATCTTGCCGGCGGCCGTCATGTCCTTGACCAGGCGGATCATGTGTTCCAGCGGGGTGTCGGCCGGGCGCAGCACGTCCAGTTCCTGCTGGGCAAAGTAGCCGATGTTCAGGCCCTTGCCCTCGGTGACTTCACCACCTATGGCTTGCAAATCGCGTGCTACCGTTTTCACCAGCGTGGACTTGCCCTGGCCGTTGGCACCCAGAATGCCGATGCGTTGGCCGGCCAGCACCGAACGGCTGACGTTGTTGACAATGATTGTGGGCGGCGTGCCTTCGGGCGACCCTTCGGGCGCCGGGTAACCAAAACTCACCCCCTGCATGGAGAGCATGGGGTTGGGCAGGTTGGCCGGTTCCTTGAACTCAAAGGTGAAGTCCGCGTCCGCCATGAGCGGCGCAATCTTCTCCATGCGATCCAGCGCCTTGACCCGGCTTTGCGCCTGCTTGGCCTTGCTGGCCTTGGCCTTGAAGCGGGCAATGAACTTCTGGAGGTGAGCAATCTTGTCCTGCTGCTTGGCGAAGGCGTTTTGCTGCAGGGTCATCTGCTCAGCGCGCATGTCTTCAAACTTGCTGTAGTTGCCGCCATAGCGCACCAGCTTGCCGGCATCTATATGCAGGGTGACATCGGTCACTGCGTCCAGAAACTCCCGATCATGGCTGATGACGACCATGGTGCCTTCATAGCGTTTGAGCCAGGCTTCCAGCCAGACCAGCGCGTCCAGATCCAGGTGATTGGTGGGCTCGTCCAGCAGCAGCAGGTCGCTGGGGCACATCAGCGCGCGCGCCAGTTGCAGGCGCATGCGCCAGCCGCCCGAGAAGCTGTTAACCGGGTTGTTCAACTCGGTGGTTTTGAAGCCCAGTCCCAGGATCAATGCCTGCGCGCGGGCCGGTGCGTCATGCGCGCCCGCATCCTGCAGCGCCATGTAGGCATGGGCCATACGGTCGTAGTCGTCGGTGCTTTCGGATTCAGTGACTTCGGCCTGAGCGGCTTGCAACACCGTGTCGCCCTCAACCACAAAATCAGTGGCACTTTGCTCGGTTTCGGGCATGTCCTGGGCCACCTGACCCATGCGCCATTGGGTGGGGATGTAGTACTCGCCGGCGTCTTCGTGCAGGTTGCCGTTGAGCAGCGCAAACAAGGAAGACTTGCCTGCCCCATTTCGCCCGACCAGACCCACCTTTTCGCCCGGATTCAGGGTGACGGTTGCCCCCTCCAGCAGCACTTTGGCGCTTCGGCGCAGGGTCACATTTTTGAGAGTAATCATTCGGGAATCAAGGTTTGGAAAACGGTTGTTGGGGGGTGGCAGTGGCGGTCAGCGTCAACGCTTCCCGCGTCAGCAACAGCACCTGGTCGCTGCCTGCGCTGGTTTCCAGCCAGACGCTGGCCAGTTCGGGGAAAGCCGCCTCAAAATTCGCTCGCTCGTTGCCAATTTCCAGCACCAGCACGGCGTCTTCAGACATGGCCGCAGGCACATCCATCAACAATTGCCGGATGAAGTCCATGCCATCGCTGCCACCCCGCATGTTGCCGCTCAGTGCCATTTCCGGCTCGGCGTGGTACTCAGCAGGCAGCGTCGCCATACTCTGGGCATTGACGTAGGGCGGGTTGCACACAATCAGATCAAACGGGCCGCGTGCCTGCAACTCGGGCGAGGCCAACCCGTCCGATTGAAGCAGGGCAATCCGATTTTCCAAGTGGTGCTTATTCACATTGATGCGGGCTACGGCCAGTGCGTCGGCCGACAGGTCAGACCCTGTGACCGTCACGTCCGGGTACGCCATCGCGGCGAGCACGGCCAGGCTGCCATTGCCGGTGCACAAATCCAGCACGCGAGTGGTGCGGTCACTCAACCACGCATCCATGTCGCCTTCCACAAGCAATTCGGCGATGAAAGAGCGGGGCACGATGGCCCGCTCATCCACATAAAAGGGCACGCCCTGCAACCAGGCCTCTTGGGTCAGGTAGGCGGCGGGTTTGCGGGAGGAGATGCGTGCTATAAAAAGTGCAGCTAACTTTTCATACTCGGCAGGGACTATGGGCCTGTTTGATACAGAATCCGGACCGTCGAGCATGGAATCCAGTGGCAAACCCAATTGCCACAAGACCAGCCAGGCTGACTCATCAAATGCATTGGTGGTGCCATGTCCAAAGGCGACACCCGCCTTGTCCAGTTGGGCGGCACCTTGTTCAATCATTTCAATCAGCGTCATGGATTCAAAAATAAAAGCGAAAACCGCCCTGGACTCAGGGCGGCAAAATAAAAATCAGACCAGACTGATCCCACGCAGGCGCGGGCTCAGCAGACTGCCAGCACAAATCAGGCCATCAATGCTTCACGTCCAGCGTGATTTCCGTGAAGGACGGCTCGTCGTCCGGCTCATCGTCCTGGGCCTGCGGCGCTGCGGCCTTGGTGAAATCGTTTTGCATGCGCCACATCAGGTTGGTGGGCGAATCCGAATTGGCCAGCCCCTCTTTGCGGTCCACGATGCCTTCCACAATCATGCGGGCAATGTCGGCCTCAAAACTTTGCGAGCCTTCAGCCATGGATTTTTCCATCGCCTCCTTCACGCCCGAAAAGTCACCTTTTTCAATCAATTCTGAAATCAGCTTGGTGTTGAGCATGATTTCGATGGCCGGTTTGCGTCCACCAACATTGGTGCGCAGCAGGCGCTGGGAAATGATGGCTTTGACCGAGGTCGCCAGGTCACCCAACAGGGTCTGGCGAACTTCCACCGGGTAAAAACTCAAAATGCGGTTCAGCGCCTGGTAACTGTTGTTGGCGTGCATGGTGGCCAGGCACAAGTGGCCGGACTGGGCGTAGGCAATGGCTGCTGACATGGTTTCACGGTCGCGGATTTCACCAATCAGGATCACATCTGGCGCCTGGCGCAAGGCGTTGCGCAGTGCCACTTGAAGCGATTGGGTGTCGCTGCCAATCTCGCGCTGGTTGACCACCGACTTCTTGTTCTTGAACAAAAACTCAACCGGGTCTTCGATCGTCAGGATGTGGCCGGGTTCCGTTTCATTGCGGTGGTCCAGCATGGCCGCCAGCGTGGTACTTTTGCCTGCGCCTGTGGCCCCCACCATCAAGATCAGGCCACGCTTTTCCATGATCAGGTCGCCCAGGATGGCCGGCACGTTGAGCGTACTCAATAGGGGAATAGCGTTGGGAATGAAGCGGATCACCGCTGCTATGGAACCCCGCTGGCGCATGCCGCTCACCCGAAACCGGCCAATGCCAGCCAGCGGGAAACCCATGTTGAGCTCGCCCACTTCTTCCAGTTCCGCAATGCGATCAGCGGGCAGAACTTCTGCCAGCAAATTGCGCGGGGCATCCGGGGGCAGCAACTGGCTGTTGATGGGCATGCACTGGCCGTTGATCTTGATCAGTGCGGGTGAGTGGGCTGACAAATAAACGTCCGAGGCGCGCTTGTCCGACATCAGGCGAAGAATGCGCTCCATGGTGCCCGGTGCCGTGGGCGCTGGAGGTGGTGTCGGCGCTCCGTTTGTGCCCGCCAAAGCGGAATTTCCTGGTGCATCGGTTGTTGCCATGTCATCGCCCCTTCAGTGGATAAAACCGGGTGAATCAGATTTGCAAAATCAGTCGCGCAACAGGTCGTTGAGGCTGGTCTTGGCGCGGGTTTGCGCGTCCACCCGCTTCATGATCACGGCGCAGTAGGTGCTGTATTTGCCACCTGGTTTGGGCAAATTGCCCGAAACCACCACGGAACCCGCCGGAATGCGGCCAAATGTCACCGTATCGGCTTCGCGATCGTAAATCGGGGTGCTCTGGCCGATGTAGACGCCCATGGAGATCACCGAATTCTCTTCAATCACCACGCCTTCAACCACTTCGGAGCGCGCACCGATAAAGCAGTTGTCTTCAATGATGGTGGGGCCCGCCTGGATGGGCTCCAGCACGCCACCAATGCCTACGCCACCGCTCAAATGCACGTTTTTGCCAATCTGGGCGCAACTGCCCACGGTGGCCCAGGTGTCCACCATGGTGCCTTCGTCCACGTAGGCGCCGATGTTCACGTACGAGGGCATAAGGATGGCGCCCTTGGCAATGTAGCTGCCACGGCGCGCCACGGCTGGGGGTACCACGCGCACGCCGGTGGCCTTCATTTCTTCCTCACTCAGGTGCGAAAATTTGGTTTGGACCTTGTCAAAAAAGCCCAGGTCACCGGCTTTCATGATCACGTTGTCTTTCAGGCGAAAGCTCAGCAACACCGCCTTCTTGATCCACTGGTGCACTGTCCATTGGCCAACGCTTTCGCGGGTGGCCACGCGCAGGCGGCCCTTGTTGAGTTCTGAAATGACGTGTTCAACGGCGTCCTGAATCTCCTTGGGGGCGGAAGCGACTGACAGACTGGCGCGGTTGTCCCACGCGGCATCAATGATTTGCTGAAGTTGTTGTGTCATGAATTTTTCTAGGATGGTGACCTGAATATCAGGCTGTGGATTTGACAAATTGAACGATACGGTGGGCCGCTTCCAGGCATTCGGCGGTTTCAGCCACCAGCGCCATGCGGATTCGCCCGGCTCCCGGGTTATGGCCTTGGGCCCCGGAAATCAGCGAACTCGCATCACGCGCCAGATAGGAGCCAGGAAGAACCGTCACATTGTAAAGAGCGTACAAGTCTCTGGCGAACTTCACGTCATCGCCGTCTGCGATTTGGGCCCATAAATAGAAGCCCGCGTCAGGCAGAACCACGTTCAGCACGCTGCGCCAGCACCGGTGTGACCTCGGCGAACTTCTGGCGGTACATCTGCGCGGTTGTCCACCACGTGTTGCTCGTCGTTCCAGGCCGCAATGCTGGCACTTTGCACCACGGGGCTCATGGCGCTGCCGTGGTACGTGCGGTAGAGCAAAAACTGTTTCATCAGTGCCGCGTCTCCCGCCACAAAGCCGCTGCGCATGCCCGGCACATTGCTACGCTTGGACAGACTGGTGAAGGCGATCAGATTTTTGAAGTCTGTGCGGCCAAGTTTGGCGGCAGCCTCCAGCCCGCCCAGCGGAGGCTCGTCCCGGAAGTAAATCTCGCTGTAGCACTCGTCGGAGGCAATCACAAAGCCGTAGCGGTCACTCAGGTCAAATAGTTTTTTCCATTCATCCAGCGGCATCACGGCACCGGTCGGGTTGCCGGGTGAACAGACAAACACCAGTTGGGTGTTGGCCCAGACGGCTTCGGGCACGCCATCCCAGTCCGGCGCAAAGTTTTTGGCGGGCACAGCGGGCACAAACCAGGGCTTCGCACCCGAAAGATAGGCTGCACCCTCATAGATTTGATAAAACGGGTTGGGGCAGACCACCCAAGGCTTGGCGCCACCGACGCCGGCCCCCGGATCAATCACCGTCTGTGCCAGTGCAAACAGCGCCTCACGCGAGCCGTTCACTGGCAGCAATTGCGTCACCGGGTCCAGCGCCAGCCCATAACGCCGCTGCAGCCAGGCGGCAAATGACTGGCGCAACGCCAGGTCGCCCGCCGTCGCCGGGTAAGCCGCCAGGCCGCTGGGCGAACTGCGTGTGGCAGTATCCAGTGCGTCTTGAATAAAAACCGGCGTGGGGTGTTTGGGCTCGCCAATGCCCAGGCTGATGGGACGGTAGGCCGGGTTGGGAGTGACGCAGGCAAACAGCTGGCGCAGACGCTCAAAGGGGTAGGGCTGAAGAAGAGAGAGCAGGGGGTTCATGGCTACGGATTATCCCGTGCGCAGGCAATTGACTTGAACACCTGAGCAGAAGTGTTTCCATCTGTGTACGCCCGGTCAGAGGCGTAACCTTCACAAGTTATCATCAAGACCCCAATCGGCGATGTAAAACCGCCTGGTTATCTATATAAATCAACAGCTTAGCCCAGCCCTTAGCCTCACACCGCCAGCACCGTGCGTCTCAATTCCATCAAGTTATCCGGGTTCAAGTCCTTTGCGGAGCCCACCAATTTCCTGTTGCCAGGCCAATTGGTGGGCGTGGTGGGGCCCAACGGCTGCGGCAAGTCCAACATCATGGATGCGGTGCGCTGGGTGCTGGGCGAGAGCAAGGCCAGCGAGTTGCGCGGCGAGTCCATGCAGGACGTCATCTTCAACGGCACCACCACCCGCAAACCGGCCAGCCGCTCCAGCGTGGAGCTGGTGTTTGACAACGCCGACCACCGCGCGGGCGGCCAGTGGGGCCAGTTTGGCGAGATTGCCGTCAAGCGCGTGCTGACGCGCGACGGCACCAGCAGCTACTACATCAACAACCAGCCGGTGCGCCGCCGTGACGTGCAGGACGTGTTTCTGGGCACCGGCCTGGGGCCACGCGCCTACGCCATCATCGGCCAGGGGACGATTTGCCGCATCATCGAGATCCAAGCCCGGAAGAACTGCGCCTGTTTCTGGAAGAGGCGGCCGGCGTTTCCAAGTACAAGGAGCGCCGCCGCGAGACCGAGAACCGCCTGACCGACACACGTGAAAACCTGACCCGGGTCGATGACATCCTGCGCGAACTCAATGCCAACCTGGAGAAGCTGGAAAAGCAGGCCGAAGTGGCGATGAAGTACAACACGCTGCAGGCAGAAGTCACGCTCAAGCAGCATCAGCAGTGGTTTCTGAAGCGCGCCGAATCCGAAGCGGATCAAGCCAAAGTCAAGACCGATTCCGAAGGTGCGGTGAACGCGCTGGAAAGCCGTGTGGCCGACTTGCGCCACATCGAGGCCAGTCTGGAAGCCGTGCGCCAGGCCCATTACGCTGCGGGCGATCAGGTCAACCAGGCGCAAGGCCTGCTGTACGAGGCCAGTACCGATGTGGGCCGGCTGGAGGCTGAAATCCGCTTCGTGGTGGAAGGCCGCCAGCGTGTGGAGCAGCGTCTGGCCACGCTCAAGGAACAGACCGCGCAGTGGGCCACCCGCAAAGACGACGCGCAGGCCGAGATTGAGAACCTGTCCGAGCTGGCCATGGTGGGCGAGGAAAAAGCCGAGCTGCTGGCCGCCCAGGTGGAAGAGCAGGCCCAGGTGATGCCTGATCTGGAAGAGGCCTTGCGTCTGGCGCAAAAGGGAGCCAATGAGCAGGGCACCCAGGTGGCCCAGGTGCAACAGCAAATTCAGGTGCTGGCCGCCGACCAGCGCAGCATTGAGGAGCAATCGCGCCAATTGAACGCGCGCCGCGAAAAGCTCAAGGTCGATAAGAACGCACTGGCTGCGCCGGATGAAGCGCGTTTGATCAACCTGCAAAGCCAGCTGGAGCAGGCGCAGGAATCAGCCAGCATTGCCGAGGCGCGCCTGCACGAGTTGCAGGACCAGGTGCCCCAGCTGGACGAGGCGCGGCGCAATCAGCAGCAGGTGGCCAATTCGGAATCCGCCCGGCAGGCCGAGTTGTCGGCGCGCATGGAAGCGCTCAAGGCGCTGCAGGATAAGGTCAAGACCGACGGCAAGTTGCAACCCTGGCTGGCCAAAGCACGGGCTGGACGGTATGCAAGGGCTGTGGAGCCGCATCCACATCGAGCAAGGCTGGGAAAACGCACTGGAAGCCGCCCTGCGCGAGCGCCTGGGCGCGCTGGAAGTCTCGCGGCTGGACATGGTGCGCGGCTTTCTGGGCGCGGGCGCTCAGGATGCCCCGCCGGCCAAGCTGGCGTTTTACAGCGCCCCGCTGGCAGCGGCGCCTGCCCCCAATGCTGCGTCGGCCCACGGTTTCAAACCCCTGGCTGACTACTTGCAGTTGAACGATGCCGGTCAACGTACTGTGCTGGCCGACTGGCTACAGGCCAGCTTCACGGCATCCAGCATGGAAGAAGCCCTGCAAGGCCGCGACAAGCTGCAGCCCGGGCAAACCATTTACGTCAAAACCGGCCACGCCGTCACGCCGCACAGTGTGAGTTTTTATGCGCCCGATTCCGAGCAGGCCGGCCTGCTGGCGCGCGCGCAGGAAATCGAGAATCTGGAGAAGCAGCTGCGCGCCCAGGTGCTGCTGAGCGAAGCGTCCCGTGCCAGCCTGGTGCGGGCCGAGGCGGCCTATGCCGATGCCTCACAGCGGCTGATTGCCGTGCGCCGCGAGGCAACCGAGGCGCAAAGCCGTGCCCACGAATTGCAGGTCGAGACCCTGCGGCTGACCCAGCTGGCCGAGCAAACCCGTGCTCGCAGCGAGCAGATTGAAGGCGACATGGCCGAGGTGGATGGCCAGCTCGAAGAATTGCAGGAGCGCCGCGTGACGGCGGAAGCCCGCTTCGAAGAGCTGGACATGCAGCTGGCCGACACGCAGGAGCGCCACGCCCAGCTCGATGACCGCGTGATCGACGCCGAGCGCAAACTGGCTGAATGCCGCGAGCAGCAGCGCAGCCTGGAGCGCCAGGCGCAGGAAGCCGACCTTCACCATGCGCAGCCTGGATGCACGCCGCGCCGAGTTGTCCCGCGCTATCGAAACTGCAGCACAACAAGCCCTGTCCATCGGGACTGAAGAGCAAAGAGCCCACGAAGAGCTGACCCGGTTGACCGATGCAGCCGCCCAGGCAGGCTTGCAAACCGCGCTGGCCTTGAAGCTCGAACGCGAACAGGCTCTGGGTGCCAAGCGCAGCGAATACGACGACCTGACCGCCAAGCTGCGCGCCAGCGACGAGCGCCGCATGCAGCTGGAGCGCGAGCTCGACCCGCTGCGCCAGCGGATCACCGAATTGCAGCTCAAGGAGCAGGCCGCGCGCCTGGGCTCCGAGCAGTATGCCCAGTTGCTGGCCGACGCCCAGGCCGATCTGGAAGCCGTGGCCGCGTCCATCACCCAGGACAATGTGCGCCTGTCTGGCATGCAGGGCGACATCGACCGCCTCAATCGCGAGATCGCCGCCCTGGGCGCCGTCAACCTGGCCGCGCTGGACGAACTGGCCAGTGCCCGCGAACGCAAGCAGTTTCTGGATGCGCAGTCGGCCGACCTGAACGAGGCCATGAACACGCTGGAAGACGCGATCAAGAAGATCGACGCCGAAACCCGCGAGTTGTTGTCGGGCACCTTCAACACCGTGAACGAGCACTTCGGCAAGATGTTCCCCGAGCTGTTTGGCGGCGGCAATGCGCGCCTGGTTATCACCGGCGAAGAGATTCTGGACTCGGGCGTGCAGGTGATTGCCCAGCCGCCGGGCAAGAAAAACCAGACCATTCACTTGCTGTCAGGCGGCGAAAAAGCACTGACCGCGATTGCACTGGTGTTTGCGATCTTCCAGCTCAACCCGGCCCCGTTTTGCCTGCTGGACGAGGTCGATGCGCCGCTGGACGACGCCAACACCGAGCGCTATGCGAAACTTGTTTCCAGCATGAGCAAAGAGACCCAGTTTTTATTCATCAGCCACAACAAAATCGCCATGGAAATGGCCGTGCAGCTGATTGGCGTGACCATGCAGGAGCAGGGCGTGTCGCGCATCGTGGCGGTGGACATGGAGTCCGCCGTGTCCATGGTTCAAACAACTTGAATTTAGTGGCATAAAAAGGTGTCCATGAGCAATTTGCAAATTGGTTTGGCAGTCGCAGGCGGTCTGGTGTTGGCAGCGGTGGTGGCCCACGGTGCCTGGACGTCGCGCAAAAATACGCCTCGCCAGGCCCAACCAGAAACTAATGGCAGTGCCGCGTCATCAGTAGATGATGCCGCCACAGGGCAGAGTACTGCAGACGCAGGCCCGGTAGAACCCCGCTTTGATGCGACCAGCTTTGCCATCCCCGCCCCCGAAAAGAAACCCGGGCTGGATGCGCTGATCGACGTGATGGCGTCCATTGCGCTGGAAGGGCAAGTGTCTGGGGATGCCGCGTTGGCCGCCATGCCGTCAACGCGCCGTGCCGGCAGCAAACCTTTTGCCATTGAAGGGCTCAACGTAGCCAGCCAGCACTGGGAAATGCCCGCGGTGGGCCAGCGCTACAGCGCATTTCAGGCCGGGGTGCAGCTGGCCAACCGCTCGGGTGCCCTCAATGACATTGAGTATTCGGAATTCGTCATGAAGGCGCAGGGCTTTGCCGACGCTGTCAACGGCACACCGGAGTTCCCCGAAATGCGTCACGAAGTGGCCCGCGCCCGTGAACTGGATAGTTTTGCCGGTGACCACGACGCCCAGCTGGAGTTCACTCTGCGCGCTGTCAACGCCGCCTGGAGCCCGGGCTACATCGCACAGAATGCAGCGCGCCTGGGATTTGTGCCGGGTGCCTTGCCGGGCCGCATGGTCCTGCCAGCCAGCCAGTCGGGCACGCCGCCCGTGTTGGGCTTGAGCTTTGATGCCCAGGCTGCCATGGCCGAAGACCCGGGGCAGTCCGCCATTCGGGGGCTCACGCTGAACCTGGACGTGCCCCAGGTGGCCCGAAGCGAACGCCCCTTTGTGCGCATGCGCGAAACCGCCCTGGCTCTGGCGCAGGCGATGGACGGCTTGGTGACAGACGACAACGGCCAGCCCCTGCCATCCGACGCGATGGACGTGATCGGCTCCGAGCTGGAAGCCCTGTACGACACGCTGGACGCACGGGAATTGTCAGCCGGGTCCAACCTGGCGCGGCGGCTGTTTTCCTGAACAAATTCCGGCTGCTAACGAGGTCGGTGGGTGCTACTTAATAGATAGCAAATTATTTAATATTGACGGGGACTTCAGGCACTTTTTTTTTAGTGAATCACCCGTTTGTGCCACCTGCGGCGCCGTAACCGGCCAACGCCCCTGAAAATACAGCCATCCCTATTGATGGAAAGCCCTGAAGACCCATGTTGCCGTTGAATGAATTGCAAGCCCTGCGCAGCCAGTTGCACGACCATGCGCACCGCTACTATGTGCTCGACGAACCGCAGATTCCGGACGCGGAATACGACCGCCTGTTCCAGGCCTTGCAGACACTGGAGGCCGCGCACCCCGAGCTGATCACGCCCGATTCCCCCACCCAGCGCGTGGGGGGAAAACCGCTGGACGCGTTTACCAGCGTACGCCATGCCGTTCCCATGCTCAGCATCCGCACCGAAACTGACACCGAAGCCAGCGGCGCGTTGACATTTGATGCGCGGGTACGGCGCGAACTGGGTTTGAATGAGGACGCACCGCAGGTTGAATACGTGGCTGAGCCCAAGTTTGACGGCCTGGCCATGAACCTGCGTTATGAGCAGGGTGTGCTGGTGCAGGCCACCACGCGCGGCGATGGCGAAATGGGTGAGGATGTGACGCAGAACATCCGCACCATTGGGCAGATTCCGCTTCGTTTACCAGCCAACGTCCCGCCAGTTTTGGAAGTCCGTGGCGAGGTCTACATGCGCCGTGATGACTTCGAAACCTTGAACGAGCGCCAGCGCGACAAGATCGCCCAGGGTGCGAAGGGCGAAAAAACATTTGTCAACCCGCGCAACGCCGCTGCCGGTGCGGTGCGCCAACTGGACCCGGCGATTGCCGCGCAACGCCCCTTGAGCTTTTTCGCCTATGGGCTGGGCGAGGTCACGTCGGCAGAGCAGGGCGGGCCGGATTTTCAGACCCACTTCGAGATGCTGGAGACGCTGAAATCTTGGGGATTTCCGGTCTCAGTCCTTGTGGCTATTGCCAATGGTGCTACAGAATTGGTAGCGTACCACCAGCGCATTGGCCAGCAGCGCGATAGCCTGGGTTTTGACATTGACGGTGTGGTTTACAAGGTCAACAGCCTGGCGCTGCAAAAACAGATGGGCTTTGTGACCCGCGAGCCGCGCTGGGCCGTGGCCCACAAATACCCGGCGCAGGAGCAGCTCACCACCGTGCTGGACATTGATGTGCAGGTGGGTCGCACCGGCAAGCTCACACCCGTAGCCAAACTGGCCCCCGTGTTTGTGGGCGGCGTGACGGTGACCAACGCCACCCTGCACAACGAAGACGAAGCCCGCCGCAAGGACGTGCGCATGGGCGATACCGTCATCGTGCGCCGCGCGGGCGATGTGATTCCCGAGGTGGTGAGTGTGGTGCTGGGCAAGCGCGTGGGCGATGCGCCCGAGTTCACCATGCCCAGAGTGTGCCCGGTCTGTGGCAGTGTGGCCGTGCGCGAAGAAGGGGAGGCTGATTACCGATGCACGGGCGGCCTGTTTTGCATCGCCCAGCGCAAGCAGGCCATCCTGCACTTTGCACAGCGCCGCGCGGTGGAGGTGGAAGGCCTGGGTGACAAGCTGGTGGACAGTCTGGTGGATGGCAAGCTCATCAACACCCTGCCGGATTTGTATCGTCTGGGCCTCACCTCGCTGGCCAATTTGGACCGAATGGCCCTGAAGTCCGCGCAGAATATCATTGATGCGCTACAAAAATCAAAGCAGACCACCTTGCCCCGGTTCCTGTTCGGTTTGGGCATTCGCCATGTGGGAGAGGCCACTGCCAAGGCGTTGGCCCAGCATTTTGGCAAGCTCGACGCCATCATGGATGCCACTGAGGCGCAGTTGCTGGAAGTGGCCGATGTAGGCCCCATCGTGGCCCAAAGCCTGCGCACTTTCTTTGATCAACCGCACAACCGCGAGGTAGTTGAACAATTGCGCGCCTGCGGCGTGACATGGGAGGAAGGCGAGCCCGCGCCCCGCACCCAGCTGCCGCTGGCCGCGTTGACCTTTGTCATTACCGGCACGCTCCCCACCATGAGCCGCGATGAAGCCAAAGACCTACTGGAGGCCGCGGGTGCCAAAGTGGCTGGCTCCGTCAGTAAAAAAACCAGCTACCTGGTGGCCGGGGAAGAGGCGGGCAGCAAGCTGGACAAGGCACGGGAGCTGGGAGTGCAAGATTCTGGATGAAGCTGCATTAAAGGAGTTGCTCAATGGCCATTCGTGACATTCTCAAAATGGGCGATCCGCGCTTGTTGCGCATCGCACCGCCCGTGATGCAATTCGATACTGACGAGTTGCACCTGCTGATCACTGACATGCTGGACACCATGCGAGCCGCCAATGGGGCCGGTCTGGCGGCACCGCAGATTGGGGTGGATTTGCAACTGGTGATTTTTGGCACGGATGAACGCAACCCGCGCTACCCCGATGCACCGCCGGTGCCACGCACGGTGCTGATCAACCCGGTGATTACGCCCTTACCTTTGTTTGTCGATGGGGATCGCGCAAACGCCGGATCAGCGAGGAAGAAGACTGGGAAGGTTGCCTGTCCGTGCCCGGTCTGCGGGCCGTGGTGCCACGATGGTCTCGCATCCAATACACAGGATTCGACCAGTATGGCGACCCGATCGACCGCGCGGTGGAAGGCTTTCACGCCCGGGTGGTGCAGCACGAGTGTGATCACCTGATTGGCAAGCTGTACCCGATGCGGGTGCGCGACTTTACGCAGTTCGGTTTCACCGAGGTGCTGTTTCCGGGGCTGGACGCCGGGCGACGACTGAGCGTGGCACGGCAGGCCGGCTTAGGACAGCGCCTCAGCAGCTCGGTTTCAATCTCGATCTGCGTCGCGGTTCTGCTGCAGTTCCGGGCCGTCGATCAGGAAGGTGTCTTCCACCCGCTCGCCCAGCGTGGCGATCTTGGCCAGTTGCAGGTTGATGCTGGTGCTTCGCCAGCACCCGTGCCACGCATACAGCAGGCCGACACGGTCGCTGGCCGATGATGTTGAGCAACCAGCGCTGGCCTTTTTCGTCGGGCTGAGCGTCACGCGCGGCGTGATCGGGAAACTCTTGACGCGCCGTGACACCCGTCCGCGGCTGGGCTCGCGCAGCGGGCCGTTGTCGGCGATGGCCTGCGCCAGGCCGTTTTCGACCATGCTGGTGACTTCGCGGTAGTGCTCCGGCAATGGCGGAAGTGACGACCTGAAAGGTGTCCAGCGCATAGCCCGTTGCGGGCCGTGTGGATGCGGGCGTCCAGAATGCTGAAACCGCTGTGGTCGAAATAGCCGCAGATGCGTGCAAACAGATCAGGTTGGTCCGGCGTGTAGACCAGCACTTGCAGTCCTTCGCCCACGGGTGAGCGCCGGGCGCGCACGATGGCGGTGGCAGAGCCCACGTGGCGCGACAACTGACGGGTGTGCCAGGCAATGTCGACCGCGTCATGGCGCATGAAATAGCCCACGTCCAGCGTGTCCCACAGGGGTTTGTGGGCCTCAAACGGCATCGCGTACAAGGCCACCATCACCAGGGCTTCGCGCTTGCGGCCTTCCACCTCGGCGTCTGCATCCGGCGCATCGACCACCCAATACACGCAGGGTGTAGCGGTACAGGTCTTCCAGCAGCTTGCCCTTCCAGGCATTCCAGACCTTGGGGCGTGGTACCGCGAATGTCGGCCACGGTCAGCAGGTACAGGGCGGTCAGGTAACGCTCGCTGCCCACGCGCTTGGCAAAAGCGGCAACCACGTCGGGGTCGCTCAGGTCAGACTTTTGGGCAATGCGGCTCATGCTCAGGTGCTCTTGCACCAGGAACTCAATGAGCTGGCTGTCTTCGCGGTCAAAACCATGCTGCTTGCAAAAGCGGCGTGCATCGGCACGGCCCAGTTCGGAATGATCACCGCCGCGTCCCTTGGCAATGTCGTGAAACAAAGCTGCGACGAAAAGCACATGGGGCTTGTCCCAACCGGCGGCCAGTTGCGAACAAAAGGGGTACTCATGGGCATGTTCCGCAATGAAAAAACGGCGCATATTGCGCAGCACCATCAAAATATGCTGGTCCACTGTGTAGACGTGGAACAGGTCATGCTGCATCTGGCCCACGATACGCCGGAACACCCACAGGTAGCGTCCCAGCACCGAGGTCTGGTTCATCAGGCGCAAGGCATGGGTGATGCCGTCATGCTGCATCATGATTTGCTTGAAGGTCGCGTGGTTCACCCGGTCGTTGCGAAAGCTGCCGTCCATCAGCTCACGTGCGTTGTAAAGGGCGCGAAGTGTTCGCGCCGAAAGCCCCTTGATGCCCAACGTCGTCTGGTAAAGCAGAAAGGTTTCCAGAATGGCGTGCGGGTAGCGCTGGTAGAGGTCATCGCTGACCACTTCGATCATGCCGGCCTTGTCCAGAAAGCGGTCGTTGATGGGGCGCGGCTCGTGCACTGACGGGTTCAGACGCTCCTCAATGTTCATCAGCAAAATCTGGTTGAGCTGCGTCACGGCCTTGGCGGCCCAGTAGTAGCGGCGCATCAAGGCTTCGCTGGATCGCACTGGCAGACGCACGCCATCGGTGGACTCTGACAAGTAGCCAAACGAGCTGGCGACGGCGGTCTGCAGGTCAAAGACCAGGCGATCTTCTCGCCGACCAGAAATCAGGTGCAAGCGGGCCCGAATCAGCCGCAAAAGCGACTCGTTGCGTTTGATCTGTTTGATCTCAAACGGCGTGGCCAACCCATTGCGGGCCAGGTCGTCCCAGTTCTTTCCAAACCCGGCGGCCTTGGCCACCCAGAGGATGATTTGCAGGTCGCGCAAGCCACCCGGCGACTCCTTGCAATTGGGTTCCAGTGAATACGGCGTGTTCTCAAACTTGTTGTGGCGCTGGCGCAGCTCCAGCGTTTTGGCGATGAAAAACGCTTTGGGATCCACGCTGGCGCGAAATTGCTTCTGGAAACGGTTGAACAGGCGCAAATCGCCGGTGATGAGGCGCGATTCAAAGAGCGAGGTTTGCACCGTGACGTCTTTTTCAGCCTCGGCCAGGCACTCTGCCAGCGTTCGCACGCTGGAGCCAATTTCAAGTCCCGCGTCCCAGCAACTGCCAATGAAGCCTTCAATTTGGGACTTGAGCGCCGCATCGTTGTCTGGCGACCGTTCACTGGGTACCAATAGCAAGACATCGACATCGGAGTGGGGAAACAACTCTTCCCGGCCAAAACCGCCCACCGCAACCAGTGCAAACGGCTTCTCAAATCCCGCCCGCAGCCAAAGTGCGCGAAGCGTCTCATCGGTCAGTTGCGAAATCTTTTGCAGGCCTGCGCGTACCCCCCTGGCGGACGAGCCGCTGGAGGCAATTGACTGCATCAGCGCCAATTTCTGGGCGCGGTACCGATCCCGCAGCGAGGGCGCGCCGGTCATGCCGAGGCAGTGGCCGGGCTGGTGGCAGTCACGAAAGCGGGGGTGGGCGGGCTACCGGCTGACAAGGTCAACACTTCGTAGCCTGTTTCGGTCACCAGCACGGTGTGCTCCCACTGGGCGGACAAGGAATGGTCCTTGGTCACGATGGTCCAGCCATCTTTCTCCGGGCCGTCCTTGATTTCCTTGCGCCCGGCATTGATCATGGGCTCAATGGTGAACGTCATGCCCGTCTTGAGCACTTCCAGGGTTCCTGGCTTGCCGTAATGCAGCACCTGCGGTTCTTCATGAAAAATGCGCCCGATGCCATGGCCGCAAAACTCGCGCACCACGCTAAAGCCCTGGCTTTCGGCAAACTTCTGGATGGCCCAGCCGATATCACCCAGATGAATGCCGGGCTTCACCATTTTGATGCCGTGCCACATCGCGTCATAGGTGATGGCGCACAGGCGCTTGGCAGCGATGGAGGAGTCACCCACGATGAACATGCGGCTGGTGTCGCCATGCCAGCCGTCCTTGATCACGGTGACGTCAATGTTGACGATATCGCCCTTTTTAAGCGTCTTGTCGTTGGGAATGCCATGACAGACCTGGTGGTTGACCGAGGTGCAGATGGACTTGGGGTAGGGTATGCATCCGCCGCCCTTGTAATTCAATGGTGCCGGAATGCCGCCCTGAACTTGGGTGATGTAGTCGTAAGCGAGTTTGTCCAGCGCATTCGTGGTCACGCCGGGTTTGACGTGCGGCGTCAAAAAATCCAGCACTTCCGAGGCCAATTTGCCCGCTACGCGCATGCCTTGCACGCCGTCGGCGTCTTTGTAGGTGATTGTCATGGTTCAATTATCCCAGAGGGCGCGAATGCTTGCGCCCAAAGACAAATTAGTGAATTTTTACCTTAGCATGACGGGCAAAGTGACTCAAAATATGTAACTGATCTGTTACTTTTCAAGGCAGCACTGCTGCCAACTCTGGAATTGTTTACATGGCGGAGCCCCGCAGGCTGTCACTTGGTGATGGCTTCAATCGCTATTTTCAAATTTCGCCGGCGTTTGACGACAGCCGGCTGGACGACGTTTATTTCATCCGCAAGGAAGCCCAGTCCCGGGCCATCCTGGCGGACTCCGAAAAGGCGGACCGGCGGGAAATTGACGAGTTTGACCAACATTCGGTTCATTGCCTGGTGCGCTCGATCAGAGAACCGGTTCGCCCCGCTGGCTGCGCCCGCCTCGTGCTGACGGATCCATCAAATCCCAAATCACCCCTGCCCTTTGAGGTGTTGTGCAATTCGACCATCGACCGGAACATCATTGACCCGGTCAACTTGCCAAGGCATCAGGTCGCCGAGATCTCGCGTTTGTCCATCCTGTCGGACTTTCGCCGCCGCGACGGTGAGTCCGGGCGGATGAGCCTGATCGATGACTCTGACTTCGGAGATGAAGATCACCCCCGCTTTCCCTACATACCGGTCGGCTTGTACATTGGCGCGGTGCTGATGGCGGAGCGCCTGGGCATGAAGTACCTGTTCACCCTGACGGAACCGCGCCTGACAGCCCATTTCAATCGCCTGGGAGTTGAATTGCATCCCATTGGCCCTCCGGCTGACAAGCGAAAGCTGTGGCAACCCGCTGTGATTCTGGTAGCTGAAGTGCAACCCGGTTTGCGTCTTGCCATGAGGCCCTTGTGGCGCGCCATTGAAATCCACGTGGCCGCTGCGTTTGAACGTCGTTGACGCTGCAGGATGTAAACTTTGTAACCAATGTGTTGGCGTTCAACGCCCCAATGAACCCGGAGATGCACCATGTCAGAAATTGCTGAAACACCAGATCGGAGAAGGGCAACGCTGGGCGACGGCTACCGCCAGTATTTCGAAATGCTGCCAGCCCTTGAGACTGATCGCATCAACGATGTGCATTTCATTCGCCACGACGTGTACGCCCGGGAACTGGGTTTCGAAGCAGTACGCCCCGATCAGCGCGAAAGCGACAAATACGACCGCCACGCTGTACATTGCCTGGTCCGAACGGTCAAAGAGCCAGTGCGTCTGGCCGGGTGCGCCCGGGTGGTGCTGACCGATCCGCTGGACCGGCAGGCGCCGTTACCCTTTGAAGTCTATTGCAAGGACTCCATCGACCGCAGCATCATCGACCCGTCCCGACTGCCCCGCGACAAGATTGCAGAAATTTCTCGGGTTGCAGTCATGGGTGAGTTCCGTCGACGCAAAGGCGAACAGGGCCAGGAGGCACCCGTGGCCGACCAGGACTTTGGCGACGACAAACAGCCCCGTTTTCCCTACATTCCCATCAGCTTGTACTTTGCAGCCGTTCAGATGGCGCGACGGGCAGGTGTTGAATACTTGTTCACCCTGACCGAGCCGCGCTTGGCTCAGCACTTTGGCAAGTTGGGCGTGAACGTCATCACCATTGGCGAGGCGGTGGAACACAGGGGCTTGCGTGTGCCGTCCATGCTGATGGCCAGCGAGATTGCCGGCAGTCTGCGCTCTTTGGTCAAGCCACTGTGGCATGCCGTTGAAGAGCAAATGGCGCCGGTTTACGCGCGTCACGCGTCAAATTCCTAGGCGGCTGAAGCTGGGTTGACAGGTCGGGGGGACAGGTAAAATCGGAGTGCCCCTCCCATTCAGAAGCGCCATTTCCCTTGACTCAGCACATTTCGACCTTTGAGGGCGCCAGCGCACTCAGCAGCTTTCGGTCTCTGCAACTTCTTCCCCGCCTGCAAGCTATTCATGATCGCATCACGGAGATCAGCGCACGTTTTGTGCATTTGGTGCTGACCGATGATGCTCCGAGTGCGGCGCTGACTTCGCAACTGGCGGCGCTATTGACGTATGGTGAGCCCCATGCCACGCCAACTCAAAGCACAGGTGATGTTCAGCCGTTGATTGTGGTGACCCCGCGTTTTGGCACCGTATCGCCCTGGGCCTCCAAGGCCACCGACATTGCGCACAACTGCGGGCTAGCGGTTAGGCGCATCGAGCGCATCGTGGAATTTCGAATCGGGTTGAAGTCTCGCTTGCTGGGCAAGACCGAACTCAGCGCCGAGCAGTTGGTGCAGGTGAGCGCACTTCTTCATGATCGCATGACCGAAAGCGTGATGTTTGGGCGCGCGCAGGCCCTGCAGCTGTTCACCGAACTGCCCGCCGAACCCATGGCCCATGTTGACGTGCTGGGAGGCGGAAAATCAGCGCTGAAGGCAGCGAACGCGGAATTCGGTCTGGCGTTGGCAGAGGATGAAATCGACTACCTGGTGGCAGCGTTTACCCAACTCCAGCGCAACCCCACCGATGTTGAATTGATGATGTTCGCCCAGGCCAACAGCGAGCACTGCCGCCACAAGATATTCAACGCCGAATTCACCATCGACGGCGTGCCGCAGGACAAGAGCCTGTTTGGCATGATCCGCCACACCCACCAAACCCACCCTCAGTACATGCTGGTGGCGTATTCCGACAACGCCTCTGTGATGGAGGGCAGTGTGGTGGAGCGCTTTGTCGCCAAATCAGTGCTCGAATCGCCTTCAAGTCCCCGTGCTATGGGCGTAGTCAGCTATGAAAAGAGTAGCGAGACAAATCACATCCTGATGAAAGTGGAAACCCATAACCACCCCACCGCCATCTCGCCATTTCCCGGCGCATCGACCGGTGCTGGCGGTGAAATCCGCGACGAGGGCGCCACGGGCCGAGGCTCCAAACCCAAAGCCGGCCTGACCGGGTTCACCGTTTCCAAGCTCTGGCCCGAAGCCAACTCCGAACAGAATTCTGGTTATTACGGCAAGCCCGAACACATCGCCAGTCCGCTGCAAATCATGATCGAAGGCCCGCTGGGGGGCGCGGCGTTCAACAATGAGTTTGGCCGACCCAATTTGCTGGGCTACTTTCGCGAGTACGAGCAAGGCATTTCCCACGCAACACCGTCCGGTGCCGTACACGAGCAGCGGGGCTACCACAAGCCCATCATGATTGCCGGTGGTCTGGGCGTGATTGACGCCACGCAAACGCACAAGATTGAATTTCCTACAGGCAGCCTGCTGATTCAACTGGGTGGTCCGGGTATGCGCATTGGCATGGGTGGCAGCGCCGCCAGTTCCATGGCGACCGGTGCCAACGCGGCCCAGCTGGATTTTGATTCGGTGCAGCGCGGCAACCCCGAGATTGAGCGGCGCGCACAGGAAGTCATCAACCATTGCTGGAACCTGCAGGCCCAAAACCCCATCCTGGCGATTCACGATGTCGGAGCCGGTGGCCTGAGCAACGCTTTCCCTGAGTTGACCAATGACGCGGGTCGAGGCGCCCGGTTTGATTTGCGTGCCGTGCCCCTGGAAGAATCTGGCCTGGCCCCCAAGGAAATCTGGTGCAACGAAAGCCAGGAGCGCTACGTGTTGGCCATTGCCCCGGAGTCGCTTGAGCTGTTCAGATCGCTTTGCGAGCGCGAGCGTTGCCCGTTTTCCGTGGTCGGAGTGGCGACCGAAGAGCGGCAACTCGTCCTGACGGATGGAGGGGCGCTCGTGCGCCGCGCCGGGCCGCCCCAAGCAAGCACAGCCCCCTTGGGGGGCAGCGAACCACACGCAGTGGGGAGGGTGGGGGTGCCAGTAGCTATGCCCATGAACGTGCTTCTGGGCAAACCGCCGAAGATGCAGCGCGATGTCACGACAATCACACGCGAATTCAAACCCGTTGACTTGACCGACGTGTCGCTGCAACAGGCCGCCATCGATGTACTTGCCAGTCCTACCGTGGCCTCCAAGAGGTTTCTGATCACCATTGGCGACCGCACGGTGGGCGGCCTGAGCCACCGTGACCAGATGGTCGGTCCCTGGCAGGTTCCGGTGGCCGATTGCGCCGTGACCCTGGCCGATTTCAAAGGTTTTGCGGGTGAGGCCATGAGCACAGTATTTTTTGATGGCATCGCTGTCGTTGCCATAGCCTAGAACAGCACAAACGTCCCTGGCAGATAACCACGTCTCACCGTTGTCATCGACGAAGACGTGGATTTGAGCGCCATTAAAACTCAATACGTCGAGTGTGGCAGGACTTGTCATAGTGCTAACCACCTGCATGGCCCGATTAAATCGTTCTTACGTGCTGCCAAACTCGGCTGCGGATATGAACTGGCGTGGTCATTTTGTCCTTGTATTTTGTTTGTGCCGACTGTACAGTCGAGGTGATCGATAGGCTTAACCATTGAGCTTTTTCTGTCCTGGGTCGCGGTGTAGATGTGGCCTTCGGCGGCGAAGCGCTCCATGAGCTCGGTGTGGATGCCGCCGACGCCGGGTCCCGCCGCGCCTTGCAGGCCGGACGTGTGCACGCCGCCGGGCATGTCGAACCGCTCGATCAGGGCCACCTTCGCGCCCATGCGCCGCCGCTCTCGGCAGCGCAGCCGCGAAACCGCCGGGCCCGCCGCCCACCACGACCACGGTAAGACGCGACCACAGGTATGGCTGCGGCCGGCGCCGTGCGTGCCTCGAGGCTCATGTCGTTCCTTTCGCGCGTGTCCGCGTCGCTGCGCCGGCCCGCGGCCGAGGGCCGGCGCGCCGCCGATCACAGGTTGGGGTCGCGTACGGCCTTCACGGTGTCGAACTCAACGTTGTAGAGTTCGCCGTCCGCCATGCGCTCCACTTTGCGCATGTAGACGTTCTGCACGATCTCGCGCGACTTCGCGTCGATGGTGA
>CAVVSV010000021.1:0-33732 GCA_963750805.1 uncultured beta proteobacterium
CCATGTGCAGTCATTGCCATTGGTAGAGGTGATCGAGGCCAATGTCCACATGGAGGCGGACCTCATCGCCCTCTTGGCCAACGCAGATGCCGTGGTCAATCTGGTCGCCATCCTTCATGGGTCAGAGGCTGAATTCAAGCGTGCCCATGTCACTTTGCCGCAGACACTGGCACGCGCTTGCCAAGCGGTTGGTCCCAGGCGTGTCGTGCACGTGAGCGCATTGGGCGCCGCGCTGGATGGACCTTCCATTTACCTGCGCAGCAAGGCCCAAGGCGAACAGGTTTTGCAATCCGCCGGCCTGGACTTAACGCTTTTTCGACCCAGCGTGATTTTTGGTGCCGAGGACAAATTTCTCAACGTGTTTGCCAAGTTGCAGCAGATCTTCCCCTTCATACCGCTTGCTGGAGCCGGCGCGAAATTCCAACCCGTGTGGGTCGAAGATGTGGCACAGGCCATTTTGAATAGCGTATTTCAACCTGACACGACAGGGTTGTCCTATGACCTTTGCGGGCCGGACGTGTTCACTTTGTCTGAGTTGGTGCAACTCGCTGGACGGATGAGTGGGGTGAACCAGGGGAACGGTCGCCCGGTATTCGGGCTGCCTCCTGCACTTGGCCGATTGCAAGCGGCACTGATGTCACTCGCTCCCGGTGAGCCTTTGATGAGCCAGGACAACCTGGATTCCATGTCCGTTGACAACGTTACCCTGCGAAAACTGCCTGGCCTGAGCGCTCTTGGTATCACAGCTGCCAGCCTTGCGGGTGTGGCTCCGAGCTACCTCAGCGTTGCCAGCCATCGCAGCAGCTTTCAAACCATGAGGTCAAGGGCAGGTCGGGGTTGAACGCTTTGGGCAAGGTAGGGATGCGCAAGCATCAATTCTTGCAGTTTCCAGCATCAATGGATCGCACTATGGCCCGTAATATAGCGGCCTCACTATCCACTGAACGCCACAGGTGATCGCATGCTCAAACTCTACATCGGCAACAAAAACTACTCCTCCTGGTCCATGCGCCCCTGGGTGCTGCTGAAACAGGCCGGCATCCCTTTCGAAGAGGTCATGGTGCGCTTCGACTCGTTTGAGGCGGGTTCGGAATTCAAGAAGGCCCTTGGGCCCGTCAACCCGGTGGGCAAGGTGCCCGTGCTCATTGCCGACGGTTTTGCCGTATGGGACACCTTGGCCATTGCCGAATATGCAGCAGAAAAATTCCCCGAAAAAAACCTGTGGCCCTTGGATCCCAAATCCCGTGCCCGTGCCCGTAGCGTCTGCGCCGAGATGCATTCGGGATTCACAGGGCTTCGCAGCAATTGCCTGATGAATATTGAAGCGTCGCTGCCCCACATCGGTCAACTGGTCTGGCGGGACAAACCTGCCGTGCGCGCTGATGTGGCCCGTCTCATCGACATGTGGAATTCCCTGTTACAAGAACATGGCGGTCCCTTGCTGTTCGGCACATTCAGCGTGGCGGACGCTTACTTTGCGCCCGTGTGCATGCGATTGAAAACTTACGCACTTCCAGTGCCATCTGAAATTGCCGCTTACGTTGACCGCGTTTGCGCCCTTCCCGGCGTGAAAGCGTGGATCGACGATGCCCTGGCAGAGAAAGACTTTCTGGACTTTGAAGAGCCTTACCGATTGTCTCGGTAGGCCCATTCCGGGTCACTCGGCCAGCAGACCAATCTCTTTGCTGATCGACGCCCAGCGCTGATTCTCGTCCCGCAGAAAACCGGCAAACTGCTCTGACGAACCGCCCGCCTCCACCATGGGACCAATCGTCAGAATTTTTTCAGCAATCTCTTTGTCTGAGAGCGCCTTATTCAGTTCCTCGTTAACCCGGGCGATGACCGAGGGCGCGGTGCCGGTAGGTGCCACCAAACCGAACCAGCCAATCATCTCGAAACCGGGCAATATCTCTGCCAAGGCAGGCACTTGCTCCCAACCGGCCACCCGTTTGGCAGCGGTAACGGCCAATAGGCGCAACCGGCCTTGGCGCACCAACTGGGCGGTGGACGCCAAATCGGCTACCACGGCATCAGCATGGCCGCCAATCACATCCTGCACGGAGACCCCCACCGAGGAATAGGAAACCAGATTGACCTGTGCCTTCGACCTCGCGTTGATAACCCGGGCAATGATGCCCCCAAAGGTGCGCGGACCTTCATTGGCAAGGGACAGTGTTCCTGGCTGGGCTTTGGAGCGAGCTATCAAATCCTGGATTGACGCGATGGGTGACTCTGCTTTCACCAGAACCCCAAAAGGGCTCTTGGCTACAAATGCCACGGGCGCAAAATCTTTCTGCGGGTCATAGGGCATGGTTTTGAACAAGTAACTGTTGGTCACCAGCGCCGCTGTGGTCGCAAAATAAAACGTATATCCATCAGCAGGCGAACGCGCTGCCACCTGAGCGCCAATGATGTTTTGCCCACCCGGCTTGTTGTCGATCACTACCGCCTGCCCCAGACCCCGTGAAATCCGTTCACCCAAAATGCGTGCCACGTTGTCCGGACCAGAACCCGGCGGCTGAGACAGCACGAACTTGATGGGTTTGTCGGGCCAGGCCTGCGCGTGCGCCACCGTGCCCATCAGAGGACTGACCCCCAAGGTCATCAGGCACAAGGTATTGAAGCTTCTTCTTTGCATGGTATGTCTCCGGTTGAAATAGTCGAAAGAAAGTTAAAACTCGGCTAAATTGCCAATCTGATCGGCGGCTGCGAGCACGAGCGAAGGAATGTCCGCCGCAGTGATAGCCACCCCGTAAACGTAGTGGTCGGGACGAACCAGTGCAGCCTCGCACGCATGCTGCCTGAACCAGGTTCGCAGGACGCCATCAGCTTCGCACAATGCACCTGCGCCAGGCATAGGTGCCATATGCAATTGAAGCAATTGCAGGCGTTCCGTCGCCACTGGTTCGATAGGAGTGGGCTCTGTGCTTTCGTTTAGCACCAGCCGCCATCCGGTCCCGCTGATGTCGTCCAATCGAATGCTCTCTTCCCCCTGAATAATCCAGGGCTGAGGAAAAATCGTTCCCGTTGCAGCATGGGTTTGAGAGAAGAGAAGACCACCATGCAGGGCTGGTTGCACGTTTTGCCTTGGCACAGACTTCACCACGCCACCGCATTCCGCCAGCAAATGGGCATCACGAGCCCGCGCTTTGACCAGGTCACGTTCGCCCACCAATTGACCAATCGCCTTGATGCGGGTTGTCAATTCAGTGACATGGGCTTTTCGCTCCTTTCCATAACTGTCCAGCAAATCGTCGCTGGCCTTTCCTGTCAGGACTGCGCCCAACTTCCAGCTCAGATTGGCGACGTCGCGAATTCCCTGACACATGCCTTGGCCCAGAAATGGCGGCTGCTGGTGCGCCGCATCTCCGGCGACAAACACCCGCCCCACTCGCCAGCGATCCGCCACAAGCGCATGAAATCGGTAACTGGCCTGGCGCCACAACGTGCCGTCTTCAGGCGTGATCCAGCGAGACAACAGCTTCCATGTTCCCTCTGGAGTCGCCAGTGCCTTGGGGTCTTCACCCTCATTGATGGATATTTCCCAGCGGCGGTGATTCCCCGGACCAATCAGGAACGTGCAGGGACGCTGTGGCTCACAAAATTGAACACTGGTTTGGGGCAATTTGGCAAGACCCTGCTCGTTCACCAGCACGTCCACGACAAGCCAAGGCTGGTCAAAACCCAGGTCCTGCAGCTCAATGCCCACCGCATTACGCACCGGACTGGTGGCGCCGTCACAGGCCACAACATACCGGGCACGCACTTGATCGGGGCCAGTTTTGCTTGCGTCGTCATAGCGGACTTGAAGTGTCACGCCCTCAGCATCTTGCGCAACACCACACAGCTCGCAACCAAGAGCCACATTGACAGTTGGCAAACTTTGTACATGGTCCCGCAAGACCCGCTCCACGGGTGGTTGGGTAAACACCAGCGACGGTACATAGCCCAAGGGAAAAGGTGGCTCCACGGTGGTGAAACGCTTGATCAGTTGCCCGTCCACCCCATAAAACTCGGAGGGCGTGAACGGCTCGGTGAAAGCCAAAACCTGCTGCGCAATGCCCAGTTGCTGAAACACACGCATGATCTCGTGGTCCAGCGCAAATGCCCTTGGCATCTCGTACACATCACGGGATTTATCGCAAACAAAAGTACGCAATCCCTGCGCCCCCAGCAATCCCGCCGCCACGGCCCCAGAGGGCCCAAAGCCCACAATTGCTACGTCGTACACGTTCAGACAGCCTCGTTCCGAATCGGATTGCGAAGCAAACCTACGCGCGCAATCTCGATTTCAACGGTGTCGCCATCCTTCATCCAGACGGGTGGTGTGCGCGCTTGCCCCACGCCGGCGGGCGTACCCATGATGATCACATCGCCAGGTTCCAGCGTCAGGCATTCCGTCAGCAGGGCAATGGTCTCCGCGACGCCCCAAATCATGTCGGTTGTGTTCGCACTTTGCATGACCTTGCCGTTCAGACGACTTTCAATTTTGAGACCCGTTGCGCCGGGCGGCAGTTCATCCGCCGTCACCAGCATTGGACCAAAGCCGCCCGTTCCATCAAAGTTCTTGCCAATGGTCCACTGTGGTGTCTTCTTTTGGTAATCACGCACCGACATGTCGTTGAAGCAGCTGTATCCAAATACACAATCCAGTGCGTTTTCTTGCGTCAGATGCCGCGCCTTTTTGCCAATGACCACGGCCAGTTCAGCCTCGTAGTCAAACCGCTCAGACACACGGGGGCGGATACCCGCTTCACCATTTGCAATGAGCGATGTAGCGCCGCGAAAGAAGAACCAGGGGTATTCCGGCTTTTCGCGCCCGCCTTCTTTGGCGTGGTCATAGTAATTCAGGCCCAGGCAAATGATCTTCCCAGGACGTGGCACAGGTGCCGCATAGGTCAAAGCTGCCAGGGGAATACGGGGCGCACCGGATGCCACGGCCGCCTTCGCTGCTGCTGCCACATCAATACCTTGCCACAATGCGGCGCCAAGATCTGCCGGCACATGGGGTTGAGCCAGGTTCAGATCGATGACGCCGTCGGCCAACAGCACGCCGAGTCGGGGAATGCCTTGATGACGGTAACTGACTAATTTCATACAAACTCCAATTGAAAAATCAAGAACGCAGTTCGCTGGCGAACGAAATCTGGCGCTGCGCCTCCTTCAGGCGGGCCGAAGGTGGCGCAGAAATGCCCCATTGGTCAACTCGCCCCGGTGGCCACTTCCAGTCATCCGGGCCGCGCGCCGCGTAGCTGTCGTCGATCTGCTCTACATCGGCTGTGTATTCAATGACGAACCCCGCCGGGCCCACGAAGTAGTTGAAAGCGTTGTCACCCGGTCCGTGGCGACCCGGGCCCCACTCGATGCCATAGCCCGCGTCTTTCATGCGCCCCCCGCCACGCATGACCGCTTCCAGACTGGGCATGACAAAGGCAATGTGGTTCAGACAATCGTTGTCGGCATCCGCCAGTGCAATGCTGTGGTGATCACCGCTGGGCCTGGTGGGGATGCGGATAAACGCCATGATGCGGGTGCGGTCTGACAATTTGAAACCCAGCGCGTTTTCGTAAAACAGCAGACCACTGGCCACATCGTGGCTGTTCAATACCGCATGTGCCAGGCGAATGGGGCTGTCTCTATGACTTGTGGTCTCTGCGTGGCGCGTATCACCATGGACAAAACGCAGAATTCGCCCCTGAGGGTCCCGAGCCACCACGCACTCCCCGCCACCCGGTTCATCGACCAGTGCTCGAGGCATCAAAACTGTTCCACCGTTTTGCGCTATCTGAAAGGCGAGCTGATCCAGCGCAGGACGGGAATCGACCCGAAACGTCACCATTCGTAGCTCCGATTTATCGCTCGGGTGGAGTGACAACAGGTGATGGTCGGCCCCTGTGCCTCGCAAATACACACTGTTGCCCCGGCGCGCGACAACGGTCAAATTCCAGGTAGCCGTGAAAAACGCCTCGGCAGCAGCCACATCAGGCAGGCCGATTTCAACGCTTCGGAGGGAGGTAACCAGTGATTCAGTCATAAATTTTCATGGGGAAATCAAAGTCGATTCTTGAGTTGCAATTTCTTTACACGAACGTCCCAGAAAACGCGTGGCGTTGGCATGGATCAGCAACTGCTGGATCGCATCATCAAACCCAGCCTGCTCAATCGCATCAACGGGCGCATGGTCGTGAAAATTGAATGGGTAGTCAGTGCCTATCATCAGTTGGGAGTTTCCGAACGTCTTAACAAGATGCTTCAAGGTCGGCGTATCGAACACCAGTGTGTCAAAGAACATTTGACGCACTTGGGCGGTCGGTGAAATTGTGATGCTGTCTTTGAGCGCTGAAAACACAGTGCAGGCCTGCTCCAGACGCGGCAATAACATCGCCAGTGTGCCGCCACCATGGCTGAAGGCGATGCGCAGATTCGGTCGTCGCACCAAGAGATTGGAGGTCAAAACCGATGCAGCGGCCAGCCCCACATCACTGGGATAGGCCAGCACTTGTTGCAACACAGGAGGGCCCACCAAACGGTCCATCCCGGTGGGACGCAAAGCATGCACGAAAACAGCCGCTCCCAGTGCTTCACAGGCTTCAAAAAACACGTCAAACCTCGGGTCACCGATGGCCACGCCATTGACATTGCTGCCTATCTCCACGCCGGCAAATCCGGGGTTCTCCATCAGGCGTCGCAATTCGCACAGGGCCAAATCCATGTCCTGCAAAGGCACCGCGCCAAGACCCACCAGACGGCCTTGCGATTCCCCCACCATGGTCGCGATTTGTTCGTTCAGATATCGCACCAGTTGGTCGCCATCTTTGGCATTCATCCAATACGACAACAGCTCGGGCATGGGCGAAATTGCCTGCAACGCCAGGCCCATGTCGTCAAAGTCAGCCAGCCGTTTGCTCACGCTCCAGCATTTGTCTGACACGGTGCGATACACCTTGCCGGAAATCATCACATTGCGATGGCAGGCTTGTGCCGGTGCCATGGAAGGCCAATCAGACGGCACGGCCGAACCCAGATAACCCGGAAAGTTCTCGGGGATCACGTGAGCATGGGTGTCGACCCCACAGCGGCATGTCAAAGGCATTGTCTCGTCTTGTCAGTCTTGTTGTGCGACGGATGTTAGAAACCCAATCAGAATCTGTATAGAGGATGGTGTGGATAGCTAAAATCCACGCCATGGATATTCGAAGCGTCGATCTCAATCTGCTGGTGATCTTTGATGCCATGGCCCGTCACCGCAGCGTCATCCGCACGGGAGAGGCCGTGGGCCTGAGCCAACCGGCCACCAGTGCCGCGCTGGCCCGTCTGCGCACCCTGTTTGATGACGCCCTGTTTGTGCGCGCCGGCTCCGAGATGAAACCCACGCCGCGCGCCCTGGAACTCGCCCCCGCCGTGCACCGCGTGGTGAATACGATCAGCACAGAAATACTGCAACAGGCGGTGTTTGACCCTGCCCGTGCCGAGCGCACATTCACCATCCTCACGCCCGACATCGGCGAGATCGCCTTTATTCCCGGCGTGATGAAGCGGCTTCGGCGGGAGGCGCCGAATGTTCGCCTGCATGCCTTGTCGATGCCCCGCAAAGCCGCCGCAGAAGCCCTGGCCTCTGGCCAGGCCGAGTTGGCAGTAGGCTTCTTTCCTGATCTTCAGAAGACAGGCTTCTTTCAGCAGGGCCTGTTCAAAACGTCCTATGTGTGTATCGCCTGTGCATCCAACCCGGACATTGGTATCAGCCTCACCATGAAGCAGTTTCTGGCCTCCAAACACGTGGTCGTCAGCCCTGAAGGCCGCGAACATACGCTGGACCGGGTACTGGAAGAAAAAGGCCGTCACCGAAAGGTGATGCTGGAGCTATCCCATTTCATGAGCCTGCTGGTCATCCTTCCCCACAGCGACCTCATTGCCACCGTCCCCGAAGATATTGCAACAGCCGTAGAACGCTACATCAAGGTGAAGCGTGTGGGTTTGCCCTTCAAGCCACCGGTCATTGATGTCCAGCAGTATTGGCACCGCCGGATGCAGCATGACCCCGCCAACATATGGCTGCGGGGCGTGTTCTACGCTGTCAACCGAAGGGAAGGTAATGAAGGCCTGCAGGTTTGATGGCAAGGGATGCGCCAACCGCAGCCGTCATTAACCTCAACCTCGACATGTCGCCGTGTCAGCCACTGACCAATCCGGCAGCCGCCACTCCGGCCATGCAGATGGCTTCGTCTTCTTCACCTGTTCCACCACTGGCTCCGACCGCCCCCAGCACAGTGCCTGACGCATCCTTGATCAAAACCGCGCCCGTTTGGGGCAAAAACTTGCCCCCTGCCGTCGCGGCGAGTGCTACAAAGAAGTTGGGGTTGTCTTTGGCGCGCTGGCCCAGCACCCGGCTTGAGGCCCCCATGCCCACAGCGCCCCAAGCTTTGCCCAGCGCCACGTCGAAACGAAACATGCTGGCACCGTCTTCGCGGGCAAACGCCTTGAGATTGCCCGCATCGTCCAGCACAACGACACCCATGGGTTTATAGCCCGCGGCGTTGGAATTCGCCAAGGCGGCGGCAATGATCTGGTTGGCTTGCGCCAGAGTGAGTGAAGTCATGGTGATTCAGTCCAAATAAAAGGTGGATTCGAGTTTATCGCCCTGCCTGCCTTACTCACGTTTTAAACTCCCGGCATGCAAATTTACCTGGTTGGCGGTGCGGTTCGTGATGCCTTGCTGGGCATGCCCGTGCAAGACCGCGACTGGGTGGTGGTAGGGGCCACCCCGCAGCAGATGGTGGATTTGGGCTACCTGCCTGTCGGCAAAGATTTCCCCGTGTTTCTGCACCCGACCACCCATGAGGAATATGCCCTGGCCCGCACCGAGCGGAAAACGGCGCCTGGCTATAAGGGGTTTGCGGTGCACGCCGCACCCGAAGTGACGCTTGAACAAGATTTGGCGCGACGCGACCTTACTATCAACTCCATAGCTGACTCCACAATAGACACGGGGACTTCAGGCACGCTTGACTCATTGATTGATCCATTCAATGGTCAAAAAGACCTGCAGGCCAAAGTACTGCGCCATGTGACCGATGCGTTTTGCGAAGACCCGGTGCGCATCCTGCGTGTGGCCCGGTTTGCCGCCCGTTTCACCGAATTCACCGTTGCACCTGAAACCTTGCAGCTGATGCAAGACATGGTGGCTCATGGTGAGGCCAACCATTTGGTGGCAGAGCGCGTCTGGCAAGAGCTGGCCAAGGGTTTGATGGAGGTCGCCCCGTCGCGCATGTTCAACGTACTGCGGGATTGCCATGCCCTCAAGGTTTTGCTGCCTGAACTCGATGCCTTGTGGGGGGTGCCCCAGCGCGCGGACTACCACCCCGAGATCGACACCGGAATCCACGTGATGATGGTGCTGGACATGGCCGCCCGCCTCAACGCCCCGTTGCCCGTGCGTTTTGCCTGCCTGGTCCACGACCTGGGCAAAGGCACCACGCCCGCCAATATTTTGCCCAAACACATTGGTCATGAAGAACGCAGCGGCAAGCTGGCCAAAGCCGTCTGCCAGCGTCTTCGCGTCCCGACCGAATGCAGGGAGCTCGCCGACGTGGTTGCTCGCGAGCACGGCAACATCCACCGCAGTGGTGATTTCAATGCCGCCGCTACCGTGCGCCTGCTGGAACGTTGTGATGCCTTTCGCAAACCTCAGCGTTTTGCCGACGTCTTGCTCGCCTGTGAATGTGATGCCCGTGGCCGCCTTGGATTGAGCGAGTCGGCCTACCCGCAACGCCCTCGCCTGCTCGCGGCCTTGGCGGCAGCGCAATCAGTTGCTACCAACTTGATAGCTGAAAACGCAATGGCGACAGGGACTACAGGCCAAAAAGTTGGTGAACTCATCCACGCGGCCCGGGTAGAGGCTGTCGCGGCGATTTAAATCAAAGCCACCCCGCCTGGCTGTTCCCCGCGCTCAAAGACAACGTGGGCGCGTCCCACCAGCAGGTTGTCCAGTGTGCCGATATTCGACAGATCTTTGTTGGCATAAGGCAGCTTGTGCAACACGTAGCGCATCGCATTCAGGCGAGCGCGTTTTTTGCAGTCGGACTTGATGACGGTCCACGGCGCATCCGCCGTGTCGGTCTCAAAAAACATGGCTTCCTTGGCCTTGGTGTAGTCCTCCCATTTGTCCAGAGAAGCCAGGTCAATCGGGCTGAGTTTCCACTGTTTGAGCGGATGCAACTCGCGCTCCTTGAAACGGCGGCGTTGCTCTTTGCGGCTGACTGAAAACCAGAACTTGATCAAATGAACACCGCTGTGAACGAGTTGGCGCTCAAACAGAGGGGCCTGACGGATGAACTCCTGGTATTCCTGCTCGGTGCAAAAACCCATCACGCGTTCAACCCCGGCCCGGTTGTACCAGGAGCGGTCAAACATCACGATTTCTCCCGCCGTGGGCAGGTGCTGCACGTAACGCTGAAAGTACCATTGGCCGCGTTCAGTCGGTGTGGGTTTCTCAAGAGCCACCAGTCGCGCACCCCGAGGGTTAAGGTGCTCCATGAAGCGCTTGATCGCGCCACCTTTGCCGGCCGCGTCACGCCCCTCAAACAGAATCACCACTCGCTGGCCGGATTCCTTGGCCCAGCTTTGCAGTTTGAGCAATTCCACCTGGAGCTGGTACTTTTGCGATTCATACCGCTTGCGCGACATCAGGTTCTTGTAGGGGTAGCCACCTTTGCGCCAATCGCTGGCCAGTTCCTCATCCGGCTTGGGGCCCTTTTTGCCCGTCAGCAGTTGCCCATTGGCAAGCATTTTCCGGATTGCAGCCACATCGTCCGGCGAACTCCCAGCCAGAAAGGTTTCCAGCACCGCCGCCTTGTCGGTGGATTGGGAAAGAATGTCCAGCAACGCGGATTGTTGGGCACCCTGGGCTGCATCCACTTGGTCTTGCGACACTTTCCTGGCCATCCCCTGAGCCGTGGTGACGCCGGTTGTATCGCCCTGTGTCACGCGACGCGGTGCCGCTGGCTTTGAAGTGCCCCGGCGGGGCCGCGAGATGCCGGCTGGGGACGACGCGACAGGCGAGGCAGTCGCGCCTGTATTTGCTGGGGGGCTCGCCGATTTGCTGTTGCTTCTGTGGGTGGTTTTCTCTGCCATGGGTAAGTTCCTGAAGGGTCAAACAGAACATTCTGCGCCCCGGCATGTGCCATGTTTTGATTCACATCAAAAGTTGCACGCAACGAACCTCCAGCAGCAATGGCCAGTCCCAATGGCAAAGATTGACGGCGAAGTTGCCCTATTCCGTCACCAGCGCCAGCGCACCAAAATCACCCACTTTGTCTCCCAGGCCGGCGCTCACCAACTCGCAGCCGTTCGTCAACGCAGGCAGTTTTCCTTTGATGAACCCCTGCAAGCGGGGCAGCAAAAAATCGCGGTGGTGGTTGTAGACGCTACCACCTATGCTGATGCGCTGCAAATCCAGCGTGACGATCAGGTTGTAGAGCGTGCGGCCCATCACGCGGCAAAGGTCATCCACGATGGCCAGTGCACCCGCATTGCCTGCCTTGGCAGCGGTCAACAAGGCGGCGGCGTCCGCGTAGCCCAGCGCGCCAAAACGCCGGGGAATGGCATTGCCCGCCACCAGGCCTTCCACATCACCCACATTGCCACAGCCGCACAGGGCGTCATCGTTGTCCGAGACAAACATGTGACCGGCATGGCCCGCATTGCCATTTTTGCCCCGCAGGATGTGACCGTCCACACACAGGCCCATGCCAATGCCCGTGCTCCAGGTCACATAGGCGCAGTGCGACAAAGGCTTGCCGTTGTTTTGCAAAGCGCCCCAACGGCGCTCGGCCTCCAGAGCGCCAATGCCATCGTTCTCAACCCGCACGCGCCCAAATGCAGCCCGCAAAGGCGCTTCCAGCACGGCCGACATCCAGTCGTTGGGGAGGCCCCGCGCCGGCCCCGCCAGGCCACCGCAAATATTGGGCGCGGCCAGTTCAACCAGACCGTCGTTCATCACAAAAGGGCCACAGGAGGACACCCCCACGGCTGTAATGTCGGATGGGCTCATCCCAACGCTGAGACAGCTTTGGCCGATCAAGCGGATGATTTGCTGGCCCAACGCGTCAGGAGCACCTTCCTTGGCCGTAGGCTCACTCACACGGCCGCGGATGCCATCGCGATCCGCCACGCTGACGGCCACTTTGGTACCGCCAATGTCGACGCAAGCTTTCAGGCCGCTGATGTTGGCGAAGGCTGATGGACCCAGCTCGCCCGCTTCCAATGAGTTGTCTGTTGGTCTGTTCAATCCAAAATCCAGTGCAAGTAGGTGGCCGCCGTCCACGAAAAATTGCGCCCCCCCAGTCCTTGCCCTGAAAGGGGGTCGAAATACTCATGGAACCCTGCTATAGAAAAAAGCGCCTCGGACCGACTCCGAATTGCCTGCGCCGCAGCCAATGCGACGGTATTGTGCCCTTGATCTTGCAGGCCAACTGAAATCAACATGTTGATGTGAAGCCAAATCGGTCCGCGCCAGTACCGAAGCGCTTCAAAACCAGGGTGCGTGCTCCTTGTGGACGGCAGAACATAGGGGGACTCGGCAAGCCATTGCGTCACGGTGGCGCTGACGTCATTGTGAAATCCTGCATAGGCGCCCAGCAAACCGGCGGAGGTCGGCACATCCAGCAGTTCGCCAGTGACAGCATCCCGCGACACATATTGCTGCCACCGGGTGGACCACAACGCTTGAACGGCCTGGTTGGTCCGCTGCACATAGCCCGCCAGTTCCGGTATCACGTCCGGCATTGAAAACTCATCGCACAGCACCATCAAGTCGATTGACGCCCGCTGCAGGATGCTGATGATGCCAATATCGTTCACCCGGTAGGGACAGTTGGCAAAGATTTTCACCGGGTCAAAATTTTCCGACCGATTGAAATCCATCAGGAACACCATCCGGTCATAGAAACTTTTGGGCGGCCGCATGGACGCGTCCACGTGACCCAGATCGCGCCGGACGTAAGGCCGCTGGGTCTCTGGCACGCGGGCCAAAGGTCCGTCCCAGGCTGGCGAGTTGTCCATACCTGTCTCCCACGGGTGGATGTTTACCACCAGCCCGGTTTGTTGTGGGTCGCGTGCCCGGTACCACCATCGGTGGTGCGCCAGAATTTTGGGCAACAGCGTGGCGACTTCCGCACGGGCCAAGGCAGTCACGGCTGGGTCGGTGTCCGGCTTGTTGGCACGCATCCACATCCATCGCAACATGGTGGCGTGAAGTGGCGGCTGGCTGATACTGCTGGTGCGGGTACTCAAAGACTCCGTGCCAATGGCGCCTTCCGTGCCCCATTCGCCCGGTCCGGGAAAATAACTGTCGCTTTCGGCATGGAAGTTGATTTGAGCAACAAAGCCATCGTTGGGGCCTCCTTGCCACTGCCCTTTGAACAACCAGCGCAATTCTTCAAACGCACGTGCCGGATCAAACGTCATCCAGCCCAAAGCGGTCACACTGGCATCCCAGTTCCATTGAAACGGATAGAGCCCGGCAGTTGGCAGGGTATAGCCGCCGCGGTCATTTTCCCGCAATATGCTGCGGGCCTGATCACACAGTCCTGTGTTGGCCATGGCGCTCATGCCATCAACCGTCCGTTAGCGTCATACCAGCGTGCCTTGCCAGGTTTGGCAGTGACATGCACTACTTGATCTGGCGCAATGGTGGGCGTCGCATTCGTACTCAAGCGAATCAACTCGCCTTCCACCCGACTGTTGACCTGCTGCGATGCGCCCAACATTTCAACTACTTTGGCCTGCATGGGCAGATGCCCTTGCGACACCCATTCAAGGTCTTCAGGGCGAATTCCAAGGACGGCGGCATTGGCAGGTGCAACCAATCCCAAGGCGGTTTGTGTGGTTTTCGAGCTGATGAAATTCATGGGCGGATTACCAATAAAGCTGCCCACAAACGTGGTGGCGGGCTGCACATACACAACGGGCGGTGCATCGTACTGGACAATCTCACCACCGTGCATGACGGCAATCCGGTCGCCCAGGCTCATGGCTTCAGTCTGGTCATGCGTGACATAGATCGTGGTGGTTTTGATGTCTCGCAGCAGACCCTTCAGTTCGCTGCGCATTTCCAGACGCAAAAGGGCATCCAGATTGCTCAGGGGTTCGTCCATCAGGAGCACATCAGGCTGCACCGCGAGGGCTCTGGCCACTGCCACACGCTGTCGTTGCCCGCCCGAGAGCTGACCGGCGTAACGTCCCAGCAAGGCTTCAATATGCATCAGTTCTGCAGCGCGCTGCACCTGGCTGCGCACTTTATCTTCCGGCACCTTCTTCATGCGCAAACCAAAACCGATGTTTTCTTCAATGGTCATGTGGGGGAATACGGCGTAATTCTGGAAGACCATCGCAATGTTGCGCTCACGCGGGGGCAGTCCATTCATGCGTTTGCCCCCAATCAGCACATCGCCTGCCGTTTCAGTCTCCAGACCGGCCACAATGCGCATCAGCGTAGTTTTGCCACAGCCCGAGGGGCCCAGCAGCACACAAAATTCCTGGTCTTTGACCTCCAAGTCGATAGATTTGAGGGCCTGATGCCCCTTGAAGTCTTTACGGACTCCGCGGATGGATATGGATGACATAGTTGATTTCCTCAAGCAGCTCTAGCGATTGGAGATGCCCCACATGCTGAACAGGTACTTGCGCACCACGAAAATGAAAACCAGTGAAGGCAAGATCAGGAAAAAGCCACCAGCGTAGCGAAAGTGCAATGGGCTTTCTTCCAGGCTGGCAAACAAAAAAGCCGTCAATGTGCGGTTGTTCAGCGTGAGCACGCTGGCCGAGAAAACCTCGTTCCAGGAAATCACAAAACTGAAGATCATGGTGGCGGCCATGCCTGGCAGGGCCAAAGGCATCACGATTTTCATGAAGGCCTGAACCTTGTTGCAGCCCAGCGTCCAGGCCGCCTCTTCAAGTTCGCGGGGAATGCCCATGAACAGCGACGATGACACCAGGATTGAAAAAGGCAAAGCCAAGGCCGTGTGCACCAGTGCGACACCGAGCTGCGTGTCATACAAGCCGACGCTGATGAACCGCGTGACCAGCGGCAACGCCAGAATTGCCAATGGAAATGCCCGTGTCATCACGATCAACACCCGGTAGATGTTTTGTCCCTTGAAGTCAAACCGGGCCAAGGCATACCCCGCAGGAGCCCCCAGCAAAATGGCAAACAGCATCGTCAGCATGGCAACGATCACACTGTTGAGCACTGCCTTCCACACGCCCGTGTAATTGACAAAGAATTTCATCGTGTCAAACGACAGGGTCAACGGCAGAAGACTTTTAGGCCAGGCCGTTGCGGCCTCTTTCGGGCTCAAAGCGCTGATGGCGATTAGGTAGATGGGCACCAGCCAGCAAATCGCCAACAATACAGCAAACCCATACAAGTACTTGCGATGCTGCTTCATGACAGGGTCTCCCGGCGCACCTTCAATACTTTGAGGTACACCAGTGTGGAAGCGATGGACACCACCAGAATGAACAGGGCGTAGCTGGAAGCCACGTGGGTGTTTTGGTACGCGCCCTGCCAGTTGTAGGCCTCGCCCACCAGCACAGGCAAGTCGCGCCCAGCCAGGGCGTACACCACCGCAAACACTTCAAACGCCAGCACCGTGCGCAGTATCAGTGCACTTTGCAGGCTGGGTTTGAGTAGCGGAAGCGTAATTTTCACAAAGCGTTTCCAGGGGCTGGCACCAAACACTTCAGCGGCCTCGTTGTATTCCTTGGGGATCAGTTGCACACCAGCCACCAGAATTACCAACACGATGGCCGTGGCCCGCCAGATCTCGGCAATCACCACACACACAAACAGGGCCATCGGGTTTTGGTAGCTCAGCCATGACGTGGGGCCACTGATGAACCCCATACTGGCAAGCACCGTATTGAAATATCCCCTGTCGTTGAAAATGGCCAACCACGCCAAACCTGCCGCCAGGTCACTGACGCCAAGCGGAATGGTCCAGATGTACAAAAATGCCATGCGTCCCCGGTCCAGGTTTTGCAGCATCATGGCCATTCCCAGCGCCACGACCATTTGCAATGGCACCACGATGGCCACCAGGATCAGGGTGTTTTTCAGGGCGATGCCGAAGTTGAGGTCACCCAGCATCTTGCCGACATACTGGCTCGTCCATGTGCCGTCGGAGGTGCGAAACGCCATCAGTGCCGTCTCGCCCAACGGCCAGATGAACAACACCAGCAGAAAAATCACACTGGGCGCAATCAGCAGGTAAGGCGTGCGATGGGCGTTCATTCGCTATCCGACCAAGGCCACTGACTACTGCACTGGGCAGGGCGCGTTGCCACTGCTGGCGTCCGGTGCCCAGCAAGGGGCACCCGCTTCCTTGATCAAGGCATCCATCAGTTTGCCCTGTTCGCCCAACACCACCTTGATGTCTTCATTGCGCAACACGATGCGGGTAAAGGTATCGACAAACAGCTTGTTGAATTCGCCACCTTTGGCACCCAATTGAACGGGCAACAACGAAGCGCGCCCGTCTTTGGCAGCAAACACGGCAGACATGCCCGACGAAGCCAGTTGAACACCGGGTGAGAGCTGGCTCAAATCAGCTTTGACAACGGGAAAGAAACCGATTTCCTTGAGGATGAGCGCCTGGGTGGCGGGCTTGGTCATGTGGTCAATCACACGCTCTGCGGCGGCTTTGTCGCTTGCGTTTTTGGGAATGGCCATGCCCACGATCACCGGCATGAAGCCGCGGCCCTTGACACCTGAAGGAGCCGGGAAAGTGACGTAGTCGTTGGGTTTGTCATTCAAGGCCGGCAGAAGGCGTGCGGTATGGTCAAACGCCACCCAGACTTCGCCCGTTTTCAAGGGCTCTTCCATGAAGCCGTAGCTGGTTGACCTGGGATTTACATAGTTCCACATTTCCCGGAAATCCGCCCAAGCCTTTTCAGCATCGGCGTTCTTGAAGGTTCGAACAATCCCCCCCGTGTGGCTGGGATAAAACGAGGCTTGAAAATACCGCCACCACAAGCCTTTGGGACCAGCGGGAAAGCCAAGTTTGGCTTCGCCCGTCGCATCCTTCATGGCTTTGGCCCAGTCGCGAAGCTGCACGTAGGTCAATGCATTGATGTTGGCGCCTGCGGGTAAATATTGCAGCGCCTTCTTGTTGGCCGCCATCTGAAACGTGTTGGTCATCAGCGGAATGAAGCGCTGGTTCGTGCCCCCCATCTTGCCCAAGTCCAGTGCTGACTGCGAAAACTCACGCGTCGTGGTCAGCTTTTTCGTGAAGTCGTCCAGATCGGTCAACCCGCCCATCTGGTTGACAGGTGCCAATTCGCCGTCCAGTGCAATGGTGGCCTGGACCTTGCCCTGGGCGGCTGCCAGTTCGGCTTTCATCCGCGTGAAGTAGGTATTGCCGTCTTCGGGAATGAAGTTCACCGGGTCCGGAGCGCCCTTCAAAATAATGCTCCTTACTTTTTCAGCCTCCTCCACAGGACGCATCTGGGTGGAGACCACATTGGTCTGCGCGTGGGCTGCGCTGGCAAGAATCAGACTGGCAAGAATCGTCAAACGTTTGAATGGCATGGTTAGTCTCCTGTTGTGAAAGTTCAGCGTGAAAAGTTATCCTGAAATCGCAGGTCCGTCAGACTGACGGGCGATCAAGTGAACGGGCTCCAGACGGGTCAGAGGCGGCGAGGTCTCGCCCGCCATCTGGCGCATCAGCAAGTCGGCCAGATGACGCCCGTTGTCCACCACGGCATGGTCAATGGTGGTGAGCGGTGGGTCGGCATACAAGCCTGCTTCGGTGTTGCCATAGCCGATCACCGACACGTCGCGCCCCACGGTCATGCCCGCGCGACGGATGGCGGCCATGGCACCGAGTGCAATCGCATCCGTGGCACACAATATGGCAGTAATTGGGCCACTAGTCCCCGTGGATATTGAATAGTTAGCTATTAATTCAGTAGCGATCTGCTCACCACTTGCCGCACTGATCTCACCGTGTCTAACCGGGCAATGGGCCGGCGTTCAGGCCGTGGGCGCTGATGGCACTGCGAAACCCCTGCTCGCGAAGCGCCGCAAAGGTCATGTGCGGGTGACCATTGATGAAGGCAATGTTCTTGTGCCCAAGGCCAATCAGCCGCTCGGTCGCCAACAGAAACGCGCGTTCGTTATCGGTGTCCACCCAGGCATGCGGTGCATTTACCTGGGTACGCCCGTGAGTGACAAAAGGAACCCCGCGCTGCTGGAGCAAGGCTACACGAGGGTCGTTGGTACGGGTGCGTGCCAACAAAATGCCGTCGACCAGGCGACCATCCAGAAAGCGCGACAACTCGGGCAATTCATCCTCACCCGTTGGCAATACCACCGAGAGTGCGAAATAGTGGTGGGGCCGCAAAGCTTCTGCGGCACCAGCCACCAGCGCGGCAAAGGTTGCATCCAGAAAATTGCCCGCCCTCACCGACGACACCAACGCAACGGCCCCTGTGCGGCCCGTTGCCAGGCGGTGCGCCACCGGATGCGGCTGATAGCCAATGGCTTTGGCGGCCGCCTCCACACGCTGCCGCGTTTTGACGCTGACGTCGGAATATCCGTTGAGCGCCCGGGACACTGTGGACGTTGAGATTCCCAGTGATTGGGCCAATTCAGCGATGGACATGAAACTCCTGAAAATTTACAAAACCGCTTTTGTTTTTCGAATTATTCATCCAAAAGCGGTTTTGAAACTCGGTATTTACCCGAATCTCAAAGTTTTCAAGATTTCAAATCGCTGGGGATATCGCCACACTTCGGGCGAACAAGAACTCAAACCCGGCCGTAATCGTCCTGCAAACGCACGATGTCGTCCTCGCCCAGGTAGGTGCCAAACTGCACTTCGACAATTTCCACCATGTCAGCCGTGTGATTGGCCAGGCGATGGACTTCGCCAATGGCAATGTCGATGTGCTGGCCCGGTGTCAACGAGACCACGCGTTCACCCACCGTGACTTCGGCAGTCCCCATCACCACCACCCAATGCTCTGCACGCTGATGGTGCTTTTGCAAACTGAGCTTTTGACCGGGCAACACGCCAATGCGCTTGATTTTGTTGCCCGGCACTTCAGAGACTGTTTCGTACCAGCCCCAGGGCCGGGCGGTGCGCTCGATGGTTTCAGTGCGTGTGGTCATGGGGTTTATCGAAGTATTGGTCATCGGTTCATCCTGAAATTTCAGCGCATTTTTACAGAAAGTATTTAAAGCAGGTGTGACAACGCACTGGCCAGAAAACTCAGCAAGAGCGTGGTGCTGACAGGCAAGAACCATTCCCGTCCGAATAATCTGAAACGGAAATCACCGGGAAGCTTGCCAAAGCCCAGGCGCTGCAAAAACGGTGCAAAACCGTTGATCAGCACCAGGGCCAGCAGGACGACAAAAATCCAGCGCAACACGAGGATTCCTACAGGGTGTGGGTGCGGTCACCCTGTGCAAAACCCATGGCTTCCCACATGTCGGCTCCTGCTGGGCGTTTGGCGAACCCGATCACTTTGAAAAGCTCCCCCATTTCGTGCTCCATGATCAGTTTTTGCGCCATGGATTTTTCAGCCAATGACGCTTTCTCCAGCTTGGCCAGCAAGCCACAGTTCATCAAAAAGCGGGCTTGCGTGCAATAACCCAGCACATCCAAGCCGGCATCCTGCCCGGCCAGCGCGATACCAGAGAAGTTGACGTGTGCCGTGATGTCTTTGTGCCCCACATCAGCCAGCGGGTTGCCATCGGATTGGTGGGCGCGGTGGCACATGACCGTGCCCATGTGACGCTGGGGGTGGTAGTACTCGGACTTGGGAAATCCGTAGTCCAGGAAAAATGCGGCACCCACCGTCAGTCGGTCTGCCAGGGTTTTGATGAAGGCCTCGCCTTGCGCGTGGATTTCGGTCAGATAAACGTGCGGGCCAGGTATTTCAACTGGGGGCCGCAACTCGGTGGGAATATCTGCCCACGCCAATGGATTGGGGGAGTCATCGCTGCCGACCAGGGCCACGCCCCGCTCAAACCACTGTCCTGCGCGGCGAAACAAAAGCTTCACAGGCATGGCGTCCAACACCTCATTGCCCACAATGACGCCCTGCATGGTGGCGGGCAAGACATCAACCCATCGCACCTTGGGGGCGTGCGGCTGGAGCAGTGTTTGCTGACGCGCCCTCAGGCTGCCGGACACGTCCACGATGGTGTAGGTGTCGATATCCACCTGCAGGCGTGACAATTCATCGAGCAATTGCAAAGCCAGTGCACCGGAACCCGCCCCAAATTCCCACACTTGTCGGGTCTGGCTCATGTGCAGGGCCTGAGCGACTTGCGCCGCCAGCGTTTGGCCAAACAGGGGCGTTATTTCGGGTGCCGTCACAAAATCGCTACCCTCCCCCTTCACCCCCGCAGGCATGGTGCCAAACTTGGCGCTGCCGTGAGCGTAATAGCCCAGCTCGGGTGCGTAAAGCGCGTGCGCCATGAACGTGTCAAAACCCATCCACCCACCATTGGCTTTGAGGTCACCGTCGATAATGCCCATCAAGGTCTGTTTGGACTCCATGTGGGGAGTGAGCGGGTCAATTTTCATCATCGTCTGGCAATTATCGCAATGAAAAAAAGAGTGTTGGTAACCGGTGGGGCCTTGCGCCTGGGGGCGGCCATTGGGGAGACATTCGCCCAGGCGGGTTGGCACGTGCTGTGCCACTATCGCGGCAGTCAGGTTGACGCTGAAGCATTCTGCGTACGAATGCGTCAACTGGGTCATGAGGTCGATGCCGTTCAGGCTGATCTGGCCAAGCCTGACGATTGCACGGCGATGATGAATACCATTGCCCGGACTGGGGGCCCGCTGGACGCCTTGGTGAATAACGCGTCACTTTTCATTCCTGATACGGGGCGTGATTTTGAAGTGGGGCAAGCGGCCGAACAACTACAGGTGAATTTGCTGGCTCCTTTGTCGCTCACCAAGATGCTCGCAGCCATGATGCCGACTGATGCGGAAGCCTGTGCCATTCACATCCTGGACCAGAAAGTGTTCAACCTGAACCCGGACTATTTTTCCTACACCGTGTCCAAGTTGGCGCTGGAGCGTGCCGTTGCCCTTCAAGCGCAGTCACTGGCACCCCAGGTGCGCGTGTGTGGCGTAGCGCCGGGCCTGATGTATTTGAGCGGCCCCCAGACAGCCGACAACTTCCAGCGTGCTGCCAGTGCCAACCTGATGCGCCGCCCCACCGACCCCTTCGATGTGGCGCGAACCTGCCTCTTTTTAGCCAGCACGCCCAGCATCACGGGCACCACCCTGGCCGTCGATAATGGGCAGCACCTCGTTCCCCTGCCTCGCGACATCATGTTCGTGGTCGATGACCTTCTGAAACAACATACCCTATGAATGAACTAGCCCACCGTGACTTGAGCCTGACCTGCCGCCGGCTTTTCCTGCGCAATTACGAGGTGTGGGTCAACATCGGCGTGCATGATTTCGAGAAGAAGGCCGAGCAACGGGTGGTGATCAACATCGACCTGCACGTGCCGTTTTCCATTTCGACACCGACTCAGGATGATTTGGCCGAGGTGGTGGATTACGACTTCATGCGCAGCACCATTGCCAAACGCATTGCCCGCGGGCACATCCATTTGCAGGAAACCCTGGTGGATGAAATTGCAGCCACGTTGCTGGCCCACCCCAAAGTACATGCTGTGCGCGTCTCCACGGAAAAGCCAGACGTGTACCCCGACTGTGATGCAGTGGGCGTCGAAGTCTTTCGGGTGAAAGCAGGAGTCTGACCATGAGTGTGACCGCCCAAAAGCTGGAGAAGCGCCTGTGCCGGCAAGTGGGCCAGGCCGTCATTGAATACAACATGATCGAAGAAGGCGACAAGGTCATGGTGTGCGTGAGTGGCGGCAAAGACAGCTACGCCATGCTGGACATCCTGCTCAAACTCAAGGCTCGGGCGCCCATTCACTTTGACATCATTGCCGTCAACCTCGACCAAAAACAGCCCGGTTTTCCAGCTGAAGTTTTGCCCTCGTACCTGGCTGCTTTGGGGGTGCCGTTTCATATTGAAAATCAGGACACCTACAGCATCGTCAAACGGGTAATTCCCGAGGGCAAAACCACCTGTGGCCTGTGCAGCCGCCTGCGTCGGGGCATTTTGTACCGCGTGGCTGACGAGTTGGGAGCCACCAAAATCGCCTTGGGTCATCACCGCGATGACATGCTTCAAACGTTTTTTCTCAATATGTTTTTCGCCGGCAAACTCAAAGGCATGCCGCCCAAACTGGTGAGCGATGATGGCAAACACATCGTGATCCGGCCCATGGCATTTTGCGAAGAAAAAGACCTGACCCGCTGGGCCGAACAGCGCGCCTTTCCCATCATTCCCTGCACGCTGTGCGGCAGCCAGGAAAACCTGCAACGCAAGCAGGTGGGCGCCATGTTGCGGGACTGGGAGAAACAATTCCCAGGACGCATTGAGAGCATGTTCAGTGCCTTGCAAAATGTGGTGCCGTCCCATTTGATGGATGGCAAGCGTCACGATTTCAAAGGCATCAAGCCCACGGGGGAAGCGAATGAAGACGGCGATATGGCCTTTGACCCGCCGAGTTTTCCTGCGCCGACTTCGACGGCGATGCCTGGAATGAGGCCACTTCAGCCCCTGCGGTCCATGCCGAATCTGGACGAGATTCAGGTCGTCACTTTGTAAAGCGCTGGTAGTGGTTCCAGACATGACCGACACCTCACGGGAGCCCACCCGCATCATCGCCATCCGCCATGGCGAAACCGCCTGGAACGTGGACACCCGAATCCAGGGGCAACTCGATATCGGGCTCAATGACACCGGTCGCTGGCAAGCGCATCGCCTCGCATTGGCGCTTGCTGGTGAACCGATCCAGGCGATCTACACCAGCGACTTGTACCGCGCCTGGGATACTGCCAATGCCGTATCCACAGCCACCGGTGTGCCATTGCAGTCTGAGCCCAGATTGCGTGAGCGCGGCTTTGGCATCTTTGAAGGCAAAACTTTTCAGGAGATTGAAACGCTGTGGCCGGACCAGGCCTTGCTGTGGCGAAAGCGTCATCCCGAATTTGCCCCCCAAGGCGGCGAGTCCTTGGTGGCCATGCGGGACCGCATCCAGGGCGTCGTTAACCGGCTGGCCGCACAACACACTGGCCAGCAAATTGTGATGGTGGCCCACGGCGGCGTGATGGATGCCCTGTACCGTCTGGCCACCCGCCAGGACATTCAGGCGCCGCGCACCTGGCAACTGGGCAATGCCGCCATCAACCGCCTGCTCTGGACGCCGGATGGCATGACCATTGTGGGCTGGTCAGACACCTTTCATCTGGACGACAGTGGGGCGCTGGATGAGACAGCGGCCTGAACGCATTTCATGACGGGAATCTTTACATCTTTTTGCTTTCCTGGAACCTTTTCTCCCAATTCTGTTTTGAATCAAGGACTTGCAGAAAATGGCATGAAATGTGCAGTAGTTCACGCATCATCTGGCGCAAAGTGAATAGCATTATGAAAGTTGCTACGCCATACCGTTTTGAGCTTTTTCACTGACTCCCGGAGTTGCCATGAAATTCAAATTTTTCGCCCCGTTTTTGCTTGCTTCTGTAGCATTGACCACTTTGAACGCAAACGCGGCCTTTGCGGTGCCATCCGCCTATTCCAGCTTTGATTGGGATACTTACAGGGTCCAAATCTCCCATGTTGGTAACTCTGAAGGAAGCATTACTTGGAATGAAGCCAGTAGATCTTCCAGTGTCAGTGCAAATGACGGCACCTACAACTCTTTTTCGTCAGGCGACTGGACTACCTCTCTCAACGCTGATGAAGGTATTGCTCACGGGTTTGCGAATCAATACACGCTTCAATCCACATTCACAGGCATCCCCTCGGGACTTAACGCCTACGCCGATGCCCGCAGGTATGGTGAATTCACACTTGCGGCAAACACCATTGTGACTTTCACGGTAAATGCCAACACCTACATTAACTTACCCACTCCGACAGGTGGCGATGCCTATTCTTGGGCCACTTTTAACGTGGAAGGAACGGGCATCTTCGGTACTTTGGAGCAACACGGTACTGCCGAAAAAATTTCTTGGGCCCACGACGGCGTTGGCACAAACTCTGGGACCTTGCAGGTAAGTTTTATGAATCTTTCCAATAGTGAGATTACCGGAAAGCTCACTGCATACACGGCAGTTAACTCCTATGGTGCCGTCGCCGCTGTACCAGAACCCGAAACCTACGCCATGCTGCTGGCCGGTCTGGGCTTGATGGGCTTGATTGCCCGTCGCAGAATGAAATAAGCCCTCAGGCATTACTTCTTTAGTTCTGAATCAAGGCCGCCACCGCAAGGTGGTGGCCTTTGTTTTTTGCGGCACACTTCAGCACCGCAAAAAAAACCAAATCAATGACACGTGAGGGATTGAAAGGATGAGCCAACTGCTGGTTGGAGACAGCGTGCACACCATCGACACCCCAGCCCTGGTGATCGACCTCGACGCCATGGATCGCAACCTGGTGCGAATGGTGGCCTTCGCGGCAAAACACAAGGTCAAGCTGCGACCCCATGCCAAGATGCACAAATGCGCCGCACTGGCCCTCCTGCAAATTCAGGCTGGGGCCGTTGGCATTTGCGTGCAGAAAACCTCAGAAGCGGTCGCCATGGCCCACGGCGGGGTGAATGACATTTACATCAGCAATGAAGTCATCGCCCCGCACAAACTGCACCTCGTGGCCCGACTGGCCCGCGAGCTGGTCGCACGTGGTGGACGTCTGGCCATTGCGGTGGATAGCCTGCAGGGGGTTGAGTCACTGGCTCTGGCATTCGGTTCAATATCTGACGACGCAAACCTTATCGACGTATTCATTGAAATCGACGTGGGCCATGGGCGCTGCGGCGTCGCAGAACCCGTCACAGCGGTGGAACTGGCGCGGGCCATTGCCAGAAACCCATCACTCCACTTTGCCGGTTTGCAGGCCTACCATGGAAGCGCGCAACATTTGCGGAAAGTGCAGGAGCGCAAGGCGGCGATCGATGCCGTTTTGGACATTGTGAAGCGCAACTGCGCCATGCTGGATGCCGTGGGCCTGTCCGTGCCGTTGATCACTGGCGCTGGCACGGGCACGTTTTTTTCAGAGTCGGTCAGCGGCGTCTATGGCGAGATTCAGGTGGGCTCCTTCATGTTCATGGACGCGGATTACGCGCTCAACCAGCCGCACCCTGACCAGCCCGTTTTTGAACCCGCCCTGTTCGTCAAAGCCCAGGTCATGAGCCGCAGCGGTACCCACGCGGTATGTGATGCCGGGCACAAAAGCCATGCCATTGACTCAGGCTTGCCAACCGTTCACGCCATTCACCCGGCCCGTTCAACCCCACAAAACTGCGGCTTGCAATACGCGAATGGGGGTGACGAGCACGGCCTGCTGCGCAGCGTGACGCTACACGATCCCCTGCCTGAAATCGGCGACATCGTCTGGCTGGTACCCGGGCACTGCGACCCCACCATCAACCTGCATGACGACATGGTGGGCGTCAGGGGCGGTTTGCTTGATGGCGTGATTGAGAAGGTGTTTCGCGTTGACGCGCGGGGTGCGCTGACGTGAGGCAAACAAGCCTGAGGCAATCACTGGGAACCCAGGCATGACCCCCAGCCAGATCATCGTCCTGGCAACGCCAGTGTTCATCCTGCTGATGCTGGCTGAGTTCGCCTGGGGGCGCGCCAAAGGGCGCAACACCTACCAACTGAACGACACGATTTCGAACATTGGCTTGGGCATGCTCAGCCAGATCGCAGCCGTTTTTACCCCCGTGTTGGCCATTGGCATCTACACCGCCATCTTTTCAACCGTCTCCATTTGGCCGGATGCATCCCTTTGGACCACCTGGTATGGCTGGCTGATCGCTTTGGTGTTTTACGATTTTTGCTACTACTGGCTGCACCGCGCCGGGCATCAAGTCGCCGTGTTTTGGGCGGCCCACGTGGTGCATCACCAAAGCCAGGGCTACAACCTGTCAACCGCCTTGCGCCAGCCCAGCACCTACGCGTTGTTGAGCTGGATTTTTTATGTGCCCATGGCATTGGCAGGTGTACCGCCGCTGGTGTTCGGTGTTGTGGCATTGGTGGACCTGCTCTACCAGTTCTGGGTGCACACCGAGCATGTGGGCAAGCTGGGCTGGTTTGACCGCTGGTTTTGCAGCCCGTCCAACCACCGCGTTCACCACGCCGTGAATGACCATTACCTGGACCGCAACTACGGCGGCATTCTCATCATCTGGGACCGCCTGTTTGGCACGTTCACAGAGGAAGGCAGTGTTTGCGTGTACGGCACCCGCAAGCCTTTGAACAGCTGGAATCCACTGTGGGCCAATGCCGAGGTCTATTGGTCTCTGCTCCAGGACAGCTGGCACGCGCGTCACTTTGCCGACAAGATCAGGGTCTGGCTCAAACCACCGGGATGGCGCCCCGCCGATGTGGCGCAGCGCTATCCATCGCCCACTTTCGACCTTCAGACCGTGACGACCTTCAACCCGCCCATGAGCCCCATCGTGGCGCGGTTTGCGGCGATTCAATTCGTCTTGCTGTTGCTGGGAGTGTCGACGTTTCTGTGGAATTCTGCGGCTTTGGGTACTGGCCAGGCGCTGGTGTGGGCCAGCATCTTGGTACTTTGGTCCTGGGCGATGGGTGAGTTGATGCAGGGGCGATTGGGCATCACGCAAGTGCTTTTGATGGAATGTGCCGCATTGGCCACAGCAACCAGCGCCACAGGCGCGACCCAATGGCACTTCGTGTTCAAACCCTTGACCATGGCAATTGCTATTTTTTATGTAGCTAACTATTCATATTCGAAGGGGACTTTGGGTACTTTTAGTCCTCAACTTCCGCGATTCAAGCGTTTTTTGCTGGCGGCACTGGGTTTGTCGCTGGTGGGTGATGTATTTCTAATGCTTCCCGGCAATTTTTTTATCCCCGGCCTGGCATCGTTCCTGGTTGCACACCTGTTCTACATCGCCCTGTTCCGCTCCGACACTCACCGCTCGCGCTGGTTTCCCAGCCGGAGGGCGTTGGGCGGCACCTTGCTCGCTGGTGGCGCGATGTACGCGTTTGTGTATGGTGGTCTGAATAACCCCGTGCTGAAGGTGGCCGTGGCGGTTTATGCGCTGGGGATATCCCTGATGGCCGCGCAGGCCATTGGGCGCGCCACAGTGTTGGGGACAGCTCAGGCTTGGGCAGTCGGCTGGGGAGCCCTGATTTTCATGGTGAGCGATTCGCTCATTGCCATCAATCGCTTTGTATCGCCGCTGCCCATGGCGCCTCTGGCCATATTGAGCACTTACTACATTGCTCAGATTTTGATAGCTATCAATGCAATACCAACTGGGACTGGCAGCCCTTTGGGCTACCAATCTTGAGCCGCAAGAGGCTTACACCTCAAACAGGCCGTCGCTGATTTTGGGAGGTGTCACGCCCAGATGCCGGTAGGCCGCCAGTGTGGCGATGCGCCCGCGCGGCGTGCGCTGCAAATAGCCTTGTTGAATGAGATAGGGCTCAATCACGTCCTCAATGGTTTCGCGCTCCTCGCCGATGCTGGCCGCGATGTTGTCCAGGCCCACCGGGCCGCCATCGAAACGGTGAATCACGGCTTCGAGCAGCTTGCGGTCCATCAAATCAAAGCCCTGCGGGTCCACATCCAGCATGGCCAGTGCCCGGTTGGCTATGTCCAGCGTGATGCTGCCCGAGCCCTTCACATCGGCATAGTCGCGCACCCGGCGCAAGAGGCGGTTGGCAATGCGCGGCGTACCCCGGGACCGGCGGGCAATCTCGAAACCACCCTGCTCGTCCGTGGGCACATTGAGCAACCCCGCGCTGCGTTTGACGATGCGGGCCAGTTCTTCAGGCGTGTAGAACTCCAGCCGCGCAACGATGCCAAACCGGTCACGCAGCGGGTTGGTCAGCATGCCGGCGCGGGTGGTCGCCCCCACCAGCGTGAAGGGCTGCAAATCCAGTTTGATGGAACGTGCCGCCGGGCCTTCACCGATCATGATGTCGATTTTGTAGTCCTCCATGGCGGGGTACAAAATCTCTTCCACCACGGGGCTCAGGCGGTGAATTTCGTCAATGAACAGAACGTCGTTTTTTTCCAGATTGGTGAGCAGTGCCGCCAGGTCCTTGGGCTTTTCCAGCACCGGCCCGCTTGTCTGGCGCAGGTTCACGCCCAGCTCGTGCGCCACGATGTGGCTGAGTGTGGTTTTGCCCAAGCCGGGCGGCCCGAACAGCAGCACGTGGTCCAGCGCCTCGTTGCGCATCCTGGCAGCACCAATGAAGATTTCCAGCTGCTCGCGAATCTTGGCCTGGCCCACATACTCGTCAAGCAACTTGGGCCGCAGTGCTCGCTCAATGGCCTCTTCGTTCGGGGACGCGGGCGCGCCCGACACCACACGCTTTGGCGCTGGGGTTGCAAAATCGTCGGTCTGGATGCTCACGTATGTGCCAATGAAGCCATGGGGTTTGAAAGTGGGACGAAGTGACTATAGCTTGAGCCATCGCCTACCGGTGGGCACCGAAATCTCAAGTTCACCGCCGATTTTGCCGATACCATCACAATCCATGCCCAAAAATTCCACGGCGAGACATTTCATGACACCACCCAAAACAACCTATTTGACCCCTCCTTTTGCGGTGACCTTGTTGGCGTTAGCCTTTTTGGCGGGTGCTCCCGCGCGAGCGGCTGAACCCGCCCACGCGCCGGCCGCCCATGCCGCGGAGCCGGAAAAGAAAGCCGCGGCGCCCATGGCTGCAGCGGCACCGACGGCATCCGGTCCCATGACACCCAAGGACATTGGCAATCAGGTGCGCGAGGCGGTCGAGGCGGGGGCTGCCAACAAAACCATGACCTTGTCCATCGGTGGCAAAGAAAAGAAATACATCACCATTCCGGCCAGCGCCAAAGCCCCAAGTCGCGCTGCACCGAAAGCGGCTGCCGCCCACGGTGATGGGCCAGCGGAGGCCAGCCATGAGGTGGCTGTCGCGCCAGGGCGCATCGCCAACCCGGTGGACAGTCGCCAGTACATCCGGGCGCGAGCTGCCGCCCTGGCCGGCCATGCCTTGCCCCCCGAGCAGGGTGCCGCAGCGGGCGCGCATGCCAGCGGTGAAGTGCACTGGAGTTATGAAGGTGCCAATGGTCCGCAAGCATGGGCTGGCCTGAAGCCCGAATTCAATGTTTGCGCCATTGGCAAAACACAGTCCCCCATCAACATTGAAGACCAGATCACGCTGATGGGCCCCGCTGAACCCATTCGCTTCAACTACCAGCCCAGCGACGGCACCGTCCTGAACAATGGCCACACCATTCAGGTTGATCTGAATGGCGACAACTACATTGTGGTGCGCGGGACCGAATACAAACTCATCCAGTTTCACTTCCACCATCCGTCTGAAGAACGCGTGAATTACAAGAGTTTTGCCATGGTGGCGCACCTGGTCCACAAGAGCGCTGCGGGCCAATTGGCCGTGGTTGCCGTTCTGCTGGACTCCGGTACTGCCAACTCCTTGGTCAACAATGTGTGGACCTACATGCCTTTGGGTGAGGGCGACCGGGTCCGCATGCCGCTGGGACTGGTGGATATGACAGCACTGCTGCCCACCGATCAGCGCTACTACCAGTTCATGGGGTCATTGACCACACCGCCTTGTTCTGAGAACGTGCTGTGGATGGTTCTCAAGCAACCGCAAACCATCAGCCGCGATCAAATTCGCCTGTTTTCGCAACTATTCCCCAACAACGCAAGGCCCGTCCAACCGGTGAATGGGCGAGTGATCCGTAACGCGCAATAATTGGGGTAGTCGCGCGGTGCCGCTGGCCAGTCGGCTAAACCACCGTCCGACAGGCGATATGCCTTTTATTCATCAATGAAAAAACCAATTTACAAGCTCTTCGCTGTGATCGCTTTGGCCGGCCTGCTTGCCGCGCCTGCAGTCCAAGCCCAGGCATCCCGGGTCGGATTTGTGCGGACTGACCGCGTGTTGAAAGAATCCAACCCGGCCAAGGCTGCGCAGGTCAAGCTGCAACAGGAGTTTTCAAAGCGCGACAAAGAAATTGTTGACCTCAGCGCTCAACTCAAGGCCAATGCAGACAAGTTGCAGGTCGATGCACCGACCCTGTCAGACAGCCAGAGGCTCGACCGGCAGCGCCAGTTATCCGATTTGGACCGTGATATTCAGCGGAAAAAAGTCACCCTACAGGAAGACTTGAATGCACGCAAGAATGAGCAATTGCAACTCATCCTGGCCAGTGCCAACAAGGCGGTCAAGCAAGTGGCTGAAGCAGAAAAGCTTGATCTGGTGCTGCAAGACGCGGTCTATGCCAACCCCAAGCTGGACATCACGGACAAGATCATCGCTATTCTCAACAGCGAAGCGGCCAAATAACCAGTTTGCCGTCTTGCCTCAAGTTGGCCCCAAAAGGGTCGAAATCGAAGGTAACTAAATAAGGCAAAACATGGTGCAAAGCGTCAAACACAAAGGAGTCACCAAGTTTTCAGGAACACTTGACGCCATTTACCGCTATCTCATTCAGACTTGGGGATCTGCGGAGAATGCCTACGAAGCAGGCGTCAAAATCGTGATCGCTCCTTTGCCATGCTAGTCAGATGGGCTGCATTGGCAGCGACGACGACATTCAAATCCCGAAGTGGCCCAGGCGCGGGCTGAGTTTTGGTCTTTCAATCTTGCGCTCATCGGTCGATATCACAGTTTCATTTGTATCGAAATTGACCTCGAATATCACTGCCGGAAGAAAGTCCGCGATACCGTTCACGCTGTATGACCAGGTGGGACCCGGTTCATTTCTGTAGGTGACTTTTCTCGAGGGTTGTCCAATCAGCGCCAGGACTTCTTGTGTTGTCATCCCGACCTTGATGAGTTTTTCTTCAGTTTGCGTGACCGAAAAACCTCCAGCGGCAATCGCAGGTGGCACTAAAGTCAGCAAACCCCAAGTGAGTGCCATCGCAGCACATACTTTGGACATGAAGAGCACTTTCATGGATTTCGGCAATTGAAGTCAGCGTAATACAGAGCAGAAATCATGCTCGCGACAACGCCTTCAGCGCGAGCTTGATGCCGTCACTCACCCCCACATCCACCGGCAGCGCCTTCAGGGACACAGCGGCCTCCTTGTCGCTGTAACCCAAGGCCAAAAGCGCTTGCAGGATGTCAGCCTGCGCATCACTGGCCAGACTGGTGGGCAGGCCGATATCTGCCCCGAGCCTGCCTTTGAGCTCCAGCAGCAGACGCTCGGCGGTCTTCTTGCCAATGCCGGGCACCTTGATCAAGCGTCCTGCCTCCTGCAAGGTGATGGCCTGAGACAGCTCCCCCACACTCATGCCCGACAACACGGAGAGCGCTGTGCGGGGGCCCACCCCCGAAATCTTGACGAGCTGGCGAAACGCTTCCCGTTCGGCAGCCGTGCCAAACCCGTAAAGAATCTGCGCGTCTTCCCGCACCACAAACTGCGTCAACAGTGTGATCTTTTCCCCCAGCCCTGGCAGGTTGTAAAACGTGCTCATGGGCACATTGACTTCGTAGCCCACGCCATTGCAATCCACCAGCACCTGAGGCGGATTTTTCTCGGCCAGCAAGCCCTGCAATCGTCCAATCATTTCCACTCCAATTCATTTGCAATTCGCGGGTTGGGCGAGCGACTGTGAGGCCAATTGTGTTGGCCCGACAATTGGGCACCACCTTCGCTTCAAGCCCATGATTGTCCGACACCTGTTCTCGCCACTTAACAACACCCGATTGGGCCACCTGTGTGGCCCGCTTGACGAGCATTTGCGCACGATTGAGATCGCACTGCAAGTCAAAATTGCCCATCGCCATGAACAGTTCAAGGTGGAGGGCACCAAGGCCAACGCCAAACGCGGCATGGAAATGCTGCAAGCCCTCTATGAGATGGCGGCGCGCCCCATTGAGAGTGCGACTGTGCAGCTCATGCTCGCTGGTGACGGCGAGATGGACGATGCGGACAGCCATGCCCTCAAAACCAAGCGCAGCGACCTCAAGGCCCGTACGCTGAATCAGGCCACCTACCTGGACAGCATCGCCAGCCACGACATCACCTTTGGCATTGGACCCGCAGGCACCGGCAAAACCTACCTCGCCGTGGCCATGGCCGTGGATGCCCTGCAACGCGCAGCCGTGCAGCGCATTGTGCTCACACGCCCTGCCGTGGAAGCCGGCGAGCGACTGGGTTATTTGCCCGGCGATCTGGCCCAAAAAATCGACCCCTACCTGCGCCCGCTGTATGACGCTTTGTACGACCTGATGGGTTTCGAGCAGGTTCAAAAAGCGTTCGACCGTCAGACCATCGAAATCGCGCCGCTGGCCTTCATGCGCGGCCGCACCCTTAACAATGCCTTCATCATTCTGGACGAGGCCCAAAACACCACGCCCGAACAGATGAAGATGTTTTTGACCCGCATCGGCTTCGGGGCCAAGGCCGTCATCACCGGCGACGTGAGCCAGATTGACCTGCCCAAGACCCAACTCAGTGGTCTGATTGATGCCGAACGCGTGTTGCGACGGGTCAACGGCATTGCCATGTGCCGAATGACGAGTGCTGATGTGGTTCGCCACCCCCTGGTCGCGCGCATTGTGGATGCTTATGACACACCTGCCGGTCGCGCCGGCACAGACCGGCCCGCCTTGCCCGTAGTACCAAGCGTCAAGCCACCTGGCAATACACCTGTCAAAGCGGCCACCAAAACATCCTCCCGACGGATCACACCATGAACCAGCTGACACTGTCGCTCCAGTTCGGCAAGCTCAAAGACTCAGCCCGCCACCGTGCTGCCCTGCCACGGCACAGCGTCACGCGATGGATTCGCCATGCCCTGGAGACCGATGCTGAAATCACCGTGCGCATTGTGGATCTGGAAGAAGGCCAGGCGCTGAACCGCGACTACCGCCAAAAGGACTACGCCACCAATGTGCTGACGTTCGACTACACCCAGGCGCCCCTTGTCACCGCCGACCTGGTGCTGTGCGCACCGGTCATTGCCAAAGAGGCCAAAGAGAACCGCAAAACCCTGCAAGCACACTACGCTCACTTGCTGGTGCATGGCACGCTGCATGCCCAGGGTTGGGATCACGAAACCAGCGAAGCCGATGCGGAGGCGATGGAATCGCGTGAGGTGGAGGTACTGGCCGGGCTGGGCATCAAGAGCCCCTATTGAACTCAATCAGCAGGGAAATTGGACTGAAGTCCCCGCCGATATTAAATAGTCTGCTTCTTAATTTATAGCAACCCGCAGCGGGATGGTGACCGGACCGTCGTTGACCAGGTGCACTTTCATGTCGGCGCCAAACTGCCCGGTTTGCACGCGGCCCGGGTCACCACACAAAACTTTGGCTTGCGCCACGAAATAGTTGTACAGCCTGCGCCCCTCATCGGGTGGCGCGGCGGCGGTAAAGCTGGGCCGGTTACCTGCTGACGCATCGGCCGCCAGCGTGAACTGGCTCACGATCAGCAAGCCACCGGCGGTGCCCAAGCCGTCCATGTCTTGCACACTGTGGTTCATCTTGCGCGCCGCATCGCCAAAGATGCGCAGTTTCAAAATTTTGGCGAGCAACTTGTCCGATTGCGCCTCGGTATCACCCCGCTCAGCGCACACCAGCACCAGCAGCCCCGCCGTGATCTGTCCGACCACCA
>CAVVSV010000022.1:0-11925 GCA_963750805.1 uncultured beta proteobacterium
CAGTACATCGGCAATGTGATCCGGCAGGACCCAAGCAGACATGAAGTTTTGGAGGCTGTTAAAACCGTGATTTTACCGGGCTTGAGGTCCCAATATGGCCGATGCGGCTCTCACCGCTGGCGAAGATTTATTGGCGTCGCGATTCAGAGCAGTAGCGTCACCAGCAGCAGACCGATTCCTATGCTGCAAAGTCCGAAAAAGCGGACCTGACCATCATTCAACTGCTGAATTTGGGAAACCACCTTTCGCCAGCCCGACGGCGACAAAAATGGAAACAGGCCCTCAAAAATCAGGGCCAGCCCCAGGGCCACCCACAGGATGTTGCTGTCCAAACCCTATTTTTTCGCCGGCGTTACGGGTGCCATGTTGCCCCGGAACACTTTGAAAAACTCGCTGGATGCAGGATCCACCACCATCACGTCAGACTTCTTGCTGAAGCTTGATTTATAGGCCTCCAGGCTGCGATAAAACTGCGCAAACTGGGCATCGCGCCCAAACGCATCGGCATAAATGGCCGCCGCAGCAGCGTCTCCCTCGCCCTTGATTTTCTGCGCGTCGCGGTAGGCGTTGGCGATCGTCACCTCACGCTGCCGGTCTGCATCTGCGCGGATTTTCTCGCCTTCGGCCGCACCGGTCGAGCGCAACTCATTGGCCACCCGTTTCCGTTCTGCCTCCATGCGCCGATAAACCGACTCGGTGATCGCATCGACATAATCAGCACGCGTGATGCGCACATCAACCACGTCAACGCCCCAGGGTTTGGCGCCTCGTACCTTATCCAAAACTTCCGTCATCACGGCAGCACTGATGGCTTCGCGCTTGGCAGAGAGCAAATCCTTCACCGTGTGCTTGTTGACTTCCTCCTGAAACGCATTGCGCACGACACGGTTCAATTGGGTGGCACCTGTGGCCTCATCCAGCCCAACATTCCGGATGTAGCTTGACGGGTCAGAAATGCGCCAGCGTACATACCAGTCAATCACCATTCGCTGCTTTTCTGCAGTGAGCATGGGTTCAGTATCGGACGTCTCCAAAGTCAGCAAGCGCTTGTCGATGTAGGACACGTTCTGGAATGGCGGAGGCAGTTTGAAATTCAAACCAGGCTCGGTGATGACTTCCTTGATTTGCCCCAGCGCATACACCACGCCAAACTGGCGTTGATCCACCACGAACAACATGGAACTGCCCAAGGCCAGCACCACCAACAACGACGAAAAAATAAATCCAATCCTGTTCATCAGGGGCTCCTAGCGGGTATCACGCTCACGTGAACGGGCGGCGTCGCGCGTTCGCGAGTCAATAGACGGGGACAAGGGCGTGGAAGACCCAGACGGAAGAGCCGGTACGGCAATGGCGGCGCTGGATTCAGCCGCGCTTTGCCCCGCCGCCTGCATCACTTTGTCCAAAGGGAGGTACAAAAGGTTGGATCCTTGTTTGGAATCGACCAGTACTTTGGTGACATTGCTGTAAATTTGCTGCATCGAGTCCAGGTACATCCGGTCACGCGTGACTTGAGGTGCCTTCTGGTATTCAGCCAGCACGGACTTGAATCGTTGTGCATCACCCTGAGCCTGAGCCACGATGCGCGCTTTATAGGCATCGGCCTCTTCTTTCAAGCGGGATGCCGATCCAACCGCCCGAGGCACGACGTCGTTGGCATAGGCTTGGGCCTCGTTTTTCGCACGCTCACGTTCCTGACCCGCTTTAAGCACATCGTCAAACGCTGACTGAACTTGCTCAGGCGGGCGTACACCTCCTTGCTGCAAGTTGATGCCCACGACCTCAATACCCACTTTGTAGCGGTCCAGGATCTTTTGCATCAAGGTGCGCACCCTGGGTGCGATCTGATCGCGCTCCTCGGACAATGCGGAGTCCATCTTCATTTTGCCGACCACTTCCCGCACCGCAGTCTCTGCCGCCTGAACAACGGCTTCACTTGGGTTCTTGCTCTCAAACAAGAAAGCACGGGCGTCGCTCAAGCGATATTGAACGGCAAATTTGATCTCGACGATGTTCTCGTCTTCGGTCAGCATGGCTGACTCCCGCAGACCCGTGGCCTTGATGACGGTATCGCGACCCACATCCACAGAGCGAATCTGGGTGACAAAAATCAACTCGTGGCGCTGAATGGGGTAAGGCAAACGCCAGTTGAAGCCTGCACCCACCGTCGACCGGTACTTGCCAAACTGGGTGATCACCGCCTGTTGTCCCTCTTGCACGATGAAAAAGCCCGTGCCCAACCAGATCAGAACCGCGACGGCCGCAATCAGGCCGGCCCCAATGCCGGCAGATTTCATGTCTGGCTGGAATCCACCTCCCGAGCCACCACCACTGCCGCCGCTGTTGTTGCTCCCTCGCGGCGCATTTTTGCTGCCCCCCAACAAGCCGCCAAGCTTGCGGTTGAAGTCGCGCCACAGTTCATCCAAATCAGGTGGGCCCTGATTCGCGCCTTTGTTGGGCTTGCGGTCGTTGCCACTCTGAGGAGGCGTTGCTGCAGGTTCACTTTCTGGTCGAACTGGTTCAGGATTGCTGGCGTCGGCCGGCTTGTCATCTCCACGACCCCACCGGGGATCGTTCAGATTGAACATGCCTCTGATTCGACCTAACAGGCCCTGAAAAACGGTCGCTCCATCGGGCCGTGTTTGTAATTTCATCTCTTCGTCTCTGGTATGGCGTTACTCAATTGTGCCCAATCACGGGGCGGCCTCATGATTCTCAAGGGAATGAACCAAATCGTCCGTCAAAGCTGGCGTCAATTCGGATATTCTGGCTGCCAGCAATGACCGCAATTCTGGAATGCCCTGCCCACTGCGGGCGCTCAAGAAAATCCGGGGCGTCTGAATTCCGTCCACCTCAAACAGATCCTGCATTTGAAGGGGCAAACGCTCATTTTCAAGGGCATCCAACTTGTTGAACACCAGAACTTGCGGAATGTCTGATGCTCCAATTTCCGTCAGCACACTCTGCACTTGTGCGATCTGCTCGGGAAAATGTGCGTTCGCGGCATCAACGACATGCACAAGGAGGTCGGCATCAACAGCTTCCTGAAGCGTCGCCTGGAAAGCGTCAATCAGGCCATGGGGAAGATCGCGAATAAAACCCACCGTGTCTGACAGCGACACCGATCGGCCCGCTTCGCCAAGGTACAACTGCCGCGTTGTAGTGTCCAGCGTCGCAAACAGTTGGTCTGCGGCATAGGCCTTGGCCTTCACCAGCGCGTTGAATAGGGTTGATTTGCCTGCATTGGTGTAGCCAACCAGTGAAATATTGAAGGCGTCCCGCCGCTCTCTCTGCCGTCGTTGCGTTTGGCGTTGGCGCTTGACTTTTGTCAAACGCTCCTTGGTCCGCTTGATGTTCTCGCCGATCATGCGACGGTCGAGTTCAATTTGAGTTTCACCGGGTCCGCCTCGCATGCCGATACCACCACTTTGACGCTCCAGGTGCGACCAGCGGCGCACCAGGCGGGTGCTCAAATATTGGAGACGCGCCAATTCGACTTGCAGTTTTCCCTCATGACTGCGGGCACGCTGGGCAAAAATTTCCAGAATGAGGAGGGTCCGGTCATTCACCGGCAAGTCCATGTGCCGCTCGAGGTTCCGTTGTTGGGCTGGGCTCAGGCTCTGATCAAACAAAATTTCCGTTGCACCCATTTGCAACGCGAGTTGTTTGATTTCATCGGCTTTGCCGCTGCCAACAAACAAAGCTGCATCAGGCGCTTTGCGCTTGCAGGTCACCCTGGCTACCGGCGTTAATCCCGCTGTTTGAGCCAGCAGTCCAAGTTCTTCGAGCTCACTGTCGAAATTTGGCAATCCCAAATCAACGCCAACCAAAATAGTGGGCGCTATCTGGGCGTCAGACAAGGAAGCCAAACCAGGAAATATGGATCAAAGTTGTTCAAATGTGCAGACACAAATGCCTGCAAGGGGTTCAAGGCGCCGCGACAGCTGCAGTCTCAGCAGTTGTGAAATTCACTGCACGCCCTGGAACAATGGTGGAAATCGCGTGCTTGTAGACCATTTGGGTCACAGTATTTCTCAAAAGAACCACATATTGGTCAAATGATTCAATCTGACCTTGAAGCTTGATGCCATTGACCAAGTAAATGGACACCGGGACATGCTCACGGCGCAAGGCATTGAGGAACGGGTCTTGCAAAAGCTGGCCTTTGTTGTTATTCACGATATTCTCCGTGTTCTCGAGGAAGTTGATAAGCCTTAAAGATATCACACGCAAGAGGTGTTTTCACGTAGGAACTGCCTAATCCCACAAAAAGACGGTTGACAAGTGAGGCGCTAGCTACTTGTCGTCCTTGTCAGCAAACGGATTTTTGGATGTTTTCATTTCAATTCTCAGGGGTGTCCCTACCAGGTCGAATTCCTTGCGGAATCGACCTTCAAGAAATCGCTTATAGGCATCCGTGACATGCTCTAACGAGTTGCCGTGAATCACAATCACCGGCGGGTTCATGCCCCCCTGGTGCGCGTAACGCAATTTGGGCCGGTACATGCCCGCTCTCTTGGGGCTTTGGAATTGAACGGCTTCCAGCAACAAACGTGTCAAAACGGGCGTTGACATTTTGCAGTTCGCAGCCCTGTAGGCTTGGGCGATAGATCCCCAAAGTGGTCCCAACCCTTGCCGCTTTGTGGCAGAAATCAAATGCATGGCTGCAAACTTCAGGAACGGAAGACGGGTTTCAATGGACCTCTTCACCAATTCCCGCTGATAGTCGTCGACGGCATCCCATTTGTTGATCGCCAGGACCACAGCGCGTCCACTTTCAAGAATGTAGCCAGCAATATGGGCATCCTGGTCCGTGACCCCTTGTATTGCATCAATCAGCAGCAGCGCAACACTGGCGGACTCAATGGCCTGAAGCGTTTTGACAACCGAAAATTTCTCAATGGCCTCAAAAACCTTGCCTTTGCGACGAAGCCCCGCCGTATCAATCAGTTCAAATTTTTGACCATTTCGCTCAAATGGCACAGATATGGCATCGCGGGTGGTACCCGGAAGGTCGAATGCAACCAAACGCTCTTCGCCGAGCCAGGTGTTGATAAGGGTCGATTTCCCCACATTGGGGCGCCCTGCAACAGCCAGTTTAATGACGCCGGGGTCGCTTTCGGCGTCCAACTCGTCCGGCTCCGTCAGCCCTAATGGCTCCAGTGCCAGTTCGACAAGATCGCGAATTCCCTGGCCATGCGCTGCAGAAACGGGATGCACATCACCCAGCCCCAACTCATAAAACTCAACCAGTTGGGCGCCTTCCTTCATACCCTCCGCCTTGTTGGCGACCAGCACGCAGGGCTTGCCCAACCGCCGCAGGTAGCCGGAAATTTCATGGTCCTGAGAGGAAATTCCTTCTCGGGCATCGACCACAAAAATCACCACGTCCGCTTCGGCCACCGCCTGACGTGTCTGTTTTGCCATTTCCTTGTAAATGCCAGTGGTGGCATCCGGTTCGAACCCCCCCGTATCAATAACGATAAATTCGTGCTTCCCCAAGTGCCCATTGCCGTAGTGGCGGTCTCGGGTCAACCCCGCAAAGTCGGCGACGATGGCGTCGCGCGTCTTGGTCAACCGGTTGAAAAGCGTCGATTTGCCGACGTTGGGACGACCGACGAGGGCCAAGACAGGTTTCATGTGGTGCCAGTATTCAGGGACAACCGTTATTCAGGTTTAAACCCAAAAATACCGCCACTGCGAGTGACCACGATGAGCGAATCCCCAGCAAGGACGGGCGCAGCAACGATGGCCGTGCCGTCGGTACTGACACGATTCAGTGGTGAGCCGTCTTCCCGGGATAACAAATGAACCAGCCCAGTGCTGTCGCCAATGGCAATGGATCGTCCCACTGCCAATGGTGCAGTCAGCCCCCTGTACTTGAGGCGCTCCGAACTCCAGGCGCGCTCGCCGTCCGCACGCCGCCAAGCCACAACTTTCCCGTCACTTTCAGTTCCATAGACGAAACGATCGTCACCATGCAATCCCTCAGACCCAACAGCTGGCTTGGTCCAAATGAGAGCACCTCGAACTGCATTCACACAACCAACAGCCGTTTGAAAGGCGCGCGCGCACACCACATCACCTTCACGGCTGACATGGGAGACCAAGTCCACCAATCTCTCCACATCATTCGTTCCCCGGGGCGTCGCAATGGGCGCTTCCCAACGGCTGCTGCCATTTTGAGGATTCATACCCACAAGGCGTCCTGACAGACCGACCACCAAGGTATCTCCAACGGCAAGCAAAACACCGGACTGTTTCAAAACCAGCGGCTCGCCCGGACGAACTTGTGTCCAAAGCTTCCGGCCCGTTTGTGCGTCAAAGGCCGTCACTGATCGATCAGCACTCAACACAAAAACGCGGGCACCAGCCACCAGTGGGGCGGTAAAGCTGAGTGCAGGCAATTTTTGACGCCATATTTCGCGCCCGCCTTCCAAAACAACCAGATCATTGGCTCGGGTCACAACTGCGGCATACCTGCCGTCACTACCGGCACCAGCTGCTAAAGGAGCACCTACCGAAGTACGCCAGACATCCCCACCCGTACGGGAATCAAGCGCAGCCACTGTCCCGTCAGTACTTGCCACCGTCACGGTGTTGCCGTTGACCTTCACATCCAATGGGAAACTGACTTCGCCAATCTTCGATGACCAGGCCAGGCGCACGCCCAAAAGCGCCGCGTTGGGTCCAAGGTCTGCCGGCTTGGGTTTGTCAGCCGTCCCAGCGCATCCCGTAATCACCATTGCCAACAAGGTGCCAATGAGCCAAACCATCGGCGCGCGGTTCAATGAAAACTTCTTCACTTTTTACCTTCTGTCGAGAGTGCCACTCGGTCAACACGGGGATTGACCCCCATAGAATTTAATTTGACTTCAACCAGACGGCGATACTCAGCGCGGTCTTCAAAAAATTTGTAGGCCTTGTCGTACTCTGCCTTGGCCTCGGATTTTTTTCCCTGTAGGACATAGACGTCCCCTTTTCGATCCGCCATCAATGCGGCGAATTCAGGTGGAAATTCACCGCTTAACTGCTTAAGCGCTTCGTCATAGGCTTTGCCTTCAATCAGGACACCAGCGAGCCGCAGTCGCGCAATGGATTGGTATCCGGCATCGGAAGACTTGTCAGCAACCCACGTCAATGCAGCCTTGGCCTGATCCACTTTGCCTGCTTCGAAAAAGGCTTTGGCGGAAAGGAGGCCAGCCTGTTGTGCAAATGTTGTGTTTGGAAATTTTTCCGTCATGTCCGAAAACACACGGTCAAGCTTGCCGACATCACCGCCTCTGACTGTGCGCTCCACCTCATCAAACAGGGCTGCGGCTTGTGACGCCTGACTCAATTGCCAGCGCTGATAAAGGTTCCATCCCGCAAAAGCACCCATCACAGCGATCAACAGCCAAGTGATGATGTTTCCATATTGCTGCCAGAAGTGCTTCAGCTGGTCGAGTTGTTCTTGTTCTTCCAGGTCTAAGTGATTTGCCATGTGCGGGGATTTGGTTAAGGTCGCGATTGTAGGGTGCTGGCCCACTCATCGACGTTGGACAAAGACCGCGTGATCTGGGCACCTTCACCGTCGCGCAACGATTTGACAATCACCGTGTTGTTTGACATCTCTTCGTCACCAAAAACGAGTGCAAATGCGGCACCACTTGAATCGGCACGTTTGAACTGGGATTTCATACTACCTATACCTTGTAGAGATCCCGCGTGCATTTGAACGCTGATGCCGGCCAATCTCAGGGACTGAATGACTTGCATGACGACGGGTATTGACTTCGGGTCAGGAATGACAGCGAAAGCATCAAGGGCAATGGTCTCTGGCACATTGCCTTGTTCGTTGATCAATTCCAGCACCCGTTCAATGCCAAGCGCCCAACCCACCGCCGGTGCGGGTTTGCCTCCCATCTGGGCGATCAGGTCGTCATATCGTCCACCGGCGCAAATAGTCCCTTGAGATCCGAGACTGGTCGTAATGAACTCAAAGACGGTCAAGTTGTAATAGTCCATGCCGCGAACCAGGCGGGGATTGACGGTAAAGGCAATTCCATTGGCTTGCAAAATTCGCTTAAGGGAAGAAAAATGAGCCAGCGACTCTTCCCCCAGAAATTCAAGCAGTTGTGGTGCGGACTCAACCACGCTGACCATGGCCGGGTTCTTCGTATCCAGGATTCGCAATGGATTTGAATGCAGCCGCCGTCGGGCGTCCTCATCCAGTAATTCACCGTGTTTTTCAAAGTGCGCAATCAATGCCGCACGATGCAATTTGCGTTCAGCCGGTTGTCCCAAGCTATTCAATTCGAGCCGGACATTTTGAAACCCCAGCTCCTTCCAGAGAGCATCAGCCAACAGGATCAGTTCCGCATCCACTTCAGGACCAGAAAAACCGAGCGCCTCTGCGCCAATTTGGTGGAATTGCCGATATCTCCCCCGTTGAGGGCGCTCATGGCGAAACATTGGCCCCATGTAATACAGTCGCTTGCCGCCCTCATACAACAAAGAATGCTCAATCACCGCACGCACAACGCCGGCGGTATTTTCTGGGCGCAACGTCAGGGCCTCACCATTGAGGCGGTCGTCAAAGGAATACATCTCCTTTTCAACGATATCCGTTACCTCGCCCAAGCCGCGCACAAACAGCGCGGTAGGTTCAACAATGGGGGTTCGAATGTTGCGATAGGCATATCGGGCCATCAACCCACGCACTTTACCTTCAAGCCACTCCCAGCGCGCCGAGTTGGGCGGCAGAATGTCATTCATCCCCTTGACCGCCATCAACTTTTCAAGTTTGTTGGTAGGCTTTTCTTTCAGTGCAGCAGTCAATTTCTCAGACATGATTTCAATTTAATTGCTTTCAAGCGCGGTCGCGGAGCCAAAACGCTTCTCTATATAGTTTTCTACGACGGTCTGGAATTCTGTAGCGATGGCGTCTCCTCGCAGCGTCATGCGCTTTTCTCCATCAATAAACACCGGCGCAGCAGGCGCCTCACCGGTCCCAGGCAAGCTAATCCCGATATCGGCATGCTTGCTTTCACCCGGGCCGTTGACGATGCAGCCCATGACCGCCACCTTCAGTTTTTCTACTCCGGGATAACGGGATCGCCAAACGGGCATTTGCGCCCGCAAGAAATCATCAATTTGCTGGGTGAGTTCCTGAAATGTCGTGCTGGTGGTCCGGCCGCAACCAGGGCAGGCAGTCACACTGGGCACAAATGATCTGAGCCCTAAAGCCTGCAGAATCTCGGAGGCGATCACCACTTCCTGAGTTCGCGCCTCGCCAGGCGCTGGTGTCAGGGAGACACGGATGGTGTCGCCGATACCCTCCTGCAGCAGCACCGAAAGTGCAGCGGTGGATGTCACAGTTCCTTTGGTGCCCATTCCAGCTTCCGTCAGTCCCAAGTGCAAAGGATAGTCTGCCCGCGCGGACAAGTCCCGGTAAACAGAGATCAAGTCCTGCACACCGCTAACCTTGCAGGAAAGCATGATCTGGTTACGCGCCATGCCCATTTCTTCAGCGAGCCGGGCAGACGCCAACGCCGACGTTATCAGGGCTTCGTACATCACGGGCTTGGCATCCCAAGGTTGCGGACGGCGACTATTTTCATCCATCAGGTTCGCCAACAACTCCTGATCAAGGCTGCCCCAATTCACGCCAATTCGAACTGGCTTGTCCCACCGCAAGGCGGCTTCAACCATTTGTCCAAATTGTTTGTCGTGTTTGTCGCCTTTTCCTACATTGCCCGGATTAATCCGGTACTTTGAAAGCGCCTCAGCACAGGCGGGAAAGTCCGTCAGCAGTCGGTGCCCGTTGTAATGGAAGTCGCCAATCAAAGGGACATCGATGCCCATCCGATCAAGTTGCTCCCGAATGTAAGGGACTGCTTGTGCAGAGGCTGGTGTATCCACCGTGATCCGAACCATCTCCGACCCGGCAATAGCCAACTCCTTGACCTGTATGGCCGTACCGATTGCATCGGCCGTGTCAGTGTTGGTCATCGACTGAACCCGGACAGGCGCATCACCACCCACCGTCACAATTCGGCTACCCCAAACAACGCGGGCCTGCAGGGATCGTCTGGACCGCGGAGTAGCCGCTTCAACAGGAAGAGAAGGATTCACTATCGCACCTCAAATCGGGCAACATTGTCTTTGGTCATTGAAGTCAAATCTAGGGCCTTGCCCCGGACCTGAACTTCGATGGCGTCGGCTCTGCCGACAATGACAGCCAGTGGAAGACCGCCGGAAACACCAATGGTTTCACCCTCCGCCATTGTTTTTCGCAACTGAACGACACCGCCCGCATCTGTCACTTCAACCCAGGACGTACCTTTGGTCTTCAAGACCAGGATTCCAGCCGCGGCGTTTGAATTGGCGGAAGATGACGCTTGCGGTGCAGAGGCAGTTGGCGGCGGAGCGAGCGTTGAAGGAACCACAGTCGCCGGTACAACTGTGGAAATCTTCGCATCCGGAACAATTACTGGTGTTGGTGGGTTGCCATTGCCAGATGTCAAACCCGTCGCGACCGTTTCCGAAGGTATCGGCGTCGCTGGCGGTGGTGGATCAGTCATGGCAGCACCGATACTCAAACCCTGCACGGGCTTTTCAAGATCAATCGGCAACTTCTTGATGCTTGCAGGGTAAAATGCGATACCAGCAGCCGCCACCGCCAGTACGAACCCAATCACAACAAAGGGCCTGCTTGTTAACTGCCCCAAAACACCTTGAGTGCCTTGGCCGGCATCGCGAAATACATCCCCGCCTGACAAGGACTCGGGCTCGAGGCGAGACAACTTCGACTGTGGCAAATCAGCAAGAATAGGATTGGGATCAATTTTCAGCGTGCGACACACGGAGGATGCCAGCGCTCGGGCAAAGACCGCATCTGGCAACAAATCGACTCGGTCATTTTCCAGCGCCTCCAGTTTGCTGACCGGCACCTTGAGGGAAACAGCCAATGCGCCAATGTGCAGTCCAGCGGATTCACGGGCCAGTTTCAAGCGCGTACCAGCTGTCAGCGGGCGCGAGCTGTCTCGCGCGCGATGGAGTACCGCTTCTTCAGATGAAACGCCTTCACTCATCAAAGGCACCTCTTTCGAAGGCCGCCAATTCCTTGGACTGGCCAAAACGCTTCTTGAGTTGCCCTGCCAGTTGCTGCATGGCATCCCTATTTTCCATTCGGCGCTCTACCTTGATGCCCAGCCACAGTGATTCGGCATTGGCCAATTCACTGTTGTTCAAACGTCGAACATAAAATTGAGCACGCACAAACTCCCCCCGCTGGTAGAGCAAATTTGCAAGGTTGTATCCGGTAATGGGATTTCCGGCATCCAGTTCATATGAGCGTGCGAGACTGACCTCACCGTCGACCTTCTGCCCTGCCCTGACCTGACACAACCCCTGCGCCATATACGACTTAGCCCGACCGCCGTAAATTGGGCTTGCAATCGCCTGCGCAAATGCTGCCTGCGCCTCTGGATACCGGGCCTGTTGACACAGCAACCAGCCATAGTTATGTAGCACATTGGGATCACGCGGACTGATTGAAAGCGCACGGCGGAAACTTTCTTCAGCCAGACGTTGATCATTGAGGCGCATGTAAATCAGGCCCCTCAAATTGTGTGCCTCTGCAAAATTGGGGTCAGTGATCAGTGACTGTTTGAGCTCGTCCAGAGCCACTGTCGTTTGACCCTGTTCAAAATACCCAACCGCCAGTTCAAGGCGGATCCGAGCCCTTCTTCGGGCTTCAGGTTCGTCCGATTCAGTGACCAGATCGCCACGAGGCGACTCTTGCGCCACCGTCGAGTTTGAGGCGCACCCAGACATCGCCGCGAGTCCCATCATCATGACAAACGCCATGCTGACAAAGACAAACCAATGTGCCATGGGGTGCCAACCACTCCTGTTGATGTTCATGCGCTCAATGCTCCA
>CAVVSV010000023.1:0-70733 GCA_963750805.1 uncultured beta proteobacterium
GGGCTAGACTTCGGGCTCTTTACCGGTACCCCCAATGTTTTCTCGCCTGCGCTCTGACATTCAATGCATTCTTGACCGCGACCCGGCTGCCCGCAGCACCTGGGAGGTCATCACGTGTTACCCCGGTCTGCATGCCGTGGTGTTGCACCGGCGGGCGCACTGGTTCTGGAACCACGGTTTCAAATGGCTGGGGCGCTTTGTCTCCCACATTGGGCGATTTTTGACGGGGATTGAGATCCACCCCGGGGCCAAGCTGGGCGAGCGGGTGTTTTTTGACCATGCCATGGGTGTGGTGGTGGGAGAAACGGCCGAGATTGGCGATGGCTGCACCATTTACCAGGGCGTGACGCTGGGTGGTACGTCGCTCTACAAAGGCACCAAGCGGCACCCTACGTTGGGCAAAAACGTGGTGGTCAGTGCAGGGGCCAAGGTGCTGGGCGGCTTCACGGTGGGTGACAACGCCAAGGTGGGTTCCAACGCGGTGGTCATCAAGCCTGTACCCGCAGGGGCCACGGCGGTGGGCATTCCGGCGCGCATCATCATGCCCAAAACGGTGGAAGCCAGTGGCGATGCGGCGATGGACAGCCCTCGCTCCGGTTTCTCGGCCTATGGCATCACCAACGATGATGACCCGGTCAGCCAGGCCATGCGGGGCTTGATCGACACCGCCTCTGGGCAGGAACATCAAATTGCCCTGCTGTGGCAAGCCATAGGCAAGTTGTCGGCGGACCCGGGCTCCCGCGATTGCGTGCCGGGTGATGCGGCATTGAGTGAATGCTTTGAGGCCGCCAAATTCAACGAGTTGGTAGGCAAATAGGCCCAGCGAGTAACTTCCGCGACAGTGGCAGACGCCATGGCGGTTGAGACTGGCGTGTCACCCATCACTAGGGTGATTACCCCCATGCTTTAGGGAAGTTCCCCAATGAAATCGGGTTTGGACAGCCGGCATCCTGTCGATAATGCGACGGGAGCCCAAGTTGCCTTGGAGCGATCGCCACCACACGCCTTTCAGGAATCCGTCATGTCCGACTTATCCAACTTGAAGCCGATGGCTGCAACCAGCATCCAGCGCATTTTTGACAGCCAGGCCGCCACCGCACTACGCCTTCGCAGTTCCACGGCGTCACAGCGCATTGAAAAAATCAGACGTTTGCGCGATGCGGTTCTGGCGCACACCAACGATATTTATGTAGCCGCCCATGCCGACTTCAACAAGCCGGAAGGCGAGGTTGATCTGGCCGAAATCCTGCCTGTCTGCGTGGAAGCCAATGACGCGATTGCGCACCTTAAAAGCTGGATGAAGCCCACGCGGGTTTGGCCCACGATGTTGACAGTTGGTACCCGCAGTCAGGTGCAGTACATGCCGCGCGGGCGCTGCCTCATCATCTCGCCGTGGAACTACCCGGTGAATCTGACATTTGGTCCGCTCATATCGGCGCTTGCGGCGGGCAACACCGCCATCATCAAGCCGTCGGAAATGACGCCGAACCTTTCTGCCCTGATGACACGCATCGTGCGCGAGGTGTTCGATGAGAACGAAGTGGCCATTTTTGAAGGCGAAGCAGACGTCGCACAGGTGCTGCTGGAGTTGCCGTTTGACCACATCTTCTTCACGGGCAGCCCGGCCATTGGCAAGCGGGTGATGGCGGCGGCCGCCAAACACCTGGCCAGTGTGACGCTGGAATTGGGGGGCAAGAGCCCGACCATCGTCGATGCCGATGCCGATATTGACTTGGCCGCCAAAAACGTGATGTGGGCCAAGTTTGCCAATTCGGGTCAGACCTGCATCGCGCCCGACTATGTCTATGTGCACGAAAGCATCAAGGACAAATGGGTGGCGGCCTGCAAGGTCATCATCGACAAGGCCTATGGCAAGTCGCACAAGGAGCAGCAAGCCAGTCCGCATCTGGCCCACATCGTGAATGGCCGCCATACGGCCCGGTTGAAGGGGCTGCTGGACGACGCCACCGCGCGGGGTGCCCGGTTTCTGGCGGGGGGCGGTGTGTCGGAGTCGGCCTGTTTTGTAGCCCCCACCTTGCTGGATTCAGTGCCAGGTGATGCGCGCATTATGGAAGAGGAAATCTTTGGCCCCTTGTTGCCCGTGATTGGCTTTACAGACTTGGACCAGGTGATTGCCAGCATCAACGCGGCGCCCAAGCCTCTCGCCTTGTACATCTACAGCCGCGATGAAGAGCATATTCAACGCGTGTTGCAACAAACCGCATCGGGCGGGGCTTGTGTCAATCATTCTCTGGTGCATTTTCTGCATGGCCGTCTGCCCTTCGGGGGGGTCAACAATTCGGGCTTGGGCAACGCCCATGGCCACTACGGTTTCAAGGCCTTCAGCCATGAAAAAGCGGTGGTTCGCACGCAGGTCGCCCAGGCCGCCACCCTGTTCAATGCGGGTGAAGTGCCGACCTTCGTGCGCAAGGCCATGAAGTCTGCATTCAAGTGGATTTGAACGGGCAGTGAGCGAATTTCGCATGCAACAGCTCAGCGGTCACGAAGCCGCTTTTTTGTACTCGGACGTCACGCATTCCAATTCCAACGTCACGTTGATCCAGATTTACGACCAGTCCACCGCACCCGGTGGCAAGGTTCGGTTTAAAAATGTGCTGGCTCATATTGAAAGCCGTTTGGACCAGTCGCCCATTTTTCGCAGCAAGGTCATGCGGGTTCCGTTGGATGTGACCTACCCCTATTGGGTGGAGGACGAAAACTTTGATCTGGAATACCACGTGCGCCACATTGCGCTGCCCAAGCCGGGCAACTGGCGGCAGTTTTGCATTCAGGCCTCGCGCATTCACGCGCGTCCGCTGGACCTGAACCGGCCGCTGTGGGAAATTTATGTGATGGAGGGTCTGGACAGTTTTGTTGACTTGCCCGTGGGCAGTTTTGCCCTGCTGATCAAGATTCACCATGCGGCGGTGGACCTGGAACAGGGCAGCGACATCAGCCAACTCCTTCAAGACCTGTCGCCAATCTCACCCGAAATCCGACCGCCCAAGCCCTGGTTTCCCAGCCCCAGCCCCAGCAAGCTGAGTTTGTTCTGGCGCGGTGCCAAAGCCGTCACGAGTCAGCCCTTTCAGATCAGCCCGCCCTTGCGGCGCGCGTTCGTGAAGTTGGCCCCCATGGCGGTGAATTTTGTGCGCGACATGTTGACGGAACCCGCCGGCATGACAACCACGCGTTTCAATTCGGTGGTCTCCAGCCACCGGGTGTTTGACACGCGCCGCTTCAGGCTGGATCAGTTCAAAACCATTCGCAGCCTGGTGCCGGGCGCTACCGTCAACGATGCAGCGCTGGCGGTGTGTGCCGGAGCGCTCAGGCTTTACCTCAGCGGCAAAAACGAGTTGCCCAAGACCAGTTTGACGGCAGTCGCGCCGGTGTATGTCCAGCGCGGAAGCTCAGCGTCCCGGGGGAAATCCGGTGACCAGCGCGAAGTGTCCTGGGTGCGGGTATCTCTGGACACCCAGATCGAGGACCCGTTAGAGCGCTTTCGGGCCATCCGACGTCAAACCGCATCGTCGGACGTGTTTGCCGAGGCGATCCGGGCCGGTGAATTGACTGATATTGCCCGCCATGCACCCGCGGCCACACTGGCGCTGGCGAGCAAAATATTGGCCAAGGCTGCCGCATCCGACGTGCATGCGCAAATGCCCCTGGCCAATTGCACAGTGACCAACGTGCCGGGCTCCGCCAAGCCCTTGTACCTGCTGGGTGCGCGCATGACGTACTTCTCGGCCATCATGCCGCTGTCTGACGGCATGGGGCTGGTGTTGGCCATCACCAGCTACGACGGATGGCTGGTTATTTCTCCAACCTCTTGCCGCTACCTGATGCCTGACCCTGAGGTGTTCTCCCAGTGTTTGCGCGACAGTTTTCAGGAGTATCTGGCGTTGGCGCAAGCCCGGCCCGTCAAAGCCCCCAAGATCAAAGCGGCCCCGCTTAAGTCGGTGAAAACTAAATCGGCAGGCGTGCGTGGGTCAGCAGCCGGTACGCCCGCCCCGGCAGGCCGTGCGGTGAAAAAGGCTTCCAGTGCCCCTCGGGCTGCGCGAGCCGGTCGGCCACGATCCAAAGCACCATCGGATTGAACGCCATGCCGAGGTGGCTGGCGGGTACACGAATGTTTTCGTGCAGCGCCGGGTCACCATCGATGGTGGCCTCTTGGGGGGGACAACCCCATCGCCCACGCCATACAGGCAACTCAGTGGCATGGTCAGCGGACTTTGAGTCATCAGTACTTTGCCAGCCGGCTGGTTCTCATGCACCACAGAACCCATCGGGTGAGCCACCAGCCGGTACATCGCCTTGAGCAGGCGGGGCACGTTGCGCTCGCCCTTGGCGTCCATGCCAATCGGGCTGCCCAGGGTGATGACGCTGCGCACGCACTCCGGTGCCTGGCGCGCGCCATACATGGCAAAGATACCGCCCAGACTCCAGCCCACCAGACTGACCTTGCGACCCGTGGTGTGGTGGATGTAGCGGATTTTCTGCTCCACCGCTTTGGCATGCTTGGGCTGAAAGCCAACGTTGCGCCCAAACCCCCAGTGCGACACGTCGTACCCGCGATTGCGCAGGAAACCTTGCAGGCAAATCATGGTGACTTCGCTGGCCATGAAACCTGGCAACAACAGAACGGGCTGGCCATCGCCCTTGGGGACGCGCAGCAACCAAGGCAGCGCATAGGGCAGGGTGGCCGCTTCCAACACGCTGCGCCACTCCAGCGCTGAATGAATCAAGCTGGGCCGACCGACGTGCGGGTGTTTGGTGGTCATGGTACTGCGCCTTGGCGATTCAGGTAACTACAAAATAGATAGCAAACTATTAATATTTGGCGGGGACTTTTGGCACTTTTTACAGATATTTATTTTCGGAGGGCACTTTTGGGTCTAAAAGCCTTGCACACAGAGTCATTGGTTTCCAGGTAAGGGCCACCGATCAAATCAACGCAATAGGGAACAGCCGCAAAAATGCCAGCCATCACCGAGTTGCCATCCGCATCACGCAGGCCCTCCAGCGTCTCGGCAATGGACTTGGGCTGGCCCGGCAGGTTGATGATCAGGCTCTTGTCGCGAATCACGGCGCACTGGCGCGACAGGATGGCGGTGGGCACAAACTTCAGGCTGATCTGGCGCATCTGCTCGCCAAAGCCTGGCATTTCCTTATGGGCCACGGCCAATGTGGCTTCGGGCGTCACGTCGCGCAACGCGGGGCCGGTGCCACCGGTGGTCAGCACCAACGAACAGCCGGCATCCACCAGCTCAATCAAGGCCTGGCTGATGCCGGCCTGCTCGTCAGGAATCAGGCGGGCCTCAAACTCAATGGGGTTCTTCAATGCGCGGCTCAGCCAGTCCTTGAGGGCAGGTAAGCCTTTGTCCTCGTACACACCCGTTGAGGCCCTGTCGCTGACGCTGACGATGCCAATCCTGACAGCGTCATAGGCCGTTGTTGCTTCGCTCATGGCTTGTAAACCTCTTCATCAGTGTCATGGTCGGCCTGGGCATTTTCAGGGGAAAGCTCCGCACGCACGATTTTGAAAATGTCGCGGTACGCGCGCCCATGGCGAGGTGCCAGACCGGGTTTCTCGGGCTTGGCATCCTTGCGGGCCTGGCGAATCAGGGCGCGCAATTGTTGGGGGTCGGTGGCCGGGAACTGGCCCACCCATTGCCCAAAAGCATCATCTTCGCCAATCAATCGATCGCGCCACAGTTGCGCCTGGTGCAGCGCCAGATTCTCTGCCGCCGACCCGCTGTGCTGGTCACTCAAAGCTTCGCGAATGGCGGCCAGCACGGGCTCGTCAATGAGGCGCATCTGTTTGCCGATGAATTGCATCTGCCGGCGTTTGCCTTCAAAGTTGGTGATGCGTTTGGCTTCGACAATGGCATCTTTCAGCTTCTCAGACAGGTCCAGTTTGGCCATGTAGTTGTCACGCAGGGTGAGCAGGTCTTCCCCCAGCTTTTGAAGCGCCAGGCTTTCTTTTTTCTGGTCGGTTCGGCTTTGGGCATCGGTGCCTTTGAGCTCTTTTTTCAGCTCAATGTCGAGTTCGCTGCCTTCGGCGACGAACTGGCCTTTGACGAAATAGCCTTTGGTGGGTTTGCGTGACATGCGAAATGAAACTCGGTAAACAACGAAGGGTGACGATGGGCTGTGATCGGCACCCGGTGGGGCGTGGGTGAATAGGGCGGGTGCCGGCGCAGCCGTTTGGCGTAGCCAAGTATCATAGCTCCCGATATGAAGAAACCCCACACCCCCAAACCGTCCGTTGCCTCCAGCGCTGCCAGCACCGCCACCACGTCAACAAAATCAGCACCCGAACGGGGATTTAGTTACAGCCGGCCCTTCTTTGCCGACCTGGTGGATACGGCTTTGAATCATGCCAAAAAATTGGGCGCTACAGACGCAGGTGCAGAGGCTTCTGAAGGCTGCGGGTTGAGCGTGTCGGTGCGAAAGGGCGAACTGGAAAATGTGGAGCGCAACCGGGACAAATCGCTCAGCGTCACGGTCTACGTGGGCAAGCGCCGGGGCAACGCCAGTACCTCGGATTTTTCCAGAGCCGCCATTCACCAGACCGTGCAGGCGGCCTACGACATTGCGCGCTTCACGGCGGAAGACCCGTTTGCTGCCTTGCCGGACGCCGCAGATGTGGTGCCGGAAGCCGAACAGCGCACCGATCTGGATTTGTTTTACCCCTGGTCCGTCACCAGCGAACAGGCCGCGGAGTTGGCCATGGCCTGCGAGGCCGCGGCACTCAAGACCAGCAAGCGCATTACCAATAGCGAGGGCGCTGGCGTGTCGGCCCAGCAGTCGCACTTTTTCACGGCGCACACCAACGGTTTTCGTGGAGGGTATGCCAGCTCGCGCCATTCGATGTCAGTCTCCCCCATCGCGTCCAGCCCGGGAAAGAATGGCGACATGCAGCGGGACGCCTGGTACAGCTCGCAGCGCAATGCTGATGACCTGGCATCGCCTGAATCCATTGGCCGCTATGCCGCCGAACGGGCGTTGAGCCGCCTCAAGGCCAGAAAGATCGCCACCACTGAATGCCCCGTGTTGTTTGAATCACCCTTGGCGGCCGGTTTGCTGGGTGCGTTTGTGCAGGCCATCAGCGGCGGTGCGCTGTATCGCAAGAGCTCATTTTTGCTGGATTCGCTGGGCAAGCAGGTACTGCCCAGGCACATCAACATTTTTGAAGACCCCTTCATCAAGGGCGGCAAAGGCAGCTCACCGTTTGACGAGGAAGGGGTTCGCGTCAAGGCGCGCTCCGTGGTGGATGCGGGCGTGGTGCAGGGCTATTTTTTGGGCAGCTATTCCGCACGCAAGCTGGGCATGAAAACCACGGGCAACGCAGGTGGGTCGCACAACCTGACGCTGACATCGCGCCACACCCGACCCGGGGACGATCTGGATGCGATGCTGGAAAAACTGGGGACTGGCCTGTTTGTCACCGAGCTGATGGGCAGCGGCGTGAACTATGTGACCGGGGACTACTCACGCGGTGCGAGCGGTTTTTGGGTGGAGAATGGAAAAATCGCATTCCCGGTGCAGGAAATCACCATCGCCGGTAACATGAAATCCATGCTCAAAGGCATTCAGGCCGTGGGGTCAGACACTTACAACTATGGCGCAAAGACGATAGGGTCCGTGTTGCTGGGCAAAATGAAGGTCGCGGGAAGCTGACACCCACTTCCCGGTTTTTTTGGGGGAGAAAATCGGCATGCGAACAACTCAAAACTATCGGGGTACCGTGCTGGCGAGTTGGCTGGTGTGTGTGTTGCTGACCAGTGGTGTTGCCCAAACGGCCACGCCGCCTGCCCCGCCTGATTTGCCAATGCCCAAGGTGGTGGAGTTGCACCCGTGGCAGGCGGCACTGCCACGACTCTCGCCGGAAGCCTATCTTGTCAACGTGCATGACGGCGACAAGATTGAAACACCATTTCTGTTGAAATTTGGCCTCTCCGGTGGTTGGGGACTGGCCCCCATCGCCAAACCCCTGGGTGGCAAAAGTGGTCATCACCACTTGTTGATCAACCAGAACCTGCCGACGGCCCTGAACGAAGGCCTGCCCTTCAGCGACAAGTACATTCATTTTGGCAAGGGGCAGATGGAGATGGTGTTCAATGCGCCACCCGGCACCTATACCCTGCGCCTGTTGCTGGCGGACCCCAAGCACTTGCCCCACTTCATTTACAGCAAGCAGATTTCGGTGGTTGTCACGAAGAAAAATGACATCGACCCGAAAAGTCTGATCAAGCCGGGCATCAGCATGAACCTGGCCGGTGATGAGGTTCCGTCCACGTTTCGGGTGCAATTCCACGCTTCAGGCCTCAACGTGGCGCACCTGTCCCAACAAGAAAAAGACACCGGTCACTTTCACTTGACGGTATCGCCCAAAAGTGGCGGCAAGCCCGCCGAAATTGATTTTGTGAATGGCCAGACCGAGGTCTGGCTGGCTCCGCCGGCGGGCGTTTACCGGCTCAAGCTTGCTTTCCTGGACAACTTGAACCCGGCCCGCTCTGTGGTGCCGGACGTGTTTAAAGACGTCAAGGTCAATTGAGCTGAAGCCTGACCTGAGCCGGGTCTGATATCAACCCGCCAGCGCGGTCTTGACGGCGGCTGAAACCTGACCCATGTCGGCTTTGCCGGCCAGCTTGGTTTTAACGGCACCCATCACTTTGCCCATGTCGCCGGGACCTGCTGCGCGGCCCAATTCGGTGGCCAGCGCAACCACGATGGCTTTGACTTCGGCCAGCACTTCGTCGGCGCTCAGTCGCTGGGGCAGGTAGGCCTGCAGCACTACCAGTTCAGCGGATTCTTTGTCTGCCAGGTCCATGCGGTTGGCCGTCGTGAAGGCGGCGATGGAGTCTTTGCGCTGTTTGATGAGTTTGTCCACGATGGCCACCACGGCCGCGTCATCGAGCACGATGCGCTCATCCACCTCACGCTGCTTGATGGCCGACAGCAGCAGGCGAATCGTACCCAGGCGCTCGGTGTCCTTCGCGCGCATGGCGGTTTTCATGTCATCGGTAATTTGGTCTTTGAGTGCCACGGTTTCGTCTCCAATTCGACGCGATACGTCGTTACTCCAACTTGCCGTACTAAAGTACTGTCAGCGTTGGTGCGCCTAGTCTCGCACCGAATTGGTGACGAAACTGGGTGGTAGTTGATTAAAAAAATAACCATAAAAAAAGCCCGCCTGAGCGTCCCCGGCGAGCTTGATTTGCCTTGAAGGCGGTTCAGATTCAGTGAATCAGAACAGTTTCTTCGGCAATTGCATCGAGCGGATGCGCTTGTAGTTGCGCTTGACGGCGGCTGCCTTCTTGCGCTTGCGCTCAGCGGTTGGCTTTTCGTAGAACTCGCGCGCGCGCAAGTCGGTCAGCAAACCCAATTTTTCGATGGTGCGTTTGAAGCGGCGCAGGGCGACGTCGAACGGCTCGTTTTCTTTAACACGGATGGTGGTCATTAAGTCAAAATTTCCGAAAGTGTGCACTTGTTGGGGAACAGGAAGATCAGGCCTGCACACCATCCAGCGCGATGGTCCCCGTCTGTAACTAGTATTTGGCCGACGGGGCGACGCCAATAAAGCCTGCCATTATAGCGTTTTGGCGGTTGATTTTGGCAATAAACTGGCTGCCAGGCCTTGCGCACAGGCAAAACCGCTGGCCCAGGCCCACTGAAAGTTGTAACCGCCCAGCCAGCCGGTCACGTCCACCACCTCGCCGATGAAATACAGGCCCGGCTGGCGCGATTCCATGGTCTGGCTGGACAACTCCCGCGTGTCCACGCCACCAGCCGTCACTTCGGCTTTTTTGTAACCCTCGGTGCCCGTGGGCGTGATGTCCCAACGGCTCAGGCGCTCTGCCAGATGCGCCAGGGCCTTGTCAGTGGCTTCGTTCACCGGGCGTTGCAGGGCCGCATCCTGTGCGGTGAGTGTGTCGGCCAGCCGGGAGGGAACCAGGCTCGCCAACTCATTGGCGATCAGCTTTCGGGAGTTCATTTTGGCTAGGGTGAGATGCGTCTGCACATCCGCCGTGGGTGCCAGGTTCAGCCGGATGGGAGAGCCATCTTTCCAGAAGGTCGAAATTTGAAGGACCGCTGGGCCGCTCAGGCCACGGTGGGTGAACAGCAGGTCTTCGTTGAAAACGGTCTTGTTTTTCTTTGTGCCCGTCTCAATGGTCACAGGCAGAGAAAGGCCCGACATCGTGGCATAGGGTCCCCATGCCTCGGCGTCAAATGTCAGAGGCACCAGGGCCGGGCGGGGCTCCACCACGTTCAAGCCAAATTGTTTGGCGATGCGAAAGCCAAAGTCCGTTGCACCAATTTTGGGGATGGACAGACCCCCTGTGGCAACCACCACCGAGCGGCAATGGATCACACCGAGATTGCTACTGATTTCATAGCTGACTTCGTCCATTTCATGGGGACTTGCGGTCGATTTGATGATTGAATTGACCTGGCAAGGCTGCCAGCGGGTGACCTTGCCCGCCTCGCATTCGGCCAACAGCAGGGTGATGAGGTCTTCGGCGGACCGGTCACAAAACAATTGACCCTTGTGCTTTTCGTGAAAGGCAATGCCGTGACGTTGCACGAGGGCGATGAAATCCGCCGACGAGAACTGCGCCAATGCAGAGCGGCAAAAGTTGGGGTTGTTGCTGATGAAATTGGCGGCACTGACATCGCGATTGGTGAAGTTGGCCCGCCCACCACCCGAGATGCGAATCTTTTCTGCCACCTTCTCGCTGTGGTCTATGACCAGTACTTTCAAGCCCAGTTGCCCGGCTACCCCGGCGCAAAACAGGCCAGCGGCACCCGCGCCGATGACGACTACATCGAATTCATTCATGGGTGAAGTGTATGGGTGCGCGGCCTCTGTTCACCCCGCTAGGAGCTTGGGCGGCAGAGCGTTATGCGTAGGTAAAGGAGGAGCCCGCAACGCGGGCGGGGGACACGAAGCATAAGGCTCTGCCGCCCAGGCTCCCGAAGTCAGGCGGCGCGGCTGTGCTGCTCGGCTTCCGTCAGTGCAAGTTGTACGCCCTTAAAGACGTCCCCCACCACCATCACGCTGGGGCTGCCCATGCCTTCATTCACGATGGTGCGGGTCAGTGCGCCCAAGGTGGTGACCACCTGCCGTTGTGTGGGCAGCGAAGCGTTTTGAATCACGGCGACGGGGGTCTCGGCGGGCAAGCCAGTCAGGAGTTCACTTTGAATACGCGCGACGCCACTCACGCCCATGTAGATCACCAGCGTGAGTTTGGCGCTGGCGCAAGTGGCGGCCAGCGCGCGCCAGTCTGTGCCTTCGTCATTGGGTTTGGCATGGCCCGTGACGAATACAACACCGTGCGCATGTTCGCGGTGGGTAAGCGGCACCCCCAGCGAAGTGACAGCAGCCAGCCCCGAGGTGATGCCGTTGATGACATCAACGCGAACGCCCGCTGCCCGCAAATGCTCGACTTCTTCACCGCCCCGGCCAAAAATGAAGGGGTCGCCGCCTTTGAGGCGCACCACGTTTTCGCCTTCCAGGGCGGCCATGATCATCAGCTTCTCAATGAAAGCCTGCGGCGTGGATTTGCAGCCGCCGCGTTTTCCAACATGAACAATGCGCGCGGCAGGAGATACGTAATGGGTAACGATGTCTTCATTGACCAGGTCGTCCACCAGCAGCACAGTGGCGGCCTGGATGGCTTTGACCGCCTTGAGGGTGAGCAACTCGGGGTCACCGGGGCCCGCGCCTACCAGGGTGCATTGACCCACATTGAGGCCATTAGATTTTGGATTTTTCATAGTTGCTTAGCCATTTGCAAGATGTGTTCCACCTGCTTTGCTATCGACGGTGGCACAGGGCTTTGCCCTGCCATCACCCGACGAATATAGGCAGCGGTCGTTTCCGCATCAAAGTCTTTCGGGAGATCGGGCAAGGTGGGCAAGGTGCCCGATTGGGCTTCCTGCAAGACCGTTTTATGCCCGGCGACAAAGCCATCCATTTGCGGCATGCGCCGGGCGTCGGCCACCGATTCGCCCTCTGTGCCGCGCAACAACATCGCGTTGGACTGCATCACCTCAAAGGTGGCTGCCATGGACACCGCGTACTCCGGATGGGTGTAGCTGCTGATGAGCAAACTCCTGCCTGCGCAAGGGTTCATGAGCTTGACCAGGCTGTGTGCCGAATTGCGCAGGTTGACGACTCGGCGCACATCCAGCAAGCGCTGCAGACCGGGGCACAAGACGTCGGTGGGGGCAAAGGCCACCGTACCCGTCGCTATGGAGTCAATAGCAGACAATGCATTGATACCAAGGACTTCAAGCACTTTTGACGTGTAAACCCGGGTGGATTCTGTGGCCGTGCCATGCACCAGAACGGGCAGACCCTCGCGTGCCAGCAGCAGGGCCAGCAAGGGTGTGAGCACCGGCAATTTGCGGGCACCGTTGTAGCTGGGAATGACGATGACGGGTTGGGAAGTGTCATCACCCATGGGTACTTTGTTCAGCCGCTGGTGCGTGGCATCCAGGAAGCCCGCCATCTCTTGCGCAGTCTCTCCCTTGATGCGCATGGCCAGGCAGAATGCGCCAACTTCCAGATCGGTCACCGCGCCGTCCAGCACCTGCCCAAACAAATCTGCTGCCTGCTCGCGAGTGAGGGACCGGGCCCCCTCTTTGCCGCGCCCGATTTCCTTGATGTATTTGCCAATTGCCATGGGCTGCATTTTCCTCCCGACGTCATGCCGGGTGGGAATTAGCTTATGCGGGGATGGGCTGGATGGACAGGGTGGCCTTGACCATGCGCTTGAGCTCCGGCAAACAGGAGCCGCAATTGGTACCGCATTTCAGCTTGGTCTGCAATTGCACCAGTCGCTCATCGTTATCACCGTTGCAAGTCGCCAGTTCAGCGCCTATGGCCACGTCGGTCACGTTGAAGCAACTGCAAATGGCCTTGCCACGTGACTGCACGGCAACGGGCGCCTTGGCACCGGGCACCAGCAACAGACGGCCATACGCCTGGGCGGGCAATTCGTCCTGCAGCAGGGTTTTGATCCACATCTCCGACGTGGTGTCACCGGCCAGGCTAAAGCCGTTGAGCAGCACCTGGTCACCGTCACGAACCAGTTGCACGGCGCGACGTTGCCCCTTCTTCTGGTCCGCATAACGCAGCACGTCATGGCCATCCAGACCCAGCAGGGCCTCAATCCGCATCACCAAATCGTCACCGGGAGTCTCATGGGCGGCAGCGCGAATCAGCAACCCGGAGCGTTCTCCCGCTGGCCCTTGAGCGAGCGGTGTGTTATTGGAAAAAGGCACGCAGCTGGTGAACTGGAGCGCGGAGGGAAAAGCCTGCGCCAGCGCCTTGAAATCTTCCCGTGCGCGCAAGGCATCGCCTTCGGGCAACCAGGCCACGCCCAGCAGCGTCCAGGGTAGTTCGGCCTTCAGAATTTTGACGGCGGCATGCTTGAGTTCTGGCTGTTTGGAGCTGGGGCAAAAGGCCGACGTGGTGAGCGCGTTCACACCCATCATGCGTTCGCCCGTGCTGGTAGTGCCGCTTAAAAATTCTTCCCCCCAGTGCATGGCCATGAAAGCCTGGCTCATGCCGATTTCATTGCTGGCTTGCAAGGGCACGAGCAGGGAACCGCGATTGCTGGTGACGTGAACCAGGTCGCCTTCCTTGAGCAGACGCCGCGCCATGTCCTGCGGGTTCATCTGGATGGCGGGCTCTGCCACGTGGCCAAACAGCCGGCCCAAGGTGCCGGTGCGGCTCATTCCATGCCACTGGTCCCGCAGACGGCCCGTGGTCAGTGAAAACGGGTAGCGCGATTCTCGCGGGTCGGCCACGGGCTTGTAGACCGTGTTGACGAAGGTGGCGCGGCCATCTGGTGTCGGGAAAACACCGTCTTCGTAAAGACGGGTCTTGCCCGTGGTGGCCCCTTCAGGCAAGGGCCATTGCTGGGGGCCATGCGTATCAAGCATGGGGTAGCTCATGCCGGTGATGTCCAGGTCGCGCCCCCGCGTGGATTCGCGGTGTTCATTCCAGACGGATTCCGCGCTGGGGTAGTTGAACAACATCCCGGGCACGACGCCGGGGCGTGGAGTCAACATGGTCTCGAGTTGCCGGGCAAAGTCCACGGCGATGGACCAGTCGTGGCGGGTTTCTCCCGGCGCGGTAACGGCTGGGCGAACGCGGCTGATGCGGCGCTCGCTGTTCGTCACCGTGCCATCTTTTTCGCCCCACGTGGTGGCGGGCAGCAGCAGGTCAGCGTAGTCGCAGGTGGTGGTGGTGGCAAAGGCCTCCTGCACGATGACGAACTCTGCGCGTTGCAGGGCGCGCCGCACCGTGGCCTGGTCCGGCATCGACTGGGCCGGGTTGGTGCAGGCAATCCAGAGCGCCTTGATCTCTCCATCGGCAGCAGCCTGGAACATCTCCACCGCTGTTTTGCCAGGGTTGGCGGGCACATCGGGGACCTGCCACAGGGCGGCCACTTCCGCGCGATGCGTCGGGTTCGACAGGTCGCGGTGCGCACTGAGCAGGTTGGCCAAACCACCCACTTCGCGGCCACCCATGGCATTGGGCTGCCCTGTCAAGGAGAAGGGCCCCGCGCCTGGCTTGCCAATCTGGGCTGTGGCCAGGTGCAGGTTGATGAGGGCGGCATTTTTCGCCGTGCCGCTGCTGGACTGGTTCAAGCCCTGGCAATACAGGCTCAGCGTCGCCGCCGATGTTGCAAACAGCCTGGCAGCCTCATACAGGTCTTCCTTCTTGATGCCGCAGGTTTGGGCCACCAGATCGGGGGTGTAGTCGCGCACCGTAGCCTTAAGAGCTTCAAAGCCGCTGGTGTGGGCTGCGATGTAGGCAGTGTCGGTCCAGCCTTCCCACAGCATGAGGTGCAACATGCCGTTGAACAGCATGACATCGGTGCCGGGCTGCAGGGGCAGGTACAGATCAGCGATGCCTGCGGTGTCTGTCTTGCGCGGGTCGGCAAAGATGATCTTCATGGCCGGGTTGGCCTTTTTGGCATCCTCAATCCGCCGGAACAATATCGGGTGCGCGTAGGCCGTGTTGGAGCCGACAATGAATATGCACGTGGCATGGTTCACGTCGTCATAGCAATTGGGCGGCGCGTCCGCGCCCAGCGTCTGCTTGTAGCCCGCCACCGCGCTGCTCATGCACAGGCGGGAATTGGTGTCGATGTTGTTGGTGCCAATCAGGCCCTTGGCCAGTTTGTTGAAGACGTAATAGTCCTCGGTCAGCAACTGGCCCGACACGTAAAAGCCCACCGCGTCGGGGCCATGCTCGTGAATGATTCGGGCGAAGGTGTCCGTTGCCAGCGTCAGAGCGCTGTCCCAGGAGACAGCTTGTGGCTTCTCCTCCCTCTGCATGCGGCGCATGGGTTGCAGCAGTCGGGTCTGGCGGGTGACGGTGGCACTGGCGGTGAGGTGGAGCGTTGAGCCCTTGGTGCACAGCCGACCGAAGTTGGCCGGGTGCTCAGGGTCGCCCCGCACGCCAGTGATTTGGTCCCCTTGCGACTCTATGATCACCCCGCAGCCCACGCCGCAGTAGGGGCAGGTGGACCGCGTGGAAACAGGGGCCGAAGCCGACGGATTCGCCAGCATGGTCATGCCTGGCCAGCGTCTGCCGTTTCCTTGAGGGCCGGGCCTGCCACGGGGGCTTTCACGTCAATGGCCAGGGTGGCCAGCTCTGACGCGCTGAGGTGCACGGAACCGTCCAGCACCTTGACGCTGAATTTGGGTGTGCACCCTTCGTCGGGGGCTTTGGCGCAGCCATCACCCAGACCAATGGTCCAGTTGTGCAGCGGGCAGGCGACGCTGGTGCCAAACACAATGCCCTGGCTCAAGGGGCCACCCTTGTGTGGGCAGCGATCCAGCAGCGCGAACACCTCGTCCTGGTCGTTGCGAAAGACCGCCACATCCATGCCCACCGGGCGTGCCACGCGGCGCGAGCCCAAAACAGGGATGTCGGTCACAAAACAGATTTTTTTCCAGTCGTTCATCGGGTTTCCTGTGCTACGAATTGAATAGCTAACTATGTATATTTGCCGGGGACTTCGGGCACTTTTATTCATCAAGCTGGCAACTTATCGAACTGGCGGGTGTCTACAGACGCTTCCTTGAAATCAAACCAGGGATCGGGCTCGCCATCCAGCGCAAATTGCAGTCGCTCCCAGAGCGTCTTGCGACCGGCTTCGTCTTCCAGAATGCGCTTCTTGATGTAGTCCAGACCCACGCGGTTCACAAAGTGCACGGTGCGCTCCAGGTACCAGCCTTCCTGGCGGTACAACTCGCAGAACGCGCCGGTGTATTCCAGCACTTCAGCGGGTGTTTTCACCTTGACCAGGAAGTGGGCCACTTCGGTCTTGATGCCGCCATTGCCGGCCACATACATTTCCCAGCCACTGTCCACACCGATGATGCCCACGTCCTTGATACCCGCTTCGGCGCAATTGCGCGGGCAGCCGCTGACGGCGAACTTCACCTTGTGCGGGGCGTACATGCGCCACATGGCACGCTCCAGGTCTTTGCCCATTTGTGTGCTGTCCTGGGTGCCCATGCGGCACCACTCACTGCCCACACAGGTCTTCACCGTGCGAAGGGCCTTGGCGTAGGCGTGACCACTGGGCATGCCGATGTCTTTCCACACGGCCTGCAGGTCTTCCTTCTTCACACCGAGCAAATCAATGCGCTGCCCGCCTGTGACCTTGACGGTCGGGATCTTGAACTTGTCCACCGCGTCGGCAATGCGGCGCAATTCGCTGGAGGTAGTCTCGCCCCCCCACATGCGGGGGATCACACTGTAGGTGCCATCCTTCTGGATGTTGGCATGGCTGCGTTCGTTGATGAAGCGGCTCTGCGGGTCATCTTTGGCCTCTTTGGGCCAGCTGGAAATCAGGTAGTAGTTGACCGCAGGGCGGCACGAAGCGCAGCCATTGGGCGTCTTCCAGCCCATGCCTTTGAAGACCGAATCGATGGTGAGGTATTTTTCGCTGACGATGGCATCACGCACAGCCTGGTGGCCTTTTTCAGTGCAGGCGCACATGGCTTTGGTTTTGGGCGTGGCCGAGTAATCTCCGCCTGCGGTGAACATCAATATCTGTTCCACCAGGCCGGTGCAGGAGCCGCACGACGCACTGGCCTTGGTGTGCTTGCGCACCTCGTCCAGTGTGAACAAGCCCTTGTCCTTGATGGCCTTGCAGATGGTGCCTTTTTTCACGCCATTGCAGCCGCAAACCTCGGCGTCGTCCGGCATGGTGGCCGCCTTGCTGTGACCTTCATGACCCACGTCGCCAATGTTGCTCTCACCAAACATCAGCTTGTCGCGGATGTCCGCCACGCTGCGCCCATCGCGCAGCAGCTTGAAGTACCAGCTGCCGTCCACGGTGTCGCCGTACATGCAGGCACCCACCAGTTTGTCGTCCTTGATGACCAGCTTTTTGTAGACGCCGCCAAAGGGGTCGCTCATCACGATTTCTTCGGTGCCTTCGCCACCCATAAAGTTGCCTGCGCTGAACAGGTCAATGCCAGTGACTTTGAGCTTGGTGGAGGTCAACGAGCCGGTGTATCGGCCAATACCGAATTGGGCCAGGTGGTTGGCGGCCACTTTGGCCTGTTCGAACAAGGGGGCCACCAAGCCGTAAGCGATGCCGCGATGGGCGGCACATTCACCCACGCTGTAGATGCGCGCGTCGGTGATGGTCTGCATGGTGTCGTTCACCACAATGCCCTTGTTGCAATGCAGGCGCATGGATTCGGCCAGCGCCGTGTTGGGGCGAATGCCCACGGCCATCACCACCAGATCGGCAGCGACTTCCGTGCCGTCCTTGAATTGGATGGCACTTACCCTGCCGTTGTCTCCCGCCACAAGCTCCTGGGTTTGAGCGCCCATCATGAACTTCAAGCCGCGGTCTTCCAGTGACTTTTGCAGCAACTTGCCGGCTACGCTGTCGAGCTGGCGCTCCATCAATGTGGGCTGCACATGCACCACGCTCACAGTCATGCCGCGCAACATCAGGCCATTGGCGGCTTCCAGACCCAGCAGGCCACCGCCTATGACCACAGCGTTTTTGTATTTGGTGGCCGCATCAATCATCTCGTTGGTGTCGGCGATGTCGCGGTAGGCGATCACGCCCTTCAGGTCTTTGCCCGGCACGGGGAGGATGAAGGGGTTGGAACCGGTGCAGATCAACAGGCGGTCGTATTCCACCTCGGTGCCATCATTGGCGCGAACGATGCGCTTGACGCGATCGACCTCGGTCACCATTTTCCCGGTGTGCAGGGTGATGTGGTTTTCCGCATACCAGTCCCAGGAGTTGAGGATAATTTCATCGACGGTTTGCTCCCCGGCCAGCACCGGGCTGAGCAGAATGCGGTTGTAGTTGGGGTGGGGCTCAGCACCAAACACGGTGATGTCGTACAGCTCGGGACTGATCTTGAGCAATTCCTCGATGGTGCGCACACCGGCCATGCCATTGCCGATCAGAACCAGTTTTGATTTCTTCATTGACGCTACTCCTGAAATGGGGACGGACAAAAAGGATTGCAGGCAGCACTCGCAGCTCTGTGGCAAGCGACTGGCAAAACTTCTATTACTGTTTGCACACGTCGTTGTGTGCATTCCTGCAGCGGGTGGTACAGGTTGGACGCTCCGTTACGCCCGCTAAGGTCAATGCAAAAGTTATGCCACCAAGGAAGCCGGTTTTTCGCAGCAATCTGGTGCGCTGCGGACCCTGTCACTGTCGGGAATGTGGTCGGGTAAAAAAATTGGCCAGGAATTACAACTATTACCGGTATCGCCGATGGGAACCAGCCATGATGCTTTACAGTTCCCATCCAAGCAAGCACCACCAAGGTGCATAGACTCGTTGGAACAATCAGGTTGAACAATTTAAAAAAGTCAGCTCCCAATCAGGTGGGATTGCGCAGGGATAGCCTGATTCAACGCATGCTCACGCCGCCGCTGCCACCCCGGGTGGCCGTCACCAAACAAAACGCCGCGGCGCTCATGCCCCAGGCAAAGGTGAGTCACACCCCGCTGGGCAGCAGGTCCTATGTGCGGGCGGGTGTTGGCAGTCCCACCGTATTGTTTGAGTCAGGGCTTGGCAATGGCAAAGAGGCTTGGGCTCAGGTCTTCAATGACATCAGCGCCCACACGCAAGCCGTGGCCTACGACCGCGCAGGGTATGGCCAGAGCGAGCCGTCAACCCGGCCCAGGGATGGCTATCAGATCGTGCGCGAATTGCGCGCGATGCTGGCTGCTGAGAACATTCCGCCGCCTTATGTGCTGGTAGGGCATTCGCTGGGTGGCATGATCGTCAAATTGTTCGCCCGAACCTATCCGGAAGAAGTTGTCGGTGTGGTGTTGGTGGATGCAAGGCATTCCGAATTTGCAATGCGTTGCCAGCAGTTGGGTGTTCATCGCTTGCTTCACTCGCCACCTTCCGTGTTGTTCATGCTGTCACGCAATGCCATGCAGGGCGAACTCAAAGCAGCCCACGTCACCAGTCGGCAGGCGCGACGGGCGGGTCCGTTTCCATCGGTGCCTCTGATTGTTTTGACTCAACGTGCCGCCGCGTCAAAGTGGCCAGGCGGGCTGGGCAAAGTTTGGGGAGCTGCCCAACGCAACATGGTCAAGTTGTCGGCACTGGGTCGCTTCAAGGTGGCCGAAGGCAGTGGCCACAATGTTCATCAGGACCGCCCTGACATGGTGGTGAGGGCAGTCCTGAATGTTGTCAAGGCTGCCCGCTACATCCAGAGCAAGCGCAAATAGCAAGACAGATCAAGGCGGCACTACAAATAAAGTGCAACGACAGCCGTAACCCGGCCTTCAAAGACAACCGGCAAAGCCACCATGGAGGCTTCAGAAGGACTGGATTGAGGGTCGCTGACGTTTCGTTTGCGAACTACCGGCAGACGTGTCTCCATGGCCTGTCCAACAGGCCCTTCGCCGCAACCCAGGAATTCAACGGGTTGATGGGACCCCAGCGTGCCTTCAACATCGCAAATGCCGGCAGCTAGTTCAAGGCCTTGCCCAGTGGCTTCGACCAACCAGATCTCGATGCGTCGCGCGATGGGCGTCGCTAGCGCAGATAAAAACGTCAGCACGTTGACGCTGCCGTCCGCCATCCAGAACGGGATGGCCAGCCCCCGATTGATCCCCACTTTTTGTGCGCTGTCCGCTCTCAGAAATCCTGACCCACGGCCCAGATCGGGCAGAAACAGGGGCTTGCGTGACTCCCAGGCCATGCCGGGCAATCCGGTTCCGCGCCGGAACACGGTGCTGCGCGAAATAAATTCAAACGTGTCGCCGGTGTTGCCATAGTGGCCATCCACCAGGATCATGTCAGGTGACTCCGCGGGGTTGGCGCGCCAGACCTCAATCGCGCCTGCCAGGGACGTGTCTTCGCCACAGAAAATAACGATGACCGATGTGAGCTTTTCCCCCTCAAAAGTCGGGATGGCGATTCCGCAGTTGATGCCTACCGCATGGGCCTCGGCGGTTCGCCGGAAATTGCTGCCTTCAAATTTTTTGAGCACGATGGGTTGACCGGCGTCCCAGGCTTGTCCGGGCAAGCCTTCGCCGCGTCCAAAACACAACTCCCGGCTCAGGGCCTCAAAGTGGCGACTGGCACCGTACAGCCCAGCGCCATATTCCAGCAGACTGCCGTCCGCGGCAGGGACCCAATATTCAATAGCCCGGATGAACGTATTCACGGTTGTCTTTCAGCGTAGGCTCAGGCGGCTTTTTCGACATGCGACTGGCGCGTGTAGAGGAAATCAATCACCGCTTTGCGGTACATCACATAGTGGCGGTCCTCGGCCAGTTCGATCCGGTTGCGCGGACGGGGCAGGTTGACTTTCAGCACCTCACCAATGGTGGCGCTGGGGCCATTGGTCATCATCACAATTTTGTCGGACAAAAGCACGGCTTCATCCACATCGTGGGTCACCATCACCACGGTACTTTGGGTGGCTGCGACGATGGCCAGCAACTCATCCTGCAACTTGGCCCGCGTCAGAGCATCCAGTGCGCCGAAAGGTTCGTCCAGCAACAGCACTTTGGGCTCCATGCACAAGGCCCTGGCAATGCCAACGCGTTGCTTCATGCCACCTGAAATCTCGCCCGGGCGCTTTTGTGCGGCTGGTGTCAGGCCGACCATGGCCAAAGCTGCATCAGTGCGAGCCTTGAGCTGGGCCTTGTTCTCGGCAGTCGCCCCAGTCGTTTTATTTTCGGAACCAAAAACACGCTCCACGGCCAGGTAGACGTTTTCGTAACAGGTCAGCCAGGGTAGCAAGGAATGGTTCTGGAACACCACGGCGCGATCCGGTCCCGGCCCCGCAATTTCGCGGTTGGCGCAAATCAGGTTGCCCTGGGTGGGCATGGTGAGGCCGGCGATCAGGTTGAGCAAGGTGGACTTGCCGCAACCGGAGTGACCAATCAGCGCCACAAATTCACCCTTGGCGATGGTGAGGTTGACGTTTTGAAGTGCGCAAAATGGCCCCTTCTTGGTTTTGAAAGTTTGCTCTACATCCTGGATTTCGATGTATTTGGTCGTCAGGTTGTCGCTCATGATTTCACTTCCTCGAAAGTAAATGCCGTCGCCACTTTGATCAAGGCGTATTCCAGGATCAGGCCCACGATGCCGATCACGAAGATCGCGATGATGATGTTCTTGACGTTCAGGTTGTTCCACTCGTCCCACACCCAGAAGCCGATGCCCACGCCACCCGTCAACATTTCAGCGGCAACGATCACCAGCCAGGCGGTTCCAACGGCCAGTCGCACGCCAGTCAGCATGTAGGGCAGAACTGAGGGGAACAGAATCTTGGTGACGATCTTCCATTCGCTCAGGTTCAACACTCGCGCCACGTTCATGAAGTCTTGGGGCACACGTTGAACACCCACGGCGGTGTTGATGATCATGGGCCAGATGGAACAGATGAAGATGGTCCAGATGGCAGCCGGGTTAGCACCCTTGAATACCAGCAAGCCAATGGGCAGCCACGCCAGAGGCGACACCGGGCGCAACAGACTGATGAGCGGGTTGAACATGCGGCTCAAAAACTCGAAGCGGCCGATCATGAAGCCTGCGGGAATGCCCACAACGGCGGCAAGACCAAAGCCAACCGCCACGCGTTCCAGCGACGCCAGAATGTTCCAGCCCACACCTTGATCGTTGGGCCCCTTGCGGTAGAACGGATCGCTGAAAACAATGACTGCCTGTTTGAAGGTTTCCAGCGGCGAAGGGATGCTGCTGGCCGTGCCAATGGACACCAATGCCCAGATGCCCACCAGAAGTGCCAGGCCAAACAGTGGCGGCAGCACTTTCAGCATCAAACTGCGCCAGTCAAAGGGCTGGGTGGGGGGGGCGGCCACCGCGGGTTTGGCAGTGGCCTGTGCTTTGGATTGGGCGCCTATCGGGGCTGAAGTCCCCGCCGATACTGCTTGGATTGCTTCTGATTTCATAGCGTCTGACGGGGGCTTTTGGATGGAAACATCCCAAGGACTGTGAAAAACTGCGCTGACCATGGCATTCTCCGGTTGGGTGAATAGTGGTTCAATGGACGTTCGCTTACGCGGAAATCTTGAAGCTGTCGGCGTATTTTTTCGGGTCCTTGCCGTCCCACACCACTCCGTCGATGAGCTTGCTGGTGCGCATCACGTCTTTGGGGATCGGCGTCTTGCTGGCGGTGGCCGCCTGCTTGTAGATGTCAATCTGGTTGATCTGTTTGGCAACTGCCAGATAGTCCGGGTGGTCTTTCATCAATCCCCAGCGTTTGTGCTGCGTCAGGAACCACATGCCGTCTGACAGGTAGGGGAAGTTGACCACGCCTTCGTTGTAGAACTTCATGTGGTTGGGGTCATCCCAGGTCTTGCCCAGGCCATTTTGGTAGCGGCCCAGAATGCGCTGGTTGATGGCGTCCACACTGGTGTTCACGTAGCTCTTGTCCGCAATGGTTTCAGCCATCTTCATCTTGTTCTGCAGGCTGGCGTCAATCCACTTGCTGGCTTCCAGAATCGCGGCTGTGACGGCACGCGACGTGTTGGGGTACTTCTTGACGAAGTCACCCGTGGTGCCCAAAACCTTTTCAGGATGGTCTTTCCAGACATCCTGCGAGGTGGCGGCCGAAATGCCGATGCCATCCATGATGGCCCGCTGATTCCAGGGTTCGCCCACGCTGAAGCCATCCATGTTTCCCACCCGCATGTTGGCAACCATCTGGGGGGGAGGAACCACGATGCTCTTGACGTCCTTGAAAGGATTGACACCACCGCTGGCCAGCCAGTAGTACAGCCACATGGCGTGGGTGCCCGTGGGAAATGTCTGGGCAAAGGTGTATTCGCGGGGTTCCTTTTTCATCAGGCCCACCAAGCCTTCAAGAGACGTTGCACCCTTGTCGGCGATTTTTTTGGACAAGGTCAAGCCCTGGCCGTTGTTGTTGATGGTCATCAGGACGGCCATGTCTTTCTTGGCACCGCCCACACCCATGTGAACACCGTAGACCAGGCCGTAGAGAACGTGGGCAAAGTCCAGCTCGCCTGTGACCAGCTTGTCGCGCACGCCAGCCCAACTGGCTTCCTTGCTGGGGATGATCTTGACGCCGTATTTTTTGTCGATGCCCAAGACAGAGGCCATCACCACGCTGGCGCAGTCGGTCAGCGGTATGAAGCCGATCTTGACCTCTTCTTTTTCAGGTTTGTCAGAGCCTTGGGCGTACACGGCGGCGCGTAGGGCAGGGTTAATGCCAATGGCACCCACCGTGGCGGTTTGTAACACCGCTCGGCGGCTGAGTTTGGATTTGAGCAGATCAGTCATGGTTAAAACTCCTGAAGTTAAAAGCAAAAAAGGCGTCCACATCGCGATGCAAACCGTTGCTGGAACGTTGCCATCTGATGCGGACGCCTTTGTCCTGTGTTGAAAAACCTCACCCGCCTTTGGATGGGGAATGTCAATTGACCTTCTTTGGTCTTAAAATAGTTATGCAATCTGCGTGCCAGGTTTTTGCAAGTCTGAAAGCACGTCGCAGATCCATATTTGCTTCATTTTTGATAGCTAACTATTGTTATTTGACGGGGACTTGGGCCCTATATTCAATAGGTATCAGGGTTTGCACCGCTTTTGTGCGCTGCACCAAATAAAGCCGTGTCAGTGACCGCTTGCAGTCAAGGAAGACGACATCAGCCCAGCATATCGGCGACATCGAGCATCCGTTGGGCCACTTCAACCAGCTTCAAGCCCTTGTCCATGGCCGTTTTACGCAACTTTTCGAATGCGGCCTGCTCGGTCAGGTTTTGCCGCTGCATCAGAATGCCCTTGGCGCGGTCAATGACTTTGCGATCGCGCAGTTCGGCGGTGCGCGCCATGAGCTGCAGGTTTTGCTCCTGCAATTCGGTTCGGGTGTTGGCCAGCTCAGTACGCAAGGCCTGTTCGTGCTTGAACCGTACCATCGCGACGTCCAGGATGGGGCGGATGCGCTCGCTCGACAAGCCCGCCACGATGTAGGCAGAAACTCCGGCAGCCACCGCATATTGGACGTTGGAGGTGTCTCCGTCATTGGTGAACATCACAATCGGCCTGCGGTCGTTGCGGGTGGCCATCACCACGTGTTCAAGTGAATCCCGCGCATCACTTTCAGCATCCACGATGATCATGTCCGGCTGGAGCTGGTCAATACGCTCAGCCAGGAAAACGTCCGGCGGCAAAGTGGCGACCAGATTGAAGCCGTTTTCCAGCAAACCAATCCTCAGGCTTCGGGAGCGATCGGCCTGGTGGACCGCTTGCTCGTCGTTTTGGTCGATCTCCAGATCATGGGCAACGACCACAATTCGCAATGTTTCGTTCATGCCAGTCATTCCGCAAGAATTGGGCCACCCTTCGCCTAAACTCTTGCGCCATGACGACAAACAAGCTGGTCCTGGGAATTGAGTCTTCGTGCGATGAAACCGGCGTGGCTTTGGTGAGCGTGCAGGGGCAGGGCGTGCCCACCTTGCTCGCCCACGCCCTGTACAGCCAGATCGACATGCATCAGGCCTATGGCGGGGTGGTGCCCGAACTGGCCAGTCGGGACCACATTCGCCGCGTTTTGCCTTTGACGCAGCAGGTTCTGACGGAGGCAGGGCAAGGTTTGGGTGATATCGACGTGGTGGCCTACACGCGTGGACCCGGTTTGGCCGGCGCTCTTCTGGTGGGGGCCGGTGTGGCGTGTTCATTGGGGGCCTCGTTGGGCAAACCAGTGCTGGGTGTGCACCACCTGGAAGGGCACTTGCTGTCACCGTTTTTGAGTTCTGACCCACCCCAATTTCCCTTTGTTGCCCTGTTGGTGAGCGGTGGGCACACGCAATTGATGCGGGTTGACGGGGTAGGGCACTACGAATTGCTCGGTGAGACGATTGACGACGCCGCTGGAGAGGCCTTTGACAAGTCGGCCAAGTTGCTGGGCTTGGGCTACCCGGGCGGGCCCGCCTTGTCGCGCAGGGCGGAAAAAGGGGACCCCAAGGCCTACAAGCTGCCACGCCCCCTGATGCACAGCGGTAACCTGGACTTCTCGTTTGCGGGGCTGAAAACAGCGGTGATGGTGCAAGCCAAAAAAATTTCCGCCGACCGGGCTGAGCCTGTCGAAGCCTGGCCGGAGCAGTTGCTGGCGGATCTTGCCGCGTCCACCGAGGCGGCGATTGTCGACGTGCTGCTGAAAAAGTCACTCCTGGCGCTCAGGCAAACCGGGCTGAAACGTCTGGTGGTGGCCGGTGGTGTTGGCGCCAACCGGCAGCTACGCCTGCAGCTCAATGCGGCCTGTGCGGCCCTGGGTGTACGGGTGCATTACCCGGAGCTGCAGTTTTGCTCCGACAACGGCGCCATGATTGCCATGGCCGGTGCCATGCGTTTGCAGTCCGGGCAGCAAAAAGCCAGCACGGTTTACGCTTTTGACGTCAAACCGCGCTGGCCTCTGGATTCGCTGGAATCGGTCGCTATTGATGCTTGAAGAGCCTTGAAGTCCCCATCAATCAAAAACAGTTAGCTATTCAAAGCGTAGCAGATCAGTTGATGACCAGCTCGCTGACTTTGCTCACGGGCACGACTTTGACCAGCTTCAAGGTCAACACGCCATTTTCCAGCTTGGCCTGGCTGCTGGTCGCGTCGATGTCTTGCGGCAGCTCATAGGCCGATTTGTACTGACGGGGCGCGCCTTCTTTGGATTCGATGCGCACGACACCGCCTTCGATGCCAATGCTGAGCTGCTCGCGGGTCACGCCGGGCACATCAATACTGAGTGTGAACGAGGTGTCGTCCTGCTCAAAAGCGGCTGCTTTTTGGCGGTTGGCAACGAGGGCTTCGTCCAGAAAACGCTCCAGGGAACGGCCAGCGGGGCTGAAGGCATTGCGGCGAAGGGTAGCGGGGGCGGTTGTAGCAAAAAACATGGTGTGTGTCCTAGTAAACTCGCGGCTCCCACAGTGTTCGCCGCATGCCAATAATCTGTGAATGATTTGGCTGCTTTCAAGAGACTCACCCTCCCAATTTCCCATGTTTATTCTTCGTCGCCAGGCCTTGAAATGGGCCGCTTTGGCGCTATCTGTTTGCCCCCTTTTGATGTCAACAGCCCTTTGGGCGCAGTCACCCGCCGTGGTTCCCGCGCCCATCAAGATTGCGATGATTGAAGCCTTGAGTGGTCCGTTTGGCAATACGGGTGAGGCAGTGTTTCGCAACCTGAATTGGGCTGTTGAGCGCGTCAATGCGCGTGGCGGCGTGAAGCTGCCTGCGGCCTCCAACATGCCCGGTGTCGCTGGGGGTAACCGGCTTTTGACTCTGCAGCGCTACGACAGCAAGGGCCAGACGGATGAAGCCTTGTCCACCCTGCGTGCCGCCATCGATGACGGCGCGCAGTTCATCATGCAGGGCAATTCTTCGGCCATCGCTGCAGCTCTGATCGATGCCATCAACAAGCACAACGAACGGGAGCCCGGCAAGCGCGTGATCTTCCTGAATTACGCGGCCGTCGACCCGGCGCTGACCAACGAAAAATGCAGCTTCTGGCACTTTCGTTTTGACGCCCATACCGACATGCGCATGGCGGCCTTGATGAGCGTTTTGAAAGACGACAAGTCACTCGGCAGCGTCTACCTCCTGGGCCAGGACTACAGCTTTGGCCATGCCTTTGCACAAGAGGCCCAACGGCAGCTCAAAGCCCTTCGACCTGACATCCAGATTGCAGGTGACGAGTTTCACCCCATGGGGCGGGTGAAGGATTTTTTGCCGTACATGAGCAAGATCAAATCAAGTGGCGCGCAGGCTGTCATCACGGGCAATTTTGGTAACGATCTGACGCTGCTGATCAAGGCCGCCAAAGACGTGGGTTTTGAGGGCAAGTTTTACACCTTCTACGGCAATGCGCTGGGCGCACCCGCGGCGATGGGTGAAGCCGGTGTCGGAAAGGTGATTGCCGTGGCCGACTGGCTGCCCAATGTGCAGACCGCCCAGGGCGAGGCTTTCTACCAGGCGTTTCGCCAGCGCTACCCCAAGCCCTCAGACGACTATGTGCACATGCGCATGCAGCTGATGATGGAGTCGCTGGTGCAGGCCATCGAGAAAGCAGGCGCTACCAATTCAATAGCAGTAGCTTCAGCATTGGCGGGGACTTCCGTTACGTTTTCCTCGCAATCTGGCTTCATGCGGGCGGCTGACCACCAGTTCCAGCAACCTCTGGTGGTGGGACTGATGGACAAGGTGGGCACTCCCGGCGTGAAGTTTGATGTGGAGGGCTCGGGTTATGGTTTTCGCGTGATCAAATCGTTGAGCGCTGCACAGGCGCTGGCACCCACCACTTGCAAAATGCAGCGCCCGGTACAGTAGATCCCCGAATCCGCTTTTCGTCACCCTCATCACCAGAGTCATTGCCATGCGCCAAGTCATCCAGAACCTTGAAGAATCCAAAATCCGTGAAGTCGCCAACGCGGGCATGGGTCGCAGCGACGTGCTGGCCTTCTGGTTTGGCGAAAGTGATGAAATCACGCCGGACTTCATTCGTCAGGCAGCGGTGGATTCGCTGATGGGCGGTGAAACTTTCTACTCCCACAACCTCGGCTTGCCTGAGTTGCGTGCGGCAGTAGCGGACTACATGAGTGCCTTGCACGGGCCGATTTCATCGGATCGCCTGGCCATTACAAGTGGCGGGGTGAACGCCCTGATGCTGGCCGTGCAGGCGCTGGTGGACGCGGGCGACGAAGTGGTAGCGGTCACACCCGTGTGGCCCAATCTGACGGCCCAGCCGCAGATCTTGGGCGCACGGCTGACCTGCGTGTCGCTGCAACCCAAAGACGGTGCCTGGGTGCTGGACATGGCGGAGTTGCTCGCCAAAATCAACGCAAACACCAAGTTGTTGATCGTGAACGCGCCCAACAACCCCACGGGCTGGACCCTGACCCGTGCCGAACAGGCGCAAATCGTTGCTCATTGCCGCCAGACCGGGACGTGGATCCTGGCCGACGAGGTGTATGAGCGGCTTTACTACGCAGACGACACCGCCAATGGCTGCGCTCCCAGCTTTCTGGATGTGACCGTGCCTGACGACAAACTCGTGGTGGTGCACAGCTTCTCCAAGAGTTTCCTGATGACCGGTTGGCGTCTGGGCTGGCTGGTCATGCCGCCTGCCATGACCCATCACATGGGCAAACTGGTGGAATTCAACACCTCCTGTGCCCCTGTGTTTGTGCAGCGGGCCGGGATACTCGCCTTGCAGCGCACCGCCGAGGTGACGCCCAAGGTCGTTGCACACCTCAGGCGGTGTCGTGACACGCTGGTGCCCTTGCTTCAGGCCCTCCCCGGTATCCATGTCATGCCGGCACTGGGCGGCATGTATGCATTTTTCAAGCTGGATGGTTTTGACGATTCATTGACCACTGCCAAGCGTTTGGTGGTGGAGACCGGGCTGGGGCTGGCCCCCGGCGAGGCGTTCATGCCGTCGTCGACGCAGACCGGCGCCTCGCAAGGCTGGTTGCGGTGGTGTTTTGCTTCTAAAGACCCCCAGAGGCTGGTTGTGGGCGTGGAGCGCCTGAAGACGTGGCTGGCCGCGAACGCCTAGGAATGGGCGCTAGGGCCGTGGTCGGGTTATAATCCAAAGGCTTTGCACATCGTAGAGCGCACGCCCTGGGCAGTTCCAGCTTTGGGCGCAAGTTGATCAACCAGGGCAAAAATTTTGCCCAATACCCACAGGAAATGACATGATTGCATCCAGCATAAAAGCCGCTGTCGTCAAAGACAACGCACGCCAGGCCGGTGACACCGGTAGCCCTGAAGTTCAGGTGGCCCTGCTTACAGCCCGTATCAACGAGCTGACCCCTCACTTCAAAACCCACGCCAAAGACCACCATGGTCGCCGCGGTTTGTTGCGCATGGTGAGCCGTCGCCGCAAATTGCTGGACTATCTGAATTCCAAAGACCACGACCGTTACGCCGCGCTGATCACCAAGCTGGGTCTGCGCAAGTAAGTGTCGGGCCGCGTTTTCTGATGACAAACGCCTGAGTTTGCAAAAAGCTCAGGCGTTTTTCACTTCGGAAAAGACTGTCTATGGAGCGAAGCTGTGTCATTCCAGATGAATTTGTTTTGAAACATCGTGGAATGGCATCGTGTTCTGTGAGCGGATCCGGGCCGGGCGAGGTGGCCACATCCTTCCGTAATGTCTGACGACTTTTACAAATTTCACAAATTGACCAGGAGCACACACCATGACCATTTTCAACAAAGTCACGAAAACCTTCCAGTGGGGCCAACACACGGTCACCATGGAAACCGGCGAAATTGCTCGTCAGTCCACGGGCGCCGTGTTGCTCGACATGGACGGCACTGTGGTGCTGGCCACCGTCGTTGGCAAAACCGAAGGCAAAGCTGGCCAAGACTTCTTCCCGCTGACGGTGGATTACCTTGAAAAAACCTACGCCGCAGGCAAAATCCCGGGCAGCTTTTTCAAGCGCGAAGGCCGCCCCAGCGAGTTTGAAACCCTGACCAGCCGCCTGATTGACCGCCCGATTCGCCCGTTGTTTCCCGAAGGCTTCTTCAACGAAGTTCACGTCGTGGTGCACACCCTGTCATTGAATCCTGAGGTAGATGCTGACATTGCCGCCCTGATTGCAACCAGCGCTGCGTTGTCGGTCAGTGGCATCCCCTTCAGCGGCCCGATTGGCGCTGCCCGCGTGGGTTATGTCAACGGCGCTTATGTGCTGAACCCCGGTCAGACTGCCCGCAAGGACTCGATCCTTGATCTGGTGGTGGCTGGCACCGAATCTGCCGTGTTGATGGTCGAATCTGAAGCCCAGCAACTGTCGGAAGAAATCATGCTCGGTGCCGTGGTGTTCGGCCATGAGCAGGGCAACATCGCCATCAACGCCATTCACGACCTGGTGCGTGATGGCGGCAAGCCGGTGTGGGACTGGAAAGCCCCGGCCAAGAACGAAGTACTGATTGCCAAAGTGGCCGCACTGGCTGAGGAAAAGCTCGCTGCCGCCTATCAGCTGCGCAACAAGCAGGCGCGTACCCATGCCACACGCGAAGTGACAACATGGACCAAGATGGGTCTGAAGGCTGAGGGCGTTGAATTCGACAGCGTGGCTGTTGACGGCATGCTCTTTGACATCGAAGCCAAGATTGTTCGCGGCCAGATTCTGGCTGGTGAGCCCCGCATTGACGGTCGCGACACCCGCACCGTGCGTGCTATTGAAATCCGCAACGGCGTGTTGCCACGTACCCATGGCTCTGCCCTGTTCACACGCGGTGAAACCCAGGCCCTGGTCGTGACCACGCTGGGCACCGAGCGGGATGCCCAGCGCATTGACGCATTGGCTGGCGAGTACGAAGACCGTTTCATGCTGCACTACAACATGCCTCCGTTCGCCACTGGCGAAACCGGTCGCGTGGGCACACCAAAACGCCGCGAAATCGGCCACGGTCGTCTTGGCCAAGCGTGCATTGGTCGCTTGCTTGCCTTCCAAAGAAGAGTTTCCGTACACCATGCGTGTGGTGTCGGAAATCACCGAGTCCAATGGCTCGTCGTCCATGGCGTCGGTCTGTGGCGGTTGCCTGAGCTTGATGGATGCTGGCGTTCCCATGAAAGCCCACGTGGCCGGTATCGCCATGGGCCTGATCAAGGACGGTGGTCGCTTCGCGGTGTTGACTGACATTTTGGGTGACGAAGATCATTTGGGTGATATGGACTTCAAGGTGGCCGGTACCACCAACGGCATTACCGCTTTGCAAATGGACATCAAAATCCAGGGCATCACCAAGGAAATCATGCAGGTGGCATTGGCTCAGGCCAAAGAAGCGCGCATGCACATTCTGGGCAAGATGCAGGAAGCGATGAGCGAGGCCAAAACCGAAGTGTCCAACTTCGCGCCTCGCCTGTTCACCATGAAGATCAATCCGGACAAAATCCGTGACGTGATCGGCAAGGGTGGTTCCGTTATTCGTGCACTGACCGAAGAAACCGGTACCCAAATCAACATTGACGAAGACGGCACCATCACCATTGCATCGGCTGACCCCGCCAAGGCTGAGGAAGCCAAACGCCGCATTCAGCAGATCACGGCAGAGGTCGAAATTGGCAAGATCTACGAAGGCCCGATCACCAAGATTCTGGATTTCGGTGCGTTGGTCAACTTGCTGCCAGGCAAAGACGGATTGCTGCATATCAGCCAGATCGCTCACGAGCGTGTGGAGAAGGTCTCGGACTACCTGACTGAAGGCCAGATCGTCAAGGTCAAGGTCATGGAGACGGATGAGAAGGGTCGCATCAAGCTGTCCATGAAGGCTTTGCTGGACCGTCCTGCTCAGCCTTCCAACCATGGCGGTGATCACAATTGAGGGTTTTCCCGGCAAGTTGGCAAGTTCGCAATGCTACTAAATCTGTAGCGAACTATGTAGATTCGACGGGGACTTCCAAGAGTTATGACCATGAAAGCGATTGAAATCACCTCGTTCGGCGCGCCCGGACGTGCTGCGTGCGGGTGAGCGCCTGATGCCCGTCGCAGGGCCGGGTGAGTTGCTGATTCGCGTGACCGCCAGCGGTGTGAATCGACCCGACGTGTTGCAGCGAACTGGCAACTACCCGGTGCCACCGGGGGCTTCGGATATTCCGGGGCTGGAAGTGGCGGGGTGATTGAAGTGCGGTGATACAACTGCGTTGGCGCAGGCTGGATTCACGGTCGGTGATCGTGTTTGCGCACTGGTGGCAGGTGGTGGTTATGCGCAGCATTGTGTTGCGCCCGTGGTGCAGTGCCTGCCGATTCCAGTGGGTATGAGTGATGTGGAGGCTGCGGCATTGCCCGAGACATTTTTCACGGTCTGGAGCAATGTTTTTGACCGGGCGCGATTGCAGCCGGGCGAGACGTTACTGATTCAGGGCGGCACCAGCGGTATTGGTGTGACGGCGATTGCGCTGGCCAAGGCCTTTGGGTCGACAGTCATTGTGACGGCAGGAAGCGACGAAAAGTGCGCAGCTTGTTTGGCATTGGGGGCGGATCACGCAATCAACTACAAAACGCAGGACTTCGCCGAAGAAGTCAAACGGATCACGGCAGGTGGCGGTGTTAACGTGGTGCTGGACATGGTCGCTGGCAGCTATGTGGCCCGCGAGATTGAATGCCTGGCTGAGGATGGCCGCTTGGTCATCATTGCAGTGCAGGGCGGTGTCAAAGCCGAGTTCAATGCAGGCATGCTGCTGCGCCGTCGCCTGACGGTAACGGGATCAACATTGCGTCCGCGTCCGGTGGCATTCAAGGCTGCGATTGCACAGGCGCTGAGGAAAAATGTATGGCCATTGTTGGCAAATGGCACGATCAAGCCTGTCATTCATAGCGTGTTTGATGCCGTCGGTGATGACTCGGTCAGCGGTGCTGCGAAGGCACACGTCCTGATGGAGTCCAACCAGCACATCGGCAAGATTGTGTTGACGTGGGGCCAAGCAGCAAAGGATTGACCATGAAAAAGAAACTGATTGCTGGCAATTGGAAGATGAACGGTAGCCTGGCGGCCAATGAGGCTTTGGTGACGGCGTTGGCTACTGGCCTCAAAGCGGCGGGCCCAGATAGTCCTTTGGTAGCTGTCTGCGTGCCTTCGGTTTACTTATCCCAGGTTCAAGGCTTGATCAAAGGTAGCGTGATTGATCTGGGTGCACAAGATGTTTCGGCGCATGAGTCGGGTGCCTTCACTGGGGAATCCTCGGCGGCCTCTTTGAAAGAAATGGGTGCCCGCTATTGCCTGGTGGGCCATTCGGAGCGCCGCCAATACCATGGTGAAACCGATGTCGTTGTTGCGTTGAAGGCGCAGCGGGCATTGTCCGCGGGCATCACGCCTATCGTTTGTGTTGGCGAAACGTTGGCTGAGCGAGATGCGGGGAAGACTGAGGAGGTCGTCAAACGCCAACTTGCCGCCGTCATTCACACCAACGGCCATTGCATCAGCGAAATCGTGGTGGCTTATGAACCTGTGTGGGCTATTGGTACAGGCAAGGTTGCGACCACTGAACAAGCCCAGGAAGTACACGCTGTACTACGGGCCCAATTGAAGGCGGCCACAGAACATGCGGATCGAATTCATATTTTGTACGGTGGCAGCATGAATGCGGCCAATGCAGCGCAGTTGCTGGCGCAGCCCGACATTGACGGTGGTTTGGTGGGCGGTGCGTCCCTCAAAGCCCCCGACTTTTTGACCATCATCGCTGCAGCCCGCTGAGCGCGGACGCGGTTAGTTATCCTAATAGGAGTAAAAATTGAATATCGTATTGAACATCATCCTGGCTGTGCAAATGCTGTCCGCAGTCGCCATGATCGGCCTCATTCTGGTGCAGCATGGCAAGGGTGCAGACATGGGTGCAGCCTTTGGCAGTGGCGGATCAGGCAGTTTGTTTGGCGCCAGTGGCAGTGCAAACTTCTTGTCGCGCACCACGGCAGTTTTGGCAACCGTATTCTTTGTGGCGACCCTTATGCTGGCCTATTTTGGCAACCTGCGTCCTGCGAGTTCTGGCAGCGTCCTTGAAGGTGCAGCTGCTGCTGTTCCAGCCGGGGCTTCGACACCTGCGGCTACCCCGGTTTTGCCAGCAGTTCCTGCCTCTGGGGCAGCTCAAATTCCGTCGAAGTAAATCGGGGTTATTTGGATGCGCTCTTGAGAGAATCAAGTCCTTTTTCAGGGTAAACTCTAGGGCAACCGGGGAGCAAAAGCCGCAAGGTTCCTCACGCAAACCGGTGTAAAACGACAGCCGTCGTGGTGAAATTGGTAGACACGCTATCTTGAGGTGGTAGTGGCGAAAGCTTTGCGAGTTCGAGTCTCGCCGACGGCACCAATTTGTAGCAGTGATCAGAATTCCAACGACCATCACATTGTTTAGATGAACCTCGATCAATACCTTCCTGTTTTGTTGTTCATATTGGTCGGGATTGCTGTAGGCATCGTGCCTCAGGTCATCGGCTGGGTTTTGGGCCCCAATCGCCCCAATGCTGCAAAAAACTCTCCTTACGAATGCGGCTTCGAGGCGTTTGAAGATGCCCGGATGAAGTTTGATGTTCGGTACTACCTCGTCGCCATTCTGTTTATTCTTTTCGACCTGGAGATTGCATTTCTTTTCCCCTGGGCGGTATCGCTCAAGGAAATTGGTCCTCTCGGATTTTGGTCCGTGATGGTTTTTCTGGGTATTTTGGTGGTTGGGTTTGTCTACGAATGGAAAAAGGGTGCCCTTGATTGGGAGTAGTCCTGTTTCATTGACAATTTAACGTAGGCATCACAGGACACGACACATGGCAATCGAAGGTGTTTTCAAAGAAGGCTTCATGACGACGTCATATGACTCAGTCATGAATTGGGCTAAAACAGGTTCGCTCTGGCCCATGTCGTTTGGATTGGCCTGTTGTGCGGTCGAGATGATGCATGCCGCAGCGGCTCGGTACGACATCAGCCGCTTTGGTGCCGAAGTGTTTCGCGCAAGCCCCCGGCAATCGGATCTGATGATCGTGGCGGGAACGCTGTGCAACAAGATGGCTCCTGCATTGCGCAAAGTTTATGACCAAATGTCTGAGCCACGCTGGGTCATCAGCATGGGGTCTTGTGCCAACGGGGGTGGTTATTACCATTACAGTTATTCGGTCGTTCGAGGGTGTGATCGCATCGTTCCGGTAGACGTTTACGTCCCTGGGTGCCCGCCAACGGCAGAGGCATTGTTGTACGGCATCATCCAGTTGCAACAAAAAATCCGCCGTACCCAGACCATTGCTCGCGCCTGAAAGTTTCTGTGATGACTGCTTTCGCTATTGATCCTGAAGTTCTCAAGTCCAACATTGCCGGGGCTCTGGGTGATAAGGCTTTAAAAGTCAGCGCTGCCTTGGGCCAGGTGACTGTTATCGTCACCCCAAAAAACTACCTTGATGCTGCAAAAATTTTGCATGACTCGCCCGTATGTCGCTTTGAAATGTTGGTTGATCTATGTGGGGTGGACTATTCCCAGTACAAGGACAACCGGGATGGCGAGTACAGCGGCGGCAGGTACTGTGTCGTCTCCCATTTGCTTTCAGTCAGTCTGAATCAGCGGGTGCGCCTCAAAGTGTTTGCACCTGAAGACGGTGTTCCTGTCATCCCATCATTGACTGAGATATGGTCTTCGGTCAATTGGTTTGAGCGGGAAGCATTTGACCTGTTTGGGATTGTTTTTGAAGGGCACAATGACCTCCGCCGGATATTGACCGACTATGGCTTTATTGGTCATCCGTTTCGAAAAGATTTCCCGACGACGGGACACGTTGAAATGCGATACGACGCTGAGCAGAAGCGGGTTGTGTATCAACCTGTGTCGATTGAGCCTCGCGAAATTACGCCACGTATCATCCGTGAAGACAACTATGGAGGCCTGCACTGAGCGAATGTTCGCTTGAGTGATTGATATGGCAGAGATTAAAAATTACACGCTGAACTTTGGCCCCCAGCACCCGGCTGCTCACGGTGTTTTGCGTTTGGTGCTGGAGCTTGATGGCGAAGTGATTCAAAGGGCTGACCCGCACATTGGTTTGCTTCATCGGGCGACGGAGAAGTTGGCAGAGAGCAAGACGTTCATTCAAAACTTGCCTTATATGGACCGTCTGGATTACGTGTCCATGATGTGCAATGAGCATGCCTATTGCTTGGCTATTGAGAAATTGCTGGGGATCGAAGTGCCTGAGCGCGCCCAGTACATCCGGGTCATGTTCTCTGAAATTACCCGACTGCTCAATCACTTGTTGTGGGTTGGAGCACACGGACTCGACTGCGGCGCCATGACCTTGTTGCTCTACGCATTTCGTGAGCGGGAAGATTTGTTCGACATGTATGAAGCTGCCAGCGGCGCTCGCATGCATGCGGCCTACTTCAGGCCGGGTGGTGTCTACCGTGATCTTCCGGAGACCATGCCGCAGTACAAGGCGAACAAGATCCGCAATGCCAAGGCCATCAAGGAACTTAACACCAATCGCAATGGGTCATTGCTTGATTTTATTGATGACTTTACGCAGCGTTTCCCCGGCTACCTGGCGGAGTACCACACGCTGTTGACGGATAACCGCATCTGGAAGCAGCGGACGGTAGGTATCGGGATCGTGACGCCTGAACGTGCCATGAACCTGGGTTTTACAGGTGCCATGTTGCGAGGTTCAGGAGTGGCGTGGGATTTGCGTAAAAAGCAGCCTTATGACGTTTATGACCGCATGGACTTTGACATTCCTGTGGGCAAAACGGGTGATTGTTATGACCGCTATCTGGTTCGTATGGAAGAAATGAAGCAGTCCAATCGGATCATCAAGCAATGTGTTGATTGGTTGCGGGTAAATCCAGGGCCAGTCATCACTGACAACCACAAGATTGCTGCGCCCGGTCGGGAGTCAATGAAGTCCAACATGGAAGAATTGATCCATCACTTCAAGTTGTTCACAGAAGGTTTTCACGTGCCTGAAGGGGAAGCCTATGCGGCGGTTGAGCATCCAAAGGGTGAGTTTGGTATTTACTTGGTGAGCGACGGTGCCAACAAGCCCTACCGCCTCAAAATCCGAGCACCAGGATTCGCCCATTTGGCCGGTTTGAATGAAATGGCAAGCGGCCACATGATTGCAGACGCCGTCGCGATCATTGGCACCATGGACATTGTGTTTGGGGAGATTGATCGATGATCTCTGAAGTGACCAAAGCGCGTTTTGATCGCGAAGTGGCGAAGTATCCTGCGGATCAAAAGCAGTCGGCCGTGATGGCGTGTTTGGCCATAGTTCAGCAAGAGCTGGGCTATGTGAGCGTTGACAGCGAAAAGCTGGTTGCAGACTATCTGGGCATGGCTCCCATCGCTGTGCACGAAGTGACAACCTTTTACAACATGTACAACCAAAAGGTGGTTGGCAAATACAAGTTGAACGTGTGTACCAATTTGCCTTGCCAATTGCGTGACGGAGCCGTTGCGCTTCAGCATTTGGAACACAAGTTAGGCATCCACAAGGGTGAAACGACGCCAGATGGTTTGTTCACTCTCCAACAAAGTGAGTGTCTGGGCGCTTGTGCCGATTCTCCTGTGATGCTGGTCAATGACAGGGCGATGTGCAGCTTTATGACGAACGATAAATTGGACCAGTTGGTGGACGAGCTTCGCGCTGGTGCCGGCGGTCATTTGTCAGAGGTGAAATGATGTTGCCTGTTGACAAAATTCTTTCGCAATTTCAATCCAACGGGGTTGAGACTTGCTTTCATGGTCGTCATATCAACCCGCAAATTTACGCCGACTTGAACGGCATGAACTGGCGCCTGAAAGAGTACGAATCTCGGGGCGGCTACAAAGCATTGCGGAAAATTTTGGGAAAAGATGGCGCTGGTCCTGCTGAGAATGGGACGCCGCCAGGTTTGTCGCAAGATCAGGTGATTGGCATTGTCAAAGAATCTGCACTTCGCGGACGGGGTGGTGCGGGTTTCCCTACGGGCCTGAAATGGAGTTTCATGCCCCGCCAGTTTCCTGGTCAAAAGTACTTGGTTTGCAATTCTGATGAAGGTGAGCCAGGAACGTGCAAAGACCGCGATATCTTGCAATTCAATCCCCACATCGTGATTGAAGGCATGATCATTGCCGCTTACGCGATGGGAATTTCGGTTGGTTACAACTACATCCATGGCGAGATATTCGCCAGCTACGACCGTTTTGAAGAAGCACTGGAAGAAGCGAGAGTTGCTGGCTATTTGGGCGAGAAAATTCTGGGCAGCAACTTCACTTTTCAACTGCATGCGGCGCATGGCTTTGGTGCCTATATCTGTGGTGAAGAGACCGCGCTGTTGGAGTCGCTGGAAGGCAAAAAGGGCCAGCCCCGATTCAAGCCACCCTTTCCGGCGAGCTTTGGTTTGTATGGCAAGCCGACAACCATCAATAACACGGAAACATTCGCCGCGGTTCCCTGGATCATCCGAAATGGCGGTCCGGCCTACCTGGCCTGTGGTAAACCCAATAACGGTGGCACCAAGATTTACTCGGTCAGTGGTGATGTGGAACTCCCTGGAAATTATGAGATACCTTTAGGTACTCCGTTTTCCAAATTGCTGGAGCTGGCGGGTGGTGTTCGCAAGGGGCGGCAATTGAAGGCCGTAATCCCTGGTGGATCATCGTCTCCCATTTTGCCTGCAGACATCATGATGGCTTGCACGATGGACTACGACTCCATCGCCAAAGCGGGTTCCATGTTGGGTTCAGGTGCCGTGATTGTTTTGGACGACTCACGTTGCATGGTCAAGTCCTTGCAACGCCTGAGCTACTTTTACATGCATGAGTCGTGCGGGCAATGCACACCGTGTCGCGAGGGAACCGGGTGGTTGTCGCGCATGGTTGATCGTATCGAGACGGGGCATGGCCGTCCCAGCGACATGGATTTGCTGAACTCGGTCGCTGACAATATTCAAGGCCGCACCATTTGCGCCTTGGGCGATGCGGCAGCAATGCCCGTACGTGCCATGATCAAGCATTTCCGTCATGAATTTGAGTATCACGTTGAGCACAAAACCTGCATGGTTCCAGCCTACGTTTGACCCATCCACTGAATGAGTGACAGCGCGAGCATAACAAGATGATTGAAATCGAACTCGATGGCAAGAAGATAGACATTGTCGAAGGCAGCATGATCATGCATGCCGCCGACAAGGCTGGCACTTACATCCCTCACTTCTGCTATCACAAGAAGCTCAGCATTGCTGCCAACTGCCGCATGTGTCTCGTGGATGTTGAAAAGATGCCCAAGCCGATGCCAGCGTGTGCAACGCCGGTCACACAAGGCATGATTGTTCGCACCAAGAGTGACAAAGCCATCAAGGCGCAACAGTCAGTGATGGAATTCCTTCTCATCAATCACCCGCTTGATTGCCCCATTTGCGACCAAGGCGGTGAATGTCAATTGCAGGATTTGGCGGTTGGCTATGGTGGGTCTTCATCTCGCTATGAAGAGGAAAAGCGCGTCGTTCCTGTGAAAGATGTGGGGCCGTTAATTTCCATGCAGGAAATGAGCCGTTGCATTCATTGCACGCGGTGTGTTCGGTTTGGGCAGGAAGTGGCTGGCGTGATGGAACTGGGTATGTCTCATCGTGGTGAGCATGCAGAAATCGAAACATTCGTTGGTGCTTCGGTGGACTCTGAACTGTCGGGCAACATGATTGACATTTGCCCGGTTGGCGCTTTAACCAGCAAGCCTTTTCGCTATAGCGCCCGAACGTGGGAATTGTCTCGCAGGAAGTCAGTCAGCCCCCATGACTCAACCGGTGCCAATTTGATTGTGCAGGTCAAAAACAATAAGGTCATGCGGGTCGTTCCGCTCGAAAATGAAGCGGTCAACGAATGTTGGATCGCTGACCGCGACCGGTTTTCCTATGAGGCGCTGAACAGTGATGAGCGTTTGACTTCGCCCATGCTCAAGCAGGGGGGTGAATGGAAATCGGTTGATTGGCAGACTGCGCTTGAGTACGTGGCCAACGGATTGAAACAAATCAAGTCGGAATTTGGTCCGCAGAGCATTGGCACCTTGACCAGTCCGCACAGCACTTTGGAAGAACTCTACATTGCAGGTGCTTTGACGCGTGGGTTGGGTTCTGAGAACATTGACTACCGTTTGCGCAATGCCGAATTTTCCAAGGCGGGTGCCGTCGACGCTGCGGAGCCAACCGCGCGCTGGCTTGGAACTTCAATTGCGTCCCTGTCCACGTTGCAACGCGTTTTGGTTGTTGGGTCGGATTTGCGCAAGGACCATCCTTTATTTGCGCAACGTATTCGTCAATCTGTCCGCATGGGATGCGCGGTTCATGCTGTCAATTCAGTAGCAAACGATTGGGCAATGCCGCTGGCAGTTTCGCCGATGGTAGATGCCAATGGTTGGGCGCCGTTTCTGGCAGAGGTTGCATCGGCCATCGCCAAGGAGACGGGAGCCATAGCACCCGCAGTTGTAACTCCCGGAGATGCTGCGATCTCCATCGCAAAGTCTTTGTTGAAGGGCGATCGAAAGGCCATACTGCTTGGCAATGCGTGTGCCCATCATGCCAATGCTGAGTCCCTCTTAGTTCTGGCAATCTGGATAGGTGCAAATACGGGTGCATCGGTCGGGTATTTGGGTGAAGCCGCCAACACGGTTGGGGCGCAAATTGCAAATGCAATGCCTGGAAATTCTGGTCTCAATGCTGCACAAATGTTGGCAGGCGGGCTGAAAGCGGCGATCCTTTTGAACAATGAGCCTGAATTGGATTCTGCCGCTGGCGTGTCTGCCGTCAAGGGCTTGGGATCGTGCCAAATGGTCGTGACACTCAGCCCATTCAAAGCCAACATGTCGTTCAGTGATGTGTTGTTGCCGATTGCCCCGTTCACTGAAACCCCAGGTACCTACATCAATGCCGAAGGTCGGATCCAGACTTTTCACGCGGTGGTGAAGCCGTTGGGTGAAACCCGTCCTGCATGGAAGGTGCTTCGCGTCTTGGCCAATCTTCTCGGACTGTCAGGGTTTGAGTTTGAATCAACGGGCGAAGTGCTGGCCAAAGTCCTGCCCGGGCAGGCATCAGGCGGTGGACTACTTCAATCAAGCAGACTGAGCAATGCTTCATTCGACTCCGTTAATTTGACCCATCAAGCGGCCGACCCCGTGGTGGCCTCCATTTATCAGTTGGATGGGTTGGTTCGACGTGCGCCTTCTCTTCAATTGACGGCGGATGCCAAAGCTGCTCAAGTGCGTCACGGAGTCCCGGCATGATTGATGCAATTTTTAATACTGGGCAAGGTCTCGTTCAAGCGGGTTGGTGGACGGCCATGGTTTGGCCCGTGATTTGGAATTTGCTGAAGATCGTAGTTTTGGTCGCCCCCTTGATGGGCGCAGTGGCTTACTTGACCCTTTGGGAACGAAAACTGATTGGATGGATTCAGATTCGCATTGGTCCCAACCGAGTGGGACCATTGGGCTTGCTCCAACCTATTGCAGATGCTTTGAAGTTGTTGGGCAAGGAAATTTTGATTCCGACGGCTGCGAGCAAGGGGCTTTTCTTGTTGGGCCCCATATTGACCATCATGCCCGCCATGGCCGCTTGGGCGGTGATTCCCTTCGGGCCGGAGACGGCCTTGGCCAATGTCAACGCAGGCCTTCTTTTTATCATGGCGATTACCTCAATGGAGGTGTACGGCGTGGTGATCGCGGGATGGTCTTCCAACTCCAAATACGCCTTTTTGGGAGCCCTGAGGGCATCAGCCCAGATGGTGAGCTATGAAATCGCGATGGGATTTTGTCTGGTGGTCGTTCTGATGGTGTCAGCCAGCATGAACATGACCGACATCGTGATAGGGCAATCCAAAGGTCAATTTGCGTCGATGGGTCTGAATTTCCTGTCCTGGAACTGGTTGCCTTTGTTGCCCATTTTTGTTATCTACATCATTTCCGGACTGGCTGAAACGAATCGCCATCCGTTTGACGTCGTCGAAGGAGAGTCGGAAATTGTTGCAGGGCACATGGTTGAATACTCCGGGATGTCGTATGCCATGTTTTATTTGGCCGAATATGCCAATATGTGGCTGGTATCCATTTTGGCGGCCATCATGTTTCTGGGGGGGTGGCTCCCACCTCTGGACAGTACATTGCTGAATTGGATTCCCGGGTGGATCTGGTTGGGTATCAAAACATGTGCGGTGGTCACCCTCTTCATCTGGATTCGTGCCACGTTGCCGCGCTTCCGCTACGATCAAATCATGCGTTTGGGCTGGAAGATATTTATTCCGCTGACTTTGGTTTGGCTGATCGTGGTAGGTGCCTGGATGCAAACATCGCTCAACATCTGGAAGTAATTGGAGTCACTTATGTCCAACCAAACTTCTGCTCTGGCTTCGCCAGCTTTTTCTCTCAAGGACTTCCTGTCCAGTTTCATGCTGGTCGAGTTGTTCAAGGGTTTGGCGCTGACGGGGAAATATGCATTCAGGCGCAAGGTCACAATCCAGTTTCCCGAAGAAAAAACGCCGCTGAGTCCCCGGTTTCGTGGACTTCACGCGCTACGACGTTACGAAAACGGGGAAGAAAGATGTATTGCATGCAAGCTATGCGAGGCCGTTTGCCCAGCGATGGCGATCACTATTGAGTCGGAAGTTCGTGAAGACGGTTCTCGTCGAACCAGTCGCTACGATATTGATTTAACCAAATGCATATTTTGCGGATTTTGTGAAGAGAGTTGTCCCGTCGACTCCATCGTCGAGACCCACATACTTGAATACCACGGCGAGAAACGGGGTGATTTGTACTTTACCAAAGAGATGTTGCTGGCGGTGGGGGATCGGTATGAAGGGGAAATTGCCGCAAATCGTTCAGCTGATTCCAAATATCGCTGATCCCGGCGCAATCTCACGACTTACACGACACATAAAGATCTGATTCATGGATGTCAAGACCGGTTTTTTCTATTTGTTTTCGGCGGTATTGCTGTTTGCATCCTTTCGGGTAATTACTGCAAGGAATCCTGTCTATGCCGCCCTGTATTTAGTGCTGGCATTTACCCAAGCGGCGGCACTTTGGATGTTGCTCAAGGCGGAGTTTCTGGCCATAACCTTGGTGTTGGTATATGTCGGCGCTGTCATGGTGCTGTTCCTTTTTGTCGTGATGATGTTGGACATCAACGTTGATAATTTACGCCAGGGATTCTGGAAACATTTTCCTTTGGCGGCTACCTTGGGAGGGCTTGTTGCTCTTGAGATGGCGGCGGTGTTGATGGGAGGATTCCGCGGTACAGAAGAGCCCAAGGTGCTCGAAGCAGTCGGTCAAATTGGCGCGCAGATCTCAAACACTAAGGAGCTGGGAAAAGTACTTTATTCTCAGTATGTTTACCCGCTGGAAATTGCGGCAGTCATTTTGTTGGTGGCGATGATTGCAGCGATTGCCTTGACGCTACGCGAACGCAAAGACAGCAAATACACAAGTCCCTCGGATCAGGTCAACGTGAGAGCACGCGACCGAATGACAGTCGTCAAGATGAGCGCCACCAAAGCCGCCGAGCCAATCCTGGTGGCTGTCGCAGAAGAGAAAAAGCCATGACCATTGCACTAGGACATTTTCTTGCGTTGGGCGCGATGCTGTTTGCACTGTCTGTGATCGGGATTTTCCTGAATCGCAAAAACCTGATCGTTCTTTTGATGGCCATAGAGTTGATGTTGCTTGCGGTGAATATGAACTTCGTGGCTTTTTCATATTATTTGCAAGACATGCATGGGCAGATATTTGTTTTCTTCATTCTGACGGTGGCGGCGGCTGAGTCTGCAATTGGCCTCGCGATACTGGTTCAGCTCTTTCGCAACAAGTCCAGTATCAACGTGGACGAGCTCAATACGCTCAAGGGCTAAGCCCCCTAGTTCGTCAACAGATCAACAAGATGAGTCAAACCCTATCTTCTTCAACCTTGCTGGCAGTGCCCTTGGCACCCTTGGCTGGTGCCGCGCTTGCTGGTATTTTGGGAACTTCTTTTGGCGGCAACTGGATTGGGCGTCGCCTGTCCCACACACTCACCATTTTGGGTGTTTTGGTGGCGTTCATTCTTTCGGCGATGACACTGAAAAGTGTGGCACTCGATGGTGCACGGTTCAATGAGACGATTTACACCTGGATGGTCGTGGGTGGTCTCAAAATGGAAATTGGCTTCCTGGTTGATGGATTGACCGCCATGATGATGTGTGTGGTGACGTTTGTTTCACTCATGGTCCACATCTACACCATTGGCTATATGGAAGAGGACGCTGGCTACAACCGTTTCTTTTCCTATATTTCGTTATTCACGTTTTCCATGCTGATGCTGGTCATGAGTAATAACCTTCTCCAACTGTTTTTTGGTTGGGAGGCTGTGGGCCTGGTGTCCTACCTGTTGATCGGATTTTGGTTCAACAAGCCTACGGCAATTTTTGCCAACATGAAAGCATTTCTGGTGAATCGCGTGGGAGACTTCGGATTCATCCTTGGAATCGGATTGGTTGCGGCTTACGCCGGAACCCTTAACTACGCGGAGGCATTTGGTAAAGCAGGGGAGTTGGCGAAACTGAGTTTTCCCGGAACTGACTGGATGTTGGTGACCGTTGTATGTATCTGTCTTTTCATTGGTGCTATGGGTAAGTCGGCGCAGTTCCCCCTGCATGTCTGGTTACCGGATTCCATGGAGGGTCCCACGCCCATTTCCGCTTTGATTCACGCAGCCACCATGGTAACGGCCGGCATTTTTATGGTCGCCCGCATGTCGCCATTTTTCGAATTGAGTGACACGGCGCTCAATTTCATCATGGTGATCGGCGCTATTACAGCGTTGTTCATGGGCTTTCTGGGCATCATCCAGAACGACATCAAACGGGTGGTTGCCTATTCAACGTTGTCTCAGTTGGGCTATATGACGGTTGCGCTGGGTGCCTCCGCCTACTCGGTGGCTGTGTTCCACTTGATGACGCACGCATTCTTCAAGGCATTGCTGTTCCTCGCTGCAGGCTCCGTCATTATGGGCGTGCATCACAACCAGGATATCCGGTGGATGGGCGGATTGCGCAAATACATGCCGATCACCTGGATCACATCGCTTTTGGGATCTCTTGCTTTGATTGGTACGCCACTGTTCGCGGGCTTTTACTCCAAGGACGAAATCATTCTGGCGATTCACGCAAGCACGCTACCCGCCGCCGGTTTTGCATACTTTGCAGTGATGGCCGGCGTGTTCGTGACCGCTTTTTATTCTTTCCGGATGTACTTTCTGGTGTTCCACGGAAAAGAGCGGTTTGATCAAAATCCAGACGCCCATCATGACGCACACGATCATCATGATCACGGCCATCATGAAGAACATTCGAAACCACACGAGTCACCCTGGGTTGTAACTGTTCCCCTGGTCCTGCTGGCCATCCCATCAGTGGTTATCGGATTCATCACCATTCAGCCCATGTTGTTCGGCGATTTCTTTAAAGATGCGATTTTTGTCAATGATGAAATCCATAAGGCAATGGAAATCCTTCGTGAGGACTTCCACGGACCTGCGCAACTGGCGTTGCATGGGTTGACTGCAGCACCTTTCTGGTTGGCGTTGAGTGGCGTTGCTTTGTCCTACTACATGTACATGGTCAACCCAGCCTTGCCCACCGCAATCAAGGCGCGCGTCCAACCCCTCTATCAGCTTCTTGAAAACAAGTACTACCTGGACTGGTTCAATGAGAATGTGCTCGCACGTGGCGCGCGGGCCTTGGGAACCGGGTTGTGGAAGGTTGGCGATCAAGCCTTGATTGATGGTGCATTGGTCAATGGTTCCTGGAAACTTGTCGGAGCATTTTCCGCTTTGACGCGTTGGGTTCAGACGGGATACCTTTACCACTATGCGCTGGCGATGATTCTTGGAGTTTTTGCCCTGATGACTTATTTCGTCTGGCTGAAATAACTACTACGCTATCGGAGAACTATAAAAATGGGTTTGTTGAGTCTGGCTATCTGGACACCGATTGCGTTTGGTGTTGTGCTGCTGGCATTGGGCAGGGATGACCAAGCGAAATCTGTGCGCTGGGTTGCTTTAATTGGCGCAGTTGTCAGCTTTATGGTGACGCTGCCCTTGTACGGAGAGTTCAAACTAGGCACGGCCGCCATGCAGTTTGTGGAAAAAGCTCCCTGGATTGCCCGTTTTAATGTCAACTATCACTTGGGTGTTGATGGCATTTCCTTCTGGTTTGTATTGCTGACCGCGTTCATCAATGTGATTGTGGTGATTGCGGGTTGGGAAGCCATTACCCAGCGCGTCAACCAATATATGGGTGCGTTCCTGATCCTCAGCGGGTTAATGATAGGTGTCTTCTGCGCGTTGGATGGCCTGCTCTTCTACGTCTTTTTTGAGGCCACCCTGATTCCCATGTACCTGATCATTGGTATTTGGGGCGGTCCCAACAAAATTTACGCGGCGTTCAAGTTTTTTCTCTACACGTTGTTGGGCTCCTTGTTGATGTTGATTGCCCTGATCTTCCTTTACACGAAATCAGGCGGCAGTTTTGACATTTTGGTGTGGCACAAATTGCCGTTGAGTGGTTTCGCACAAACGCTTTTGTTTTTTGCTTTCTTTTCAGCATTTGCAGTCAAGGTGCCGATGTGGCCGGTCCACACTTGGCTTCCAGACGTTCACGTTGAAGCTCCAACCGGTGGGTCCGCTGTGCTGGCTGCGATCATGTTGAAACTCGGGGCCTATGGTTTCCTGAGATTTTCAATGCCAATTGCGCCGGATGCATCGCGGGAATGGGCTTGGCTGATGATTGCTTTGTCTTTGATTGCTGTTGTGTATGTGGGTCTGGTTGCCATGGTGCAACGCGACATGAAAAAGCTCGTGGCCTATTCGTCAGTGGCTCACATGGGTTTTGTCACCCTGGGATTTTTCATCTTCAACGATTTGGGCGTTTCGGGCGGGCTGGTTCAGATGATTGCCCATGGATTCGTTTCGGCTGCCATGTTTTTGTCGATTGGCGTTTTGTATGACCGCATGCATTCCCGCGAAATCGCAAGCTATGGGGGCGTGGTGAATACCATGCCCAAGTTCACTGCGTTTGCCCTCTTGTTCGCGATGGCCAATTGTGGTCTGCCGGCGACCGCTGGTTTTGTGGGCGAGTGGATGGTAATTCTGGGCGCTGTGAAGGCGAATTTCTGGCTTGGATTTGCCGCGGCTAGCGCACTTATTTTTGGTGCAGCCTACACATTGTGGATGTTCAAGCGTGTCTACCTTGGTCCTGTGGCCAACGACCACGTCAAGGAACTGCTGGACATCAATGGCCGGGAGTTTTTGATGATGTCGCTGTTGGCCATTGCTGTGTTGTGGATGGGGGTGTACCCCAAACCCTTCACTGATGTCATGGACACGTCAGTGGCAGAACTGCTCAAACATGTTGCAACAAGCAAAATCAAATAGACATGCTGAACCAAACGATCTGACAGAGCAAGCTGAATGATGAGAACAAGGTAATGATTGACAAACTAAGCTGGATCACGGTTTATCCGGAAATAATTTTGCTGGTGATGGCTTGCGTCATTGCGCTCATGGACTTGGGTGTTCGCAGTCCACAGCGGACCTTGACGTACGTGGCAACCCTCATCACTTTGGCCGTCGTTGCTGTGTTGCAGGCCCTGTACGCAAGCGGTGGTGCGACAGCCTATGGATTTGGCAATATGGTCGTCAGTGACGCCATGGGCAACTGGCTCAAATGCTTTGCCACACTTGCCGTCATGGTGTCACTTGTCTATGGCCGGCCCTATTCGTCTGTCCGGGGTATGTTGCGTGGTGGAGAACTCTTTTCCCTGAGCATGTTTGCGCTTTTGGGCATGTTTGTCATGATTTCGGGAAATAATTTCCTCGTGATTTACATGGGACTGGAATTATTGACCCTGTCCAGCTATGCATTGGTTGCTTTGCGCCGTGATAACGCGACGGCCACTGAAGCGGCCATGAAATATTTTGTACTTGGGGCGATGGCTTCGGGATTTTTACTGTATGGCTTGTCAATGATGTATGGTGCGACCGGTTCATTGGACGTGAATGTGGTTTTCAAGGCAATTCAGTCTGGGCAAATCAAACACCAGGTGCTCGTTTTTGGACTGGTTTTTGTGGTTTCCGGACTCGCATTCAAACTGGGTGTGGTTCCCTTTCACATGTGGATTCCTGACGTTTATCAGGGCGCCCCTACCGCGGTAACTCTTTTGATTGGCGGCGCACCCAAGCTGGCAGCCTTTGCCATTTGCATTCGCCTTTTGGTTGAAGGAATGTTGCCACTCGCGCCTGACTGGCAGCAAATGTTGATGGTGTTAAGCATTGGCTCACTGCTCATCGGCAACCTGGCCGCCATTGCCCAAGCCAACCTGAAACGGATGCTTGCGTTTTCAACCATTTCCCAAATGGGTTTCGTATTGTTGGGTTTGATGTCGGGGTTTGTGAATGGCAATACCCTGTCGGCTGCCAATGCCTACAGTTCCGCCATGTTTTATGTGATCACCTATGTGTTGACAACCCTTGCCAGCTTTGGCGTGATCATGTTGCTGGCAAGAGAAGGCTTTGAAAGTGAAGAGATTTCTGATTTTGCCGGCCTGAATCAACGCAGCCCCCTCTATGCGGCGGTGATGGCGATTTGCATGTTCTCACTTGCTGGTATTCCACCCATGGTTGGTTTCTATGCCAAGTTGTCTGTCTTGCAGGCCTTGATTGCGTCAGGGCAGTCTTTGCACATCGGGTTGGCCGTTTTTGCAGTGATGATGTCGCTGATCGGTGCCTTTTATTACCTGAGGGTGGTCAAAGTCATGTACTTTGATGAACCCATTACAGCGACCACCGTGTCTGCGCCGAATGATGTGCGAACAGTGCTTTCCCTCAACGGTGCATTGGTCCTGGTCCTGGGTATTGTTCCCGGTGGACTGATGTCTCTTTGCGCCAATGCAGTTTTGCAGATGTTGGGTACCTGAGCATTTTGCCGGATGAAAGTACTTGACCTGTTTTGTGAAGAACAGCATGTCTTTGAGGGTTGGTTTGGGTCAGAAGAGGATTACCTGGGCCAGCTTAAGGGGGGCATGGTTCAGTGTCCCATGTGTGGCAGTGCCACCATTCAAAAGCGTCTCAGCGCACCCAGGTTGAACCTGGGCAGTGGGAGGGATACAAGCCCCAAAATGGGCGACCAGCCGGGCGATACAGTGGGCGATTCCGCGCGTGAAATGGCGTCAGTCGGGCTAAAACTAATCAAGCGGATTCTTGCCAACACCGATGACGTGGGTGACAAGTTTGCCGAGGAAGCCCGCAAAATTCATTATGGGGAAGTGGATGAGCGTGGCATTCGGGGAAAAGCCACACTGGATGAAACCCAGTCGCTCATTGAAGAGGGCATTGCGGTCATGCCCTTGTTTGTTCCAGATGCCCTGAAGCGACCCCTGCAATAGGGTGCCTTTGTTTTTTATTGGGTGTTTTCTACCGGGAAAGCACTTCACGAATAGTGGCTGCCAGCTCTTCAGCCACGAATTTGGCAATGTAGGCATCGGCCCCCACGCTCTTGACGTGACCTTCATTGGCCGCGCCCGTCAGTGACGAATGGATGATCACCGGCAGCTTTTTCAATTTGGGATCCTGCTTGATGTTTCGTGTCAGGGTGAACCCATCCATCTCTGGCATTTCCAAATCCGTCAGCATCAGGGCAACCTTGTCCATGATCGTTTTGCCTTCGGCGGTTGCCTGGGCCGACATAGCCTGAAGGCGTTCCCAGGCTTCCTTGCCTGTTTTGCTCATGATGTAGGGAACGCCCATGGCTTTCAATCCCTGCTCAATCATCATGCGCGCTACGGCAGAGTCGTCCGCCGCCATGATGACGGTTCCAGGTGGAAGCACGACCTTGGGACCAAGATCCTCAGCGACGACTTCTTCCTTGTCAGGCGGCATCACATCGCGCAAAATTTGCTCAACGTCCAAAACCTGCGCCAGACGGGTATTTTCAGAATTTCCATCCAGGCGCGCGATGCTGGTGACAAGTCCACCGCCGTTGCCTTCAGCAGAAAGAACCTGTTTCCACTCCAGGCGCACGATTTCATCCACTTCTTCCACTGCGAAGGCTTGGGTGGTGCGCGCATATTCAGTCACCATCAGAATCGTCAGACCCTTTTTGGGGTCGCAGCCAACGACGGCAGGCAAATTGATCACAGGAATGATTTGACCGCGGATATTTGCCACACCCATGATGTTGGCCGGCGCATTGGCCATGGCGGTGATCGTTGGCATGACCATGATTTCGCGCACTTTGAAAACGTTGATGCCAAACAATTCACGCCGGTCAGTGCCAGGTGCTTCGCCCAGCCGAAATAACAACAGTTCAAACTTGTTATTGCTGGTCAGGTTTGTCCGTTCGTCAACTTCTTGCATCGATGTTTTCATCAGTCCACCTCAGGTATTGGTCAGTGCTTGATGATATATCTTCCGAAGGTTCGCAACGGCTGTTTCAGGCTGCAAACTGCAGGGCTGCCAGGCGCGCATAGACCCCTCCCAGCGCGATCAATTCGGCATGAGTTCCCTGTTCGACGATCTCCGCATGGTCCAGCACAACAATCCGATCGGCTTTTTGGATGGTGGCCAAGCGGTGCGCAATCACCAGCGTTGTGCGTCCTTGCATGGCTGATTCCAGCGCGGCCTGAACCATCCGCTCGCTTTCCGCGTCCAGCGCACTGGTAGCTTCGTCCAGCAAGAGCAGGGGCGGGTTTTTGAGCATTGCCCGGGCGATGGAAACGCGTTGGCGTTGACCACCACTCAGCCTGACACCGCGCTCGCCGAGATAGGTGTTGTAGCCTTCCGGCAAAGCCGTGATGAACTCGTGAGCGAACGCTGCCTTGGCCGCCGCGTAAACCTCGTCATCGCTGGCCTGAGGTTTCCCGTAGCGAATGTTTTCCAGCGCGCTGGTTGAAAAAATAACGGCATCCTGCGGCACCAGGCCGATGCGTTGGCGCAGGTCCGACAGAGCGATGTCCCGGGTCGGCAATCCGTCAAGTTCAATCATTCCGCTGTCCGCGTCGGGATCGTAAAAACGCAGCAACAACTGAAACACCGTGCTTTTGCCGGCTCCACTGGGCCCCACCAGCGCAATGGTTTCGCCAGGCTCAACGGCTAACGAAAAATGCTTCAGGGCTGCCTGCAGGGGTCTTGACGGGTAATGAAAGTTGACGGCGCGGAATCTCACAGCACTGCCGGTCTGTGTGGGTGGCAATGCCAGTGGTTGGGGTGGCGACGCAATGGGGGATACGCCATGAAGCAGCTCCATCAGACGCTCCGTGGCACCTGCAGCCCGTAACAAATCCCCATACACCTCACCCAACACGGCGAATGCACTGGCCAGGATGATCACATACACAACGGTTTGCCCCAGATGTCCCGCCGAGATGCGCCCGGCAATCACGGCCTGTGTGCCTTGGTACAGGCCCCACAGCAAGGCGGCTGATGTAGCGATGATGATGAAGGCAACCAGCACCGAGCGTGCCTTCGTGCGGCGCACGGCCGTTTTGAATGCGGCGTCAGTGGACGTGTTGAAACGGTCTGATTCGCGCCCTTCAGCGGTGTAACTTTGCACGACCGGGATCGAATTCAAAACTTCGGCTGCAATGGCGCTGGAGTCGGCAATCCTGTCCTGACTGGCGCGAGACAATTTGCGCACCCGTCGCCCGAACCACAGGCTGGGTAACACAATCAAAATCAGCACGCCAAACACCTGAAACATGACATAAGGGTTGGTCCAGATCAGCATGGCCAAAGCGCCAATGCCCATGACGGCATTTCGCAAGCCCATGGACAGGGATGACCCGACCACCGTTTGTACAAGTGTGGTGTCTGCGGTGAGTCTTGACAGCACCTCCCCCGTTTGGGTGGATTCGAAAAATTGGGGGCTTTGATGAAGCACATGGCCGTACACCGCATTGCGAATGTCAGCCGTGATGCGCTCACCCAGCCAACTCACCATGTAGAACCGTCCGGCAGAAAACAGACCCAGCGCGAACGCGACGCCGAACAAGGCCAGGAAATGCTCCCGCAAAGCCATGACTTGGGCACCCTTGTCGGTTTGAATCAGGCCGCCGTCAATCAGGCTGCGCAATGCCAATGGAAACACCAGCGTCGCAATGGCTGCCATGACCAGAAATAAACCCGCCAAAGCAATTTGAAGTCGGTAGGGGCGCAGAAAGGGTGCCAAGCCGCTCAGGGACTTGGGCGAGCTTGATTTGGGGCGTTCAGAAGTCATTTTCGCATTCTAGCGATTAATAAATGCCTCTGCAAAAACAGCCCAAGCAATTACTGCCTAGGCATGTATAATCGTCGCCCATGACAAATGACGTCCCAACCCCGCCCCCCGTTGAGTTTTACAAGGTTTCAGGTTACGACCCACAGCAAAGTGTGGGGTATCTGATGCGCCGCATCCTTTCCACGGTGGCTCTGGAAGTCGAACATGAGCTGGAGGCCAGCGATCTGACCAATGCGCAATGGGTGCCCCTGGTGAAGCTGTATATGGGCAGTGCCTCGACGGTCGCTGAATTGGCCAGGGAGTGCGAGCTGGACGCGGGCTCCATGACCCGTCTGCTGGATCGCATTGAAGCCAAAGGCCTGTGCAAGCGGGTGCGCTCCTCACAGGATCGCCGCGTCGTGAATATGGAGCTCACGCCTACCGGGCTGGAAGTCGCCAAAAAAATCCCTTCCGTTTTGTGCCGAGTGCAAAACGCCCATCTGGCGGGTTTTACCCAGGAGGAATGGGAAACCCTTAAAAGCCTTTTGACCCGAATTCTGGGTAACGCGCAGGCGATCCAGGCAGCCCGCAAATCGGCCGAATAACCCATTCAACTTTTTGATTGCGTCCATGAAACCACAGCCTGTAACCGCCCTGACTCGCACAGCACTCGCTATCCTGATTGCCAGCCTGGCGGCTTGCGCCAACATGTCAGGCATTGAGCCGGTTGCTGTCCTGCGCGATGCCAATTCCCTGGGCCTTCCCGCCAGTAACGATGGCCGCCAGATCGTTTCAAACCAGTGGTGGCTTGAATTTGGCGATGCCCAACTCAACACCCTCATCGCCAAAGCCCTGGCAGACAACCCTAATCTCAAGTTGGTGCAGGCTCGCCTGTCACGGGCGCGCTCCGTCACGGAAGTAGCTGACGCCGCCCTGTTGCCCCAAGTCAATGGCGGCTTGGACCTGACCCATCAGCTCTATACCAAAAACGGTGCTGTGCCCGCGCCTTTGGCAGGGTCCGAGCGGGACACGGGCACGCTGCAATTCACCGTCAGTTGGGAGCTGGATTTTTTTGGCAAATACCGCGCCGCCCTTGACGCGGCCCTGGGCACGGTCAAGGCGGCTCAAGCCGATGCCCAAGCCGCCCAGGTCCTGCTCAGTGCCAATGTGGCCCGCAGCTATTTCACGGTGGTCCGTCTGAACGAGCAACTCGTCGTGGCACGCCGCGCTTTGTCTCTGCGGGAGGAAACCCTGGCACTGGTCCGTGACCGCGTCAACGCGGGTCTGGACACCCGCCTGGAGCTCCGCCAGAGCGAGGGCTCCCTGCCCGAGGCGCGTCAACAAATCGAGGCGCTGGTGGAGCAACAAGCGCTCGCCCAAAACGCATTGTCTGCACTAGTTGGTCAGCCAAATGGTGCTCAAGTCCCCGTCAATGTTCAATTGTTTGCTATAAAAAATATAACAACACCGTCGACCCTTCCTGCGGACCTGTTGGGTCGCCGTGCCGACATTGTGGCTGCACGCTGGCGTGTGGAAGCTGCGCGCAATGACATTCTGAATGCGAAAACCCAGTTTTATCCCAACATCAACTTGACCGCCTTTGCAGGGTTCTCCAGCATCGGTTTGGAGCGCCTGTTGGAACCCGGAAGCACACAATGGGGCGTGGGCCCGGCTCTGCGGCTGCCCATCTTTGAGGGCGGCCGCCTGCGCGCCAATCTCACTGGCAAAACCGCTGATTACGACGCCGCGGTGGAAAGCTACAACGCCGCTGTGTTGGATGCCATTCATGACGTGGCCGATCAACTGGTGACCCTCAAATCCATCGCCCGCCAACAGGCAGAGCAACAAGCTGCCCAGGCCGCTGCCGAGGCCGCCCATGAGATCGCCGTGCAGCGATACAAAGCGGGTTTGGGCAACTACCTGAATGTGCTGTCTGCGGAGACGCCACTGCTGGCTCAGCGCAGGCAAAGCGTCGATTTGGCCGCCCGCGCGCTGGATGCCCGCGTCGCTCTGATTCGGGCCGTCGGGGGCGGTTACTCACCAGACCTGGTGGCTGCGTCGTCCCACTGACCCCGGCTCGCCTCAATTTCTGACATCAACAATTTCCATGCCTTACTTTTCATTGAGCGCACCATGAACACAACTGTCAATACGCCCGCCTCAGCACCTCAAACTTCCCCGGCGCCAGTGAATGGCCCCAGCACGGTGGCTGGTTCCAGTTCTGCGCGTAAAAACGCTCTGATCACACTCGCCAGCGTCATCGTGGTGGCCGGCCTGGGCTGGGCCGCCTATGACTACTTCGTCAACAGCCATTTTGAGACCACTGACAACGCCTATGTGCAGGGCAACGTGATCCAGATCACGCCCCAAATTGGCGGCACGGTCATGGCCATCTTTGCTGACGACACTGACTTCGTCAAAGCCGGACAACCGCTGGTCAAGCTCGACCCGGCGGACTCTGCCGTGGCGCTGGAACAGGCCGAGGCCAACTTGGCCCAAACCGTGCGTCAGGTTCGCACGCTGTATGCCAACAACGGTGCCCTTGCGGCGCAAGTGGCATTGCGCATGGCCGATGTAACGCGTTCGCAAACCGACATCGGCCGGGCGCAAAGCGAAGTCGATCGTGCCAACGATGATTTGAATCGCCGCCAGTCCTTGGTTGGCAATGGTGCGGTGTCCAAAGAGGAGCTCAACCATGCGGTCACGCAGTTGGCCAATGCCAAAAGTGCGCTGGCTGCTGCCCAAGCCAACGTAGCGGCCGGGCAGGCCGGTGTGACGGCCGCAAAAGAGCAACTCGCCAGCAACCAGGCCATGACCGAAGGCACCGCTGTCGAGCAGCACCCCAGTGTGCTGGCTGCGGGCGCCAAAGTTCGCGAAGCCTACCTGGCCACGCAGCGTGCTGCATTACCCGCCCCGGTGGATGGGTTCATTGCCAAGCGGACGGTGCAGTTGGGTCAGCGTGTAGCTGCGGGTACGCCCATGATGTCGGTCATTGCACTCAACCAAGTTTGGGTGGATGCCAACTTCAAGGAAGTTCAGTTGCGCAACATCCGCATTGGTCAGCCAGTCACCCTGACAGCCGATGTCTATGGGAAAAAGACCGAATACAAGGGAAAAGTGGCCGGGCTGGGTGCCGGTACCGGCGCCGCCTTTGCGCTGTTGCCCGCGCAAAATGCCACGGGTAACTGGATCAAGGTCGTGCAGCGCGTCCCGGTGCGTGTCGCCATTGACGCAGAACAACTGATCAAAAACCCGCTGCGTGTCGGCCTGTCGATGGATGCCTCTGTGGATGTGAGTAACAAGGACGGCAAGATGCTGGCCGACGCCCCCCGCGCTGCCGCCATGGTGCAAACGCAGGTCTACGCGGCACTGGATGCAGGCGCGACGGCCGAGGTGCGCAAGATCATTGAAGCCAATCTGGGCCACAAGATGATGGTTGGCAAAACGTCCCATCTCAGCAGTTCAACGCCTGTGGCACAAGCGGCCGTGGTGGGTTCTGCCGCCTCTGCCTCTGCAACACTGGCACGTTGATTCGCCCCATGGCCTCACCGAACCATGCTGCCATGGCGCACCCGCCACTGAATGGGGCTGCGCGCTTTTGGGGCACGATCGCCCTGTCTGCCGCCACCTTCATGAACGTGCTGGACTCGTCGATTGCCAACGTCTCGCTGCCTGCCATCGCTGGTGATTTGGGCGTCAGCCCCAACCACGGCACCTGGGTCATCACCAGCTTCGGCGTGGCCAATGCAATCGCCTTGCCGCTCACGGGCTGGTTGTCACAGCGCTTTGGTCAAGTGCGTCTTTTTGTGACCAGCATTTTGTTGTTTGTGTTGACCTCGCTGATGTGTGGCTTGGCACCCAACATGACGACGCTGATCATCTTCCGCGCGTTGCAGGGCTTTGTGGCCGGGCCCATGATTCCACTCTCACAAGGCTTGCTGCTGGCCAGCTACCCCAGGGCATTGGCCGGTCTGGCCATGGCCTTGTGGGCGATGACCACGCTGATTGCCCCCGTGATGGGGCCGCTGCTGGGGGGCTGGATCACCGACAACATCAACTGGTCGTGGATCTTTTACATCAATGTCCCGATTGGCCTGCTCACCGCCTTCATGGTGATGACGATCTACCGCAAGCGCGAAAGCGTGACCCGCAAGTTGCCGATTGACTCCATCGGCCTGGGCCTGCTGGTGCTGTGGGTGGGGTCATTGCAAATCATGCTGGACAAGGGCAAAGAGCTGGACTGGTTTCACTCCGGTGAAGTCGTTGGCCTGGGCCTCGCGGCAATCATCGGCTTTGCCTTTTTCCTGGTGTGGGAGCTGACCGAAGAGCATCCTGTGGTTGACCTGCGCCTGTTCAAGCGGCGCAACTTCTGGTCGGGTACCTTTGCCACCGCGATTGGTTACGGGCTGTTTTTTGGCAACGTGGTCTTGCTGCCCCTGTGGTTGCAGCAGTACATGGGCTACACCGCCATTCAGGCGGGCATGTTGCTGGCTCCTGTGGGTCTGTTCGCCATCATCCTGTCGCCCATCGTCGGTAAAAACCTGCACCGGCTGGACCCGCGCAAGCTGGCCAGTTTTGCCTTTGTGGTGTTTGCCATCGTGCTGTTGATGCGCTCGCATTTCAACACCCAGGTGGACTTCAACACCATGATGATCCCCACGCTGATTCAGGGTGGGGCCATGGCGTTCTTCTTCATCCCTCTGGCTACCATCACGCTTTCGGGCCTGACGCCCGACAAGATCCCCGGTGCCTCGGGGCTCAGCAACTTCGCGCGTATCACGGCAGGTTCATTCGGCACGTCCATCGCCACCACGGTGTGGCAGGACCGGGCCGCCATGCACCATGCCCAGTTGTCGGAGTATGTGAATATTGGCAGCAGCGCCACCAACAGCGTGATGTCCGGTTTTGCCAGCGCAGGGCTCAGCCATGAGCAGGCCCTGGCACAGGTCAATCGCCTGGTGGACCAGCAAGCCTTCATGTTGGCCGCGAACGACGTGTTCTATGCCTCGGCCATGATCTTTCTGCTGCTGATTCCGTTTGTGTGGCTGTCGCGTCCCCAACTGGGCGGGCACATGGGGGGAGGGCCCGCCAGTGGTGCAGATGCGGCGGCTGGGGCGCATTAAAGCTCCGGACCCGTTGAGGCCATGTGTGGGGTACTTCAGAGGTAAATATCCTTGAAGTCCCCGTACCTAATGAATAGTTTGCTATTCAAAAGGTAGCGTCCCCTGCTCAAATTCTAAGCGCGGTGGCGTAGCCCGTCATCTCCAGGTAGCAGCGCCCCACGAGTTTGCCGTTGCCGTCATACACGTTGCTCAGACCTTCCCAGTAAATCGCGCCGGTGGACATTCGGCTGTCCAGCTCCTGGTTGTCGATGACGGCTTTGACGGTGTAGAAATCGGCTGGCGTGCGCACGATCCATTCCACGGGGTAGGTGGTTTGGGTACGAATGCTTTTCCAGGTGCGCTGGCGACTGAAGAGAACCTCACCCCGCCGGAAAGGAAAGAGCTGCCCGGTGCCTGCGCGAAACGAGCCACCGTCCCAGAGTGCCTTGCCGGACTTGTCGCGCAATTGAAAGGCTGTGAGCGCGCTGCCGTCAAACAGGTTGATGCCCACCCAGTCCCAGCCCACGGCGTCAGGATGCAGCAGCGCTTGGCTCCACTCATGGTCCAGCCAGGCTTTGCCCTGATTTTTGTCCAGAACAAATGCCTTGCCGTCGATGGAAATGTTGCCCGCCACGTTCAACTGAGGCTGGCTGTAGTAATAGCTGGCCTGTTGTTTATCCGGCCCCTTGCGTGACAGGCCCTTGTCGCCTTGCAGCAGCAGCGCCTGGCTGGGGGTCAGTGTCAGGGCCAGAGTGAAATCATCGCCCTCAATGCGCGCGAGATAAACCTCGCCCTGACGCGCCAGGGACCAGGTGCCAATTTGAACTTTCGTATCAGCACTTGCAGCACTGGCCAATTCAAACCCGTCGCGGGCAATGCGCTGGTCGTGTTGCTGCTTTTTCCCTTGTACATCAGTGACGGCGGCATGGGCAAACATCAGCTGTTTGGCAGCGAATTTGGAGGTCATGCCCTGCGTGGCATCCACGCGCGACCTGAAAAAAGTAACCTGGAAACCGAACTCCCGATCCCCCGAGGTGGCATAACCCGTGACGTACCACCACTCGGTTTTGAAATCCGGATGGCTGCCATGGTCCCTCGGAAACTTCAGCGTTTTGGGGGGAAGAGCGTGGCTGTCAAACGTCGAAAGTACTCCTGCCACCAGCAGCGTCCGGCGGGCCAGAAATGACGTGTGGTTCCACATGGGTTGTGGGTGCCTCAATACCGCGCCAACAAACGCTCCAGCGCGGCTGAATTGAAGGGCTTGGACAGGAAGTCATCCATGCCTGCGGCCAAACAGGCCTCACGGTCAGCCTCCATCGCGTTGGCGGTCACGGCAATGATGGGCGTGCGCTGGTTCGCGGGCTCCCGGTTCCGAATCATTTGCGTGGCTTCCAGCCCACCCATCACGGGCATCTGCATGTCCATCAGCACCAGGTCCCAGGTGTCCGAGGGAAACAGGTCGACGGCCTTTTGGCCGTTATCGGCCAACACCACGGTATGGCCCCATTTTTTGAGCAAGGTCGTGGCCAGAATCTGATTCACCGGATGGTCTTCAACCAGCAAAATACGCAGTGTGCGAATCGTTGCTGACGTCGTCGTTGTTACTTCCGGCACCCTCCCGACGCTGGCGGGTTGTGACGGCTCCGGGGCTGGCACCGCCTTCAAATCTGCGGGTTCAGGCAGCGATGGAGGCGCCATCGGCGGGGCAGTGTCGGGCAGGTCCGAAAAGTCGTTAGCCGCTGCTGCAATTTCGGCCCCATCGGCCTGCTGCAGTTTCACGGTGAAATTAAAGGTGCTTCCCTTGTCCATCTCACTGTCCACCCAGATTCGCCCGCCCATCAGTTCCACCAGTCGGGCGCAGATGGTCAGGCCCAGACCGGTGCCACCGTATTGGCGCGTGGTGGATGCATCGGCCTGACTGAAAGCTTCAAAAATGAGCTTTTGCTTGGCGGCTGGAATGCCCACACCGGTGTCCTGCACTGAAACTTGAGCCTCGAATTCGCCGCCCGCAATGGCGGTGACTTGAAGCCGAACACTCAGGCCACCCACCTGGGTGAACTTGATGGCGTTGTCGCACAGGTTGGTGAGCACCTGGCGAATCCGGCCCGGGTCGCCTCTCATCAGTGCCGGCATTTCAGCAGGAAGGTCCAGGGCCAGCGTCAGACCTTTCAGCCGGGTGCGACCGTCCAGGCTGGCCAGGGTGTCGGACAGCACCTGTCGCAGGTCAAACGGAACGTGTTCAATGGTGAGCTGGCCGGCCTCGATTTTGGAGAAGTCCAGAATTTCATTGAGGATCACCATCAGCGATTGGGCCGAGCTGACCACGGTGTTCAGGTAGTCACGCTGGGCCGGGTCGGTGGCCCGCTCCAGGGCCAGGTCGGTCATGCCAATCACGCCGTTCATGGGCGTTCTGATCTCGTGACTCATGTTGGCGAGAAACTCGCTCTTGGCTTGGCTGGCGGCTTTGGCGCGTTGGCTGGCTTCCCGCAGGTCTTCGGCCATGGCGCGCAGTGCGATGTGCTCTTTCTCCTGAATTTTTTGCCGGCGGATCAGGGCGGCGACAGAAAACAGCAGCAGGATAAGTTGCAAGAGCGTCAGCCCAATGATCAGGGCGTTTTGGTCAAGCGCCGTGATGGTTTGACGCTCCAGCAACAACGTGACCTCTGAATTGGCGGCCAGGCTCAGTGCCTGAACGTCGGGTCCAATGGCATTGAATTCTTCCAGCAGTCCTTCCAGCGCCTTGGCCTGCAGGGGGGCTTGGGCCATGATTGCATCGGCCCTCGTGACCAGAGCATTCAGCTTGGGCATGGCGCTGATGTATTCAGGGCGTGTGAGCAGCAGCGAGATGCTGGGGTTGTCGCGCAACAGCGTGAGGCGACTCAGGAAAATATCAAACCGAAGGGTGAGTGTCTCGGTGTCAGGCGCGGTCCGGTTGTTGACACTGGCATCCAGCACTTGCCGAAAACGCAAAAACTCCCGCTCAAACTGAAACGCCAATGCAGTGACCGAATCGGACCGCAGAGTGCTGCCATCTTTGATGGACTGCTTTTGGGCCAGCTCAAACACCAGCAAGACCGCCATGGCCATGGCCATCACGGCGGCGCCGACCGACAGCCAGAACAGGTAGCGCCAGTTGCTGGTACGCTCAGCGCCGACCATCACGAGTCACTTATTCGATGTTCATCGATTTCAATTGCCAGGCAGAACGGTCATAGTAAGTGGCCGAACGCAACTCAGGCTTGCTGTCGTAGGGGTAGACGATGAACAGCGGGCCCTTGGTACGCACGGGAATGGCTTCGCCGTTCATTTTGTGGGCCAGGATCATGTCAAACTTTTTGGCGTCTTCCACGGGAATGCTGGTCTGGTAATCGTTGATGGCGGCAGCCTTGATGGTGGTGCCGCTGGCCTTGGCAGCCGCGAGAACGTCGCGCAAGAGGGGGCCGGTGAATTTGATGGGGTGCTTGTCCCAAGGCGTCATGGAAGTGAAGGTTTGCTGCGGCAGGCTCTCCAGCATGGCCAGGTCAAACACCGCTTTGTCGGCGACGTTCTTTTCTCCGATCTTGCCGGTGATGGTCAAAACCACCTTGCCAGACGGCGCATCCAGGGCGAAAGCAGACAGGCTGGTGCCGAGGGCCAGCGCAATTGAAACGGTGATTCGAGTGAAAGTGTTCATGTTTACTCCATTGAATTGAGTTAATTGTAGAAGCAAGTGCGCAAGCGGCGTATCAGGGCAATACCCGAAAACTCGACGAAAAACACCCTAGTTGCAGAAGCAGGCCAAATGGGTTGAATGTGCCAATGCGTTCACCAGTCCTCCTTCACCGCAAGCACCGCATCGCGACCCGCTGCAGCCCGCCCGGCCAACCAGGCGGTCAAAGTGCCCGCCAAGACGACGGCCAGGCACAGGCCGGTCAAGCGTATCCAGGGCACTGCCATGTCCATCGTCCAGTGAAAGCTCTGGGGGTTGACCACCTTCACCAGCACCAGCGACACCGCCAGCCCCAGTCCCAGCCCGGCGACGGAGCCGACCGCCGTCCACGCCAGCCCTTCGCCCGCCACCACGCCCAGCACCTGGCGTCGCGTCAGGCCCAGGTGCACCAGCAGGCCAAATTCCTTGCGGCGCGACAGCACCTGGGCACTGAAACTGGCCGCCACGCCAAACAGGCCAATTGCAATGGCGACCGCCTGCAGCCAGTAAGTCACGGCGAAGCTGCGGTCAAAAATCGTCAGCGAAATGGCGCGAATCTCGCGGCTGGAGGCAAACTCAATCAACGCCCCGGACCCTGCGGATTCACGCTCTGCCAGATCGCGAAGGGCTTGCTGCACGTCCAGCGTTGCGGCGGAAGGCGCCAGCCAAATCGCCAGATCATTGATGCGCTGGTCACCCGTCAAGCGCTCGAAATCACGCTGGCTGATGGCGATGGCGCCACCCTGGCGGGCATAGTCGCGCCAAACGCCCGCTACATAAAACATAGCTGACTTGTCAATATTGGCGGGGACTTGCGGGCTATTTGACGTGAAGAATCCGGCGAAGCCAGATAAAGCAGGTACTTCAGACAGGCGGGAACCGGGTCGTGCGCCATACAAGTCCACCATCGCTTCGCTCACATAGATGCCAATTTGACCGGACGGCACAGGCAACGGGTCGCCTACCAGAGGCAAGTCGTTCCCCGGGTTATCCAGAGCGCGGGCTATCAGCGCCACGGCAGGCTGGCTTGGGTCCAATTGCAGCAGCCGCACACGCTGGGTGCCCAGACGCGCCACACCGGGCAACTGCCGCGCCTGGGCCACGAAGTCGGGCGAGAAAAACACCGTTTCTCCCGCGCTGGAGGAAGTGGCCGTTCGCACATACAACTCGGCGGGCAACACCACATCCAGCCAGTGCGTGACCGAGTCGCGAAAACTCGCCACCATCACCGTCAACGCCACGGCCAGGCTCAGCGAAGCCACCACACCGCTCACGGCCACACTGGCGCTTTCTCGCACACGGCGGGCGCGCTCCACCGCCAACAGGGGCAGCAGCGTGTTGGCAGCCAGCGGGCTCACGCGGTCCAACAGCAGGGCAATCAGCCAGGGCAGGGCGGTGATGCCGCCAATCAGCAACAGCGCCACAGACACATACGCTCCCAATGGGATGCCATCAATGGCCGGAGTCCCCGCCAGCAAAGCGCTGAGTGCTATCAAAATGAGACTGATCCAGTGGCTGTAGCTATTTGTCCGGGTTTGGCCCAGGCCCTTGAGGGTTTGCGCCGGGGGCAGACTTTGCGCCTGCCGCGCTGGCCACCACCCACCCACCAGCGCTGCGAGCAATCCCAACGCGCCATACGTCAGCGCCGCCGATGTGCGCCAGTGCAGGGGCGGAGCCACACCCGAGAAATAGCCACCGCCCAGGTCACCACCCAGCACCTTGAGGGCGGTGGCCGCCAGCCCCGTGCCCAGCGCAATGCCCGCCACGCTGCCCACCAGGCCCAGTGCAGCGGATTCCAGCAGCACCAGGTTGAGCCGCTCCCGGCCCGTCAGGCCCAGCACACCCAGCAGGGCAAACTGCTGCGCGCGTTTGGCCACACTGAGGGACAGTACCGAGAACACCAAAAACGCCCCGGTGAACAAGGCCACCAGCGCCAGCACCGTCAAGTTGACCCGGTAAGCGCGCGACAGGTTGTCGATGCGCGCCGCGGCGTCTTCGGGTGGCGCCACGGTCACGCCAGCAGGCCAGCCGGGCTGGCTATGCAAAGAAGCGATGAACGCGCTGCGGTCCACGCCGGGCTTGAGTTGCACATCAATACGCGACAGCTGCCCCTGCAAGCCAAACAAGTCTTGTGCGGCACCAATGTCCATCACCCCCAAAGGCACGCCGCTGGCGTTGACACGGCCCGCCACCCTGAGCGTGCGTAACTGCAGGCCGGACTGAACTTGAATCGTCTGTGGCCCCAGGGCTTGCGCCGTCACATTCAGAAAGACCGCGTCGGGCGCAAACATGGCAAAGCGATCCGCTCCGGCCGCTGGCACCGGCATCAGCGAAGGTGCCACCCGCCCGATGAGCAGTGCATCCACCCCCACGATGCGCAAAGCTTTTTTGCGGTCCTTGGGGCTCACTGAATCTGTCGTGCCTTCCACCACCGCGTAAGTGTTGATTTCCAGCACGGGCGATGCGTAGGCCACTTGCGCCTGTGCAGCCACGGTGGCAAACAGGGCCTCGTCAAAATTGCCCTGCTTAGCGCGAACTGACACATCAGGCTGGCCGTTGACCGAGCGCACGGCGTTTGAGAACTCATCCAGGGCCGACGCGTTGATCAAATGCACCGAAAACGCCAGCGCCACACCCAGCATCACGGCCACCACCGCAGCCGCATTGCGCCAGGGATGGTGGCGCAGCTCCTGCCACGAGAAAGATTTCAGCAAGGACGGCAAGAGTAAGGTCACAAGCCAGTATATTGGCCGCTCTCCAAATTCAGACGACCCATGCAACATCTCCCCAATGACCCCACGATGGCTCTCCCCACATTCGATGACGTCATCGCTGCCGCGCAGCGCATCAAAGGCCACGCCCACCACACACCGGTGCTGACCTCCAGCACGGCCGACACGGCCCTGGGTGCGCAACTCTTCTTCAAATGCGAAAACTTCCAGCGCATGGGGGCCTTCAAATTTCGCGGGGCCTTCAACGCCTTGTCCAGGCTCAGCCCGGCCCAGCGCCAGGCCGGCGTGATCTGTTTCTCATCCGGCAACCACGCGCAAGCCGTGGCCTTGTCAGGCCAGTTGCTGGGCATTGCCACCACGGTGCTGATGCCCATGGACGCGCCGCCGCTCAAGATCGAGGCCACCCGCGGCTACATCCAGAATTCGCCCAAGGCCGGTGGTGAGGTCATCCTGTACGACCGCTTCAAGGACGACCGCGAAGCCATGATGCATCGCCTGGCCCACGAACGCGCGCTGACCATGATCCCGCCCTATGACCACGCGGATGTGATTGCGGGGCAGGGCACCGCCGCCAAGGAGTTCATCGAAGAAGTCGGCCCGCTGGACGCGCTGTTTGTCTGCACCGGCGGGGGTGGCTTGCTGGCGGGCTCGGCCTTGGCGGCCCGTGCCTTGTCGCCCCATTGCAAAATTTATGGGGTGGAACCCGAAGCGGGCAACGACGCCCAACAGTCGTTCCGCGCGGGCAAAGTGATCCGCATCGCCACGCCCCAAACCATTGCCGATGGCGCGCAAACCCAGAGCGTGGGCCAGCTCAATTTCGCGTTAATGCGCCGCGATGTGGACGATATCCTCACCGCCACGGACGCCCAGTTGATTGACGCCATGCGCTTCTTTGCCGAGCGCATGAAGATGCTGGTCGAGCCGACGGGCGCGTTGGGATTTGCGGCCGCCTGCCATGCTGGCTTGTCATTGAAAGGCCAGCGTGTGGGCGTGATTGTGAGCGGTGGCAATGTGGACTTGCAGCGTTTCGCAACGCTCGTATCAGGTGTGTGAAATAGTGCCGCAAATATAGAAAAGAAAAATCAGCGCAACGCCAAAATGAGACTTTGTTGGCATCGGCTTCATGGACATGTCACACACAGCCGTTACAGTGAAGTCATGTCGGTGCCGAGGCGATCACCCTTGGCGAACAAAGCATCAGTGTCCCGCTTCGTGATGCCACCGGCGCCATATTCGATGAGTTGATTTTTTGGTTAGGGCAAGCTCTTTGGGACTTGCCCTTTTTGTTTCAGGGGCACAGGATCACTTTGGCGGAAGCGGCCCGGCCTTTGTCCAGGTCTTCGAAAGCTTGAGGACCATCAGCCAGGCTACGTACATCCAGCCATTCGAGGGTGCCGAACGCGCCCCTGTGAATGGCTGCGACCGTGGCTCTCAAATCTGCGGTGGTGTAGGTATAGGTTCCCAGCAAGGTGATCTCCGCCAATGTCAGGCGACGCATGTCAATTTCGCTGGCCCAGTCCTGCAGGCCAATGTGCATGACGACGCCACCGGCTTTGACGGCGGCCAGCGCTGTGTTGCGGGTGAATTTGGAACCCACGGCATCGACCACAAAATCAAAACTGTTTTCGGGCGGCTGGGTGTCTTTGGGGTTGTAAGTTTTCACCTGTGCATGCTGGGCCAATTGCTCGCGCCGCAAGGGGTTCACTTCTGCGACGGTGACATCGTGGCACCCGTAATTTTTAAGCAGCAAAGCCGACAACATGCCAATCGCACCGCCACCCAAAATCAAGGTGCGGCATTCCTGCACGGGGCGCACCAGCACACGCATTGACAAGTTGATGGCGTGCAGGGCTGTGGCTGCGGGTTCGGTCACAGCAGCGTGCGCGGCTGACATGTCCTGGGGCATGTCGATCAACGAGGCGGCTGGGATGGACATCAGATCGGCGAACGCGCCGGGGCGTGTCATGCCCACCATGGTTCGGGTGGAACACAGGTTGTTGCGACCCTGAACGCAGTAGTCGCATGTGCCACAGGTGATCAGCGGGTTGCCGGTAACACGTGTGCCTTTGGCATAGCGGGGTGAGGCGCTTTCCATCACCATGCCGCAGAACTCATGGCCCAGCACCAAGCCCGGTTTGCGGCGTGGGTCGTGGCCGTGGTAGGCGTGCATGTCAGAGCCGCAAATGCCCACGGCTTCGATTTTCAGGATCACTTCGCCAGTGTCCAGCGTAGGCGCGGGGCGGTCCAGCAGTTGAACTTCATTGGGTTGTGTGTAGACAAGGGCTTTCATGGGGCTTCCAGTCGCAGGTTAGGGGGTGGCACGAATGGCGGTGCGCAGTCGCTCCACCATTTGGTCAATGTCGTTGCGGGTGCTGACAAAGGGCGGGGCCAGCACGAGCGTGTCGCCCGGGGCACGGGTCAGCAGGCCGTGTTTGAAGGCCAGTGCCTGGGCCTCGAAGCCGCGCTGACCGGGGACGCCGTCGCGCGCTGCCAGCTCCACCCCGGCCGCCAAGCCAAAATTGCGGATGCTCACCACATGGGGTTCATCTGCCAGGGCATGCACGGCATTTTCGAAATAGGGGGACAGGTCTCGCACCCGGCCAATCAGGTCTTCCTCGGCAATCACGTCCAGCATGGCCAGGCCCGCCGCACATGCCAGCGGGTGCCCGGAGCAGGTATAGCCGTGCATCAGCTCTGACAAGTGCTTGGGGCCATGCATCAGGTGATCGTGAATCTCGCGTTGGACGATCACGCCACCTAACGGCACCGCACCATTGCTGATCGTCTTGGCAAACAGAATCATGTCCGGCACAACGCCGAAGGTTTGTGACGCAAACATGTCACCGGTGCGGCCAAAGCCGGTGATGACTTCGTCAAAAATCAGCAGCAGATGATGCTTGTCGCAAATGGCGCGCAGCTTTTCCAGATAGCCTTTGGGCGGCACCAGCACACCGGTGGAGCCCGCAATGGGTTCCACCACCACGGCGGCGATGTTGGAGGCACCATGCAGGGCAATGATGCGGCTTTCCAATTCATCGGCCATGTCGGCCCCCGTTGCTGCCTGGCCCCGTGTGAAAGCTTGCGAGGCCGGGTCCCAGGTCGCGCGGAGGTGATCGGTTCGCAGCAGGCTGGTGCCAAACGCCAGGCGGTTGTTGAGCATGCCGCCCACAGAGATACCCCCAAACCCCACGCCGTGGAAGCCCCGATCACGTCCCACAAACAGGTTGCGCTGGCCTTCGCCTTTGACCCGCCAATACGCCAGCGCCAGCTTGAGTGCGGTGTCGCAAGCTTCAGAGCCGCTGTTGGTTAAGAACACGCGGTCCAGACCCGGTGGGGCAACGGCGGCAATGCGCTCGGCCAACTTGAATGAGCTGGCGTGCCCTACCTGAAAGCTGGAGGCAAAGTCCAGCATGTCGATCTGCCGCTTCATGGCTTCGCTGATCTTGGGGTGGCGGTGACCTGCGCCCACGCACCACAAGCCAGACGTGCCATCCAGAATCTCTTGCCCGTCGGGTGTGCGATATGACACCCCCAGCGCGGACTCCACCAGGCGGGGTGCCGTCTTGAACTCGCGGTTCGGCGTAAACGGCATCCAGAATTCGTCCATTGAAGACATGGTGAGCCGTTCGTCCACGCACTTATTTGGCGGTGAAGCCGCCGTCAATCATGATGGTCTGGCCCGTGATGTAACTTGACGCGTCACTGGCCAGAAACACGGACAGTCCATACAGGTCGGTTAACTTGCCGTTGCGGCCAATGCAGGTTTGTTCAGCGTTTTTCAACGCCACGGCCTCGTTGGCAAAAACGGGCGCTGTCAATGCCGTGGGAAAAAACCCGGGGCCTATCGCATTGCAATTGATACCCTTGGCCGACCACGCCTGTGCGATCGCGCGGGTCAACTGCACAATGCCGCCTTTGCCGGCACCATAAGGCGCACTATTGCCAAATGCCCTGTGGCTTTGAAGACTGGCAATATTGATGATCCGTCCCCACCCACGTTCAGCCATCGCCGGTGCCAACGCCTGGGTCAAGAAAAAGGGCGCGCTCAAATGCAGGTTGATTTGCGTCTGCCAGCTTTCAGCAGTCACTTGGTCAAAGGCCTGACGCAGATTCACTCCCGCTGCATTGACCAGAATATCGACAGCACCCAATGCCAATGCTCTTTGGGCACCCTGTTGCGCAGACTGGATGTCAGCCAGGTCGCAAGGTATGCAGGAAACTGAAATGCCATGTGCCTTGAGGTTACGTGCCGAAGTCTCCAAAGCATCGGCACGCCTGGCCATCAAAACAATGCTTGCACCTGCCAGACCCAACGCGGTAGCGATGGCTTCGCCAATGCCCGAGTTGCCACCGGTGACCAGGGCCGTGCGGCCTTTCAGATCAAACAGCGCCTGAATTGTCATACGGTCACGGGTTCGCCCAAGTCAAAAGTTTGCCCCGGGAAATACTTGGCCAGCCGGTCATCGGCCGTGCGCGCGTGGGCCTCCATCCCCTCAAGCCTGGATATGCGCGCGGTTGCCAAGCCAATGTCCCGCGCGGCATCACGCGTCATGCGTTGCCAGGTGAGCGTCTTCATGAATTTGTGCACCGAAAGACCTCCCGAGTAACGACCTGCACCTTTGGTCGGAAGCACGTGATTGGGCCCACTGGCCTTGTCGCCATAAGCCACCGTGGTTTCTTCTCCCAGAAACAGCGAGCCGTAACACGTTAGGCGTTGCAGCCACCAATCAAGCTCAGTGGTGTGAACTTCCAGATGTTCGGAGGCGTAGCGGTCGGAAACTTCAACCACTTCCTCGCGGGTATCGCACACAATCACTTCGCCGTAGTCGCGCCACGCAGCACCTGCCGCATCCCGCGCGGTGGGGGGGAGGGCCGCAATCAATGCGGGTACGCGAGCCATCACATCGCGCGCCAGGTTTTCACTGGTTGTGAACAACCAGGCAGGCGATTCATGGCCATGCTCTGCCTGACCCACCAGGTCACTTGCAACAATCGCTGGATCGGCAGTTTCGTCCCCAATCACTGCAACTTCCGAGGGGCCCGCAAATACGTCGATACCAACCTTTCCAAACAAGGTTCGCTTGGCCTCGGCCACAAACTTATTGCCTGGCCCCACGATGACGTCGGCAGGCTTCCCCGTGAAGAGCCCGAAGGCCATCGTGGCAATGGCTTGAACCCCACCCAAAGTCATGATGACGTCGGCTCCTGCCTTGTCGAATGCGTACATCAGATAGGGGTGCATGGGCCCTCCGCGAAACGGACCGGAGCACGCCAGAATGGTTTTGACACCCGCAGCTTTGGCCGTCGCGACGCCCATGTATGCCGAAGCGATGTGTGCGTAGCGACCCGCGGGCGCATAGCACCCGGCCACGTTCACCGGCAACACCCGCTGCCCGGCTGTGACGCCTGGGTGAAGTTCGGTTTGAAAATCCGTCAACGACTTGCGTTGGGCAGTTGCAAACGTGGAGACCTGCTTGATCGCAAAGTCAATGTCGGCCTTGACACCTGGTGGAACCAGCGCCGCGTTCGCGTCAAGCTGGGCGCGGGTCACGATGAACTCGCCATCCCAATGGTCCAGGCTTTTCGCGTACTGGCGAACCGCTGTTTCGCCATCTTTCTCTATGGCTGCCAACATTTCCGTCACCACCTTTTGAGCAGTGGCCGTTTCAGTTTCAGGCGTTTTTTCAGCTTTTTTTAGGTATCGAATGCTCACGGGTTTCTCCGGTGTCAAAGGTAAAGAGAATCGTCTCAAGGCCCGGTGGCTTATTTGTCGCTGTTGGCGAAATCGCGCAATTTGGGGTCCGCTTGCACCAGCCCCATGTATTCGCCCGTTACAAACTCCTGGGTGAGTGGAACCGTCTGCAGGGCACCGGTTTCACGCATGAAAACGGAGATCTGGGTGAACCAGGCATCCACCTGCGAGTTTCCGGCGCCACGGTCCATCATCTTGATTTGCTGCGCCAAGTCGAACGTGGGCCGGGTGTCGAATTCCTTGCGCATGGAAGCATCGCTGATGCTCACGCCTCCCTTGGCATAGAAATCTTTCATCATCGCAATCGATTCGGTTTTGTGGGCACCCATCCACTTCCAGGCGCGCAGATAGACCGCCAGGAATTTGGCAACATTTTGAGGGTTCTCCTTGGCGTAGTCACCTCGCGCAATCAGGGCTCCTGGCACAGCGGCACCGCCTTCCTTGCCACTGCACAGCACCTTGGCACCCGACTTTTCTTCGACGGTGTAAATGTTGGGAGCCCAAAGCCCCGTCAGATCCGTATTGCCTGACGACAAAGCAGAAATAATTTCGGCCTGTCCCATGTTTTTCATCACAACGTCAGACTTCTTCAATCCGTATTTCTTCAGGCAGGATTGAATGGCGTAATCGGCGGTTGAATTTTGGGTCAAGGTGATGGTCTGACCTCGCAAAGCACCCGCGGGATCCTTGGCAAATTCCTCTGCCTTTTTGGCACTGGCCACCAAGGCGTTGCCTGCGGATTCGTCATTGGTGATGCCGATGGTCTTGATGCCAAAGCGCACATGCCCCAATACGGCGGGGACTGAACCGGTACCTCCAACATCCCAGGATTTGGCTGCTGCTGACGCGATTTGCGGAACCCCAGCAGGGAATGTGCTGAATTCAGGCGCAAGCCCCACTTCTTTCCACCAGCCCTTTTCAGTCGCCACATAAAAAGGCAGAGCCCAGTACAGGGAAGGTTGGTAGCTGACTTTGATGGGTGTCAGTGTTTGCGCGAAAGATACGGCACAAAAACTGGCGGCCAACGTGAGGGAAATGAGTGACTTTTTGAACATGACGATCTCCTTTGTAAAAATGAAAATGGCGTGGCGGGAATTCAGTGTTCGGATCCGGCGTGCTCTTCGCGCAGAGACTTCCAGATGCGTGTGCGAAGGTGGACAAAAGACGGCAGGTCCATCACGTCTTCAATGCGCGGGTGCTGGTCCCAATGTTCGCTTTCGCGAATGGA
>CAVVSV010000024.1:0-42800 GCA_963750805.1 uncultured beta proteobacterium
AGGCCGTGTCGGCCAGGCACCAGGCATCACCGTGACTAAGTACAAAGCGCGCGCCTGCAAAAGCCAATATCGTGGGGTCGGGCAGCAGGGTAGCCTGACACAGTGCCATATAGGCCTCGCCAAGCAGAAAGTCACGGTTGCCGTGCATGAAGAAAACCGGTACCCGTAGGGCCGTGCTTTGGATGGTTTGGGCACAGTCAAACTCAAAGCTGCCGGGCGTGGCGGCGTCATCGCCCACCCAGACCTCAAACAGGTCACCCAGAATGAAAATGGCATGGGCCCCGGTGTTGCGCATGTAGCGCTGCCAGGCGCTGAAGGTGGCTGGTTCGGCAGCCTGCAGGTGCAGGTCGGAGATGAAATCAACGACCTGCCATTGGGGTGGCGCCTGCAGAATGGACGGGTTCACTGCAGGCCCTCCCCGTTCGACAGGGTTTTAGAGCGCGACAGCTTTTTCGATGACCACGTCTTCAACCGGCACGTCGTCGTGGTAACCCTTGCGGCTGGTTTTCACGGCCTTGATCTTGTCCACCACCTCGGTACCTGAAATCACCTTGCCAAACACTGCATAGCCCCAGCCTTGGGCCGATATGGCGGTGTGGTTCAGGAAGCCGTTGTCAGCCACGTTGATGAAAAACTGGGAGGTTGCAGAGTGCGGGTCACCGGTGCGGGCCATGGCCACGGTGTAGTTGTTGTTCTTCAGGCCGTTGTTGGCTTCGTTGGTGATGGGCGTGTCGCCACGCTTTTCCTTCATGCCGGGTTCCATGCCGCCACCCTGCACCATGAAGCCGGGGATCACGCGGTGAAAAATCGTGTTGTCGTAGTGGCCCTTGCCCACGTAGCTCAAAAAATTGGCGACGGATTTGGGTGCCTTGTCCTGATCGAGTTCAAGGGTGATGACACCATAGTTGGCAATGTGGAGTTCGACTTGTGGGTTGCTCATGATTTGTTTATTTCACCAGGGTTGCAGAGTTGATAAGAATGGGTGTTTTGGGTACATCGGTCGGGAACGGACCTCCAGCGCCAGTCGGCACCGACTTGATTTTGGTCACCACGTCCATGCCACTGATGACCTTGCCAAACACGGTGTAGCCAAACAGTTGTGGTGCATTCACCAGATTGGCACGGGGTGTATTTTCGTACATGCGCCCCTGGTATTCAAACTTGGGCACCGGATCGCCGGGCGGAATCAATGTGGGGTCCAGAAATGCGTTGTCTTTGACATTGATGAAAAATTGCGCCGTGGCGGAATGGGGGTCGCTGGTGCGCGCCATGGCCAGGGTACCCACCACATTGCGCGGGCCGCCTTTTTCCAGCGCCTCGCGACCTTCGTGCCGCACCGGCCCGCGGCCCTTTTTCTCTACAAAGCTGGGCGTAAAGCCGCCGCCTTGCACCATGAAGTTTTCAATCACGCGGTGGAAAATCGTGCCGTCATAGTGTTTGTCCTTGACGTATTGCAGGAAGTTTTCAACGGTCTTGGGGGCTTTGTCGGGGTAGACCTCCACGACAAAGTCACCGGCACTGGTGGAAAATTTGACCTGCGGAGCGCCCGGGGTGGGGCCTTGTGCGTGCACGGTGCCTGCTACTGAAAAAATAGCTGACAACGCAATAGACACGGGGACTAAGGCCCCGAAAAGCTTCGAAATCATTCGACGGTTCATGCCATCATTCCTTGGGGGTGATTGCCGGTTTGGCGCTTTGGAGTGTGGGGTTCAGCAACTCTCGGGTCTGTGCCAGTTTGCCCCTCGCGGACGCATTTCCGGGCTCAAGTTGAAGGGTTTTTTCGTAGGCCATAGCAGCCAGCTTGACATAGATATCCGCCAGGTTTTCATGGGCCATGGCGTAGCTGGCGTTGTTGCGAATCGCCATTTCCAGCGCCTCTCGCGCCTTTTCAAACTGGTTTTGCCCGGCATACAACGCGGCCAGGTTGTTGTAGGGCTCTGGCAGCTCAGGATAGTCCTGGGTGAGCCGGGTAAAAGTGGCAATCGCCTCGCCCGTTTTTTGGGCATCCCTCAGCAAGACGCCCTTCAAAAACTGCATTTGCGGATCATGGGGGCGGGTGGCCAGAAACTGGTCCGCCTTACGCATGGCTTCTGCCGATTTGCCCGCGCGAACCATCTGGCGCACATCGTCGTAGTCGTCAGCCTGTACCGGTGTGAATGCGCCGGTGAGGCCCATCACCAGCACCGCGGTTGAAAGCTTGATTTCGATCGAAAGGAAGTTGAGGCACTTGGGAATGGCGAACTGCATACGGCCTTTGAATTGACAGGCAAAAAAGCTGTTTTGTGGGCGCTTTTCGGGATGCAGAATTGTAGCGCAGGGGGGGGGGTCGGGATTGCCGGGCTATATACTGATTGCCCTGCTTAGTACCCCTGCGTTCCCCAGCGTCCCGCCCGCCGACCCCAGCGGCGGGTTCGCTCAATTGATTAAGCCCCTGACACACCCATGAGTTTGCGCATCTACAACACGCTGTCGCGTGGTTTGGAGGATTTTTCCCCTATCGAGTCGGGCCACGTCCGCATGTACGTGTGCGGCATGACGATTTATGACCTGTGCCACATTGGGCATGCCCGGATGATGATGGCGTTCGACGTGGTGCAGCGCTGGCTCAAAAGCAGTGGCTACCGCGTGACTTATGTGCGCAACATCACCGACATTGACGACAAGATCATCAAGCGCGCGGTGGAGAGGAACATCACGATCCGGGCTTTGACGGACGAAATGATTTCCGCCATGCACGGCGATATTGCCCAACTTGGCATTGAACCACCCACGCTGGAGCCTCGCGCCACCGAGTACGTGCCGCAAATGCTGGCGCTGATTCACAAGCTCGAACACAAAGGCCTGGCCTACAAGTCCAGCATCGGCGATGTGAACTACGCCGTGCGCAAGTTCCCTGGGTATGGCAAGTTGTCCGGCAAGTCGCTGGACGAACTGCGTGCCGGTGAACGTGTTGCTGTGCTGGAAGGCAAGGACGATCCGCTGGATTTTGTATTGTGGAAATCCGCCAAGGAATCCGAGCCACAAGACGCCAAGTGGGACGGAAATGCATCCGGCTTTGGGTATGGCGTGGGCCGCCCGGGCTGGCACATTGAGTGCTCGGCCATGAGCTGCGCGACCCTGGGTGAGACTTTTGACATTCACGGCGGCGGCGCTGATTTGCAGTTTCCGCACCATGAGAACGAGATTGCCCAAAGCGAAGGTGCCAATGGCAAACCGCTGGCCAATGTGTGGTTGCACAACGGTTTTGTGCGGGTGGACAACGAGAAGATGTCCAAAAGCCTGGGCAACTTCTTCACCATCCGCGAAGTGCTGGCGAAATACGACGCCGAAACGGTGCGCTTTTTCCTGGTGCGCACCCATTACCGCAGTGCCCTGAATTACAGCGATGTGCATCTGGACGATGCCCGCAATTCGCTCAAGCGGATCTACACCACGCTGGATGCCGTGCCGCCGCTTAAAACCGACCTGGATTGGTCCAACCCGTTTGCGGCGCGCTTCAAAATGGCAATGGACAACGACTTTGGCACCCCCGAAGCCGTTGCCGTGTTGTTTGACCTGGCGGGTGAAATCAACCGCAGCCCATCGCCCGCCCTGAGCGCTTTGCTGAGAGACCTGGGTGGATGCCTTGGCTTGCTGCAATTGGACCCTAAGGCCTATTTGCAGGCGGGAGCCGTTCTGGATGAATCTGCCATTCGCACACAAATTGACTTGCGCGCAGCCGCCAAAGCGGCTAAAAACTTTGCCGAGGCGGACCGCATTCGAAAGGCGCTGTCAGCCCAGGGCATTGAACTGAAAGATACCGCTGCGGGCACAAGCTGGGAGGCTGCAAAATGACCGACCGACGGCCCGAAATCCTGATGTTCGGCATGAAATAGGTCGCAAGTCCCCGTGGATAAAGCAATGTTAGCTACAAAAAAAATAGCAAATAAGACGCCTGCCAAAGCCAAGACTGGGTCTGTGGTTGCGACTCCCGAGGTGTTTACCCCCGATTATTGGGAAGAGGCCTGCAAGCACCTGGTCAAAAAAGACAGGGTGATGAAGCGTCTCATTCCCCAGTTTGGTGGTGCCTGCCTGCAAACCCGCGGCGACGCGTTCACCACGCTGGCCCGCAGCATTGTGGGTCAACAAATTTCGGTCAAGGCGGCTCAAACCGTGTGGGACCGGTTCGCCGTGTTGCCGAAAAAGATGATTCCGGCCAATGTCTTGAAGCTGAAGGTGGACGACATGCGTGCGGCGGGTTTGAGCGCCCGCAAGGTGGAATACCTCGTGGATCTGGCGCTGCACTTTGAAAGCGGTGCCCTTCATGTGGCCCATTGGCAGGCCATGGACGATGAGGCCATCATCGCCGAACTGGTCGCCATTCGGGGCATTGGCCGCTGGACGGCGGAGATGTTTTTGATCTTCCACATGATGCGGCCCAACGTGCTGCCTTTGGACGATGTAGGCCTGATCAACGGCATCAGCCAGAGCTATTTTTCGGGTGAAGCGGTCAGCCGCAGCGATGCGCGCGAGGTGGCCGCCGCCTGGGCACCGTATTGCAGTGTGGCAACTTGGTATATTTGGCGCTCGCTGGACCCGTTGCCGGTGGAATATTGAAGGAGTAATTCGTTGGCCAAAAAAACATTCCTCGATTTCGAGCAACCGATCGCCGAATTGGAAGGCAAGATTGAAGAGTTGCGCTACGTGCAAACCGAGTCGGCGGTGGATATCTCGGCTGAAATTGACCAGCTTGCCAAAAAAAGCCAGCAACTCACCAAAGACATCTACAGCGACCTGACCCCGTGGCAGATCACCAAAATTGCCCGCCACGCCGAGCGCCCCTACACGCTGGATTACGTCAACGAGATCTTCACGCATTTTGTGGAGCTTCACGGTGACCGCCACTTTGCCGATGACCTGAGCATTGTGGGAGGCTTGGCACGTTTTAACGGCACGCCCTGCATGGTGCTGGGTCAGCAAAAAGGGCGCGACACCAAGGAACGTGGCCTGCGCAACTTCGGCATGAGCAAACCCGAGGGTTACCGCAAGGCCCTGCGCCTGATGAAATTGGCCGAAAAATTCAAGCTACCGGTGTTCACCTTTGTAGATACGCCGGGCGCTTACCCCGGGATTGACGCGGAAGAACGCTGCCAGTCCGAGGCCATTGGCCGCAACATCTTCGAGATGGCTCAGCTGGAGGTGCCCATCATCACCACCATCATTGGCGAGGGCGGCTCGGGCGGCGCGCTGGCCATTTCCATTGGTGACCAGGTGCTGATGCTGCAGTACTCCATCTATTCGGTGATCAGCCCGGAAGGGTGCGCCTCCATTCTCTGGAAAACGTCTGACAAGGCGCAGGAAGCAGCTGACGCGCTGGGCATCACCGCGCATCGTCTCAAAGCCCTGGGTGTGATCGACAAAATCGTCAACGAGCCCGTGGGTGGCGCCCACCGTGATCACAAGCAGATGGCGGCCTTCCTCAAGCGCGCCCTGAACGACGCCTTCCGGCAGGTCAGCGATTTGAAGGTCAAGGAATTGCTGGACCGCCGCTATGAGCGACTGCAGAGTTATGGCCGCTTCACCGATACCAAGGCCGACGCCAAGGCGGCCAAATAGTCGCCACGTGACCCTGTCGTTTGACGACGCAATTGCAGCGTTTTCACCAGAGCTTCCCCTTGCCATTGCCTACAGCGGTGGCGCTGACTCCACGGCATTGCTTTTGGCCAGCGCCCACAAGTGGCCCGGCCAGGTTTGCGCCATCCATGTTCATCACGGATTGCAGACAGCGGCAGACGACTTCCAGCGGCATTGTGAGACGACCTGCGCCCGACTGAATGTGCCCCTCGTGGTCCAGAAAGTGGATGCCCGCCATGCGCCGGGGCAGAGCCCGGAAGACGCGGCACGCAACGCGCGTTATCGGGCACTCACCAATGCACTTGGGCAAGGTTTTGGTGAGGAATTTGGTGCTGAAGTCCCCGCCGGATATAAGAAGTTTGCTATTCAATCCATAGCGATGGCACAACATGCCGATGACCAGGTTGAAACGATGGTGCTCGCCTTGAGCCGTGGTGCAGGCTTGGCAGGGCTTGCGGCAATGCCTGCCCACTGGCAACGAGAGGGTATTCGGTTTTACCGACCTCTGCTTGGGATCAGTGCCGCTCAAATTCGCGCTTGGTTGGCCGAGCGGGGTGAGCGCTTTGTCGAAGACCCCACCAACCTTGAGGAGCAGTACACCCGCAACCGAATTCGTGCGCGCCTGTTGCCGGTGTTGGAAGCCATCTTTCCTCATTTCAGAGATACCGTTGCCCGAAGCGCCAGTCATGCGGCGCAAGCGCAAGACCTGTTGAATGAGTTGGCCCGTGAAGACTTTGCCGCCGTGATGGCACATGAGGAAACGTCGTCACTGTCACTGCCCAAACTCAAGGCGCTGACCCGACCCCGCCAGGCCAATGTGTTGAGATACTGGCTAAAGACTCGCCACACGACCACGCCCAGCGCGGCGCAGCTTCAGGAGTTGCTGGATCAACTGGCCGCCTGCACCACACGCGGCCATCAGATATTGATCAAGGTGGGTTCCGGTTTTGCCCGTCGCGAGGGTGCAAAACTCAGTTGGTACAATCCTTAGGCTTTGCGTTTTGGGGCCGGGTTCATGCCCACGCTCCCCAAACGTGACTCTCTGGTTGCCCTCCTTTCAGAGTGATTTACCAAATCCTCAAGAGGCAACCGCTTCGTTTTTGACAACCCAATTACATCAATGGCATTGATCGTTCATAAATACGGCGGCACGTCGATGGGCTCTACAGAGCGCATCCGCAATGTTGCCAAACGCGTGGCCAAGTGGGCGCGCGCAGGCCATCAAATGGTGGTCGTTCCCAGCGCCATGAGCGGTGAAACCAACCGTCTGCTGGGACTGGCCAAGGAACTGGCGCCAGCCAAACCGGATGACAGCTACAGCCGCGAGCTCGATATGCTGGCCGCCACCGGCGAGCAGGCCTCCAGTGCCCTGCTGGCCATTGCCCTGCAGGCCGAAGGCATGGAATCCGTCAGCTACGCGGGCTGGCAAGTTCCCATTCGCACCAACAGCGCCTATACCAAGGCCCGCATCGAATCGATTGACGATGCCAAGGTGCGCGCCGACCTGGCAGCGGGTCGCGTGGTCATCGTTACCGGCTTCCAGGGCCTGGATGACGCAGGCAACATCACCACGCTGGGCCGTGGTGGCTCCGACACCTCGGCCGTGGCCGTGGCCGCCGCCATGAAGGCTGCTGAATGCCTGATCTATACCGACGTGGATGGTGTTTACACCACAGACCCGCGCGTGGTGCCGGAAGCGCGCCGTTTGCAGACCGTCAGCTTTGAAGAAATGCTGGAGATGGCCTCCATGGGGTCCAAAGTGTTGCAGATTCGATCGGTGGAGTTTGCGGGTAAATACAAGGTGCCGCTGCGGGTCCTCTCCAGCTTCACACCGTGGGATATTGACATTAACGAAGAGGCCAAATCCGGCACCCTGATTTCATTTGAGGAAGACGAACACATGGAACAAGCAATTGTCTCGGGCATCGCATTCAACCGCGATGAGGCCAAAATTTCGGTGTTGGGCGTGCCTGACAAGCCCGGCATCGCCTTTCAAATTCTGGGCGCGGTGGCGGATGCCAACATCGAAGTCGACGTGATCATCCAGAACATCAGCAAAGACGGCAAAACCGACTTCAGTTTTACGGTCAACCGTGGCGATTACGCCAAAACGGTGGGCTTGCTGAAAGACAAGGTGCTGCCCGCTCTGGGGGCACAGGAAGTGGTCGGCGACACCAAGATTTGCAAAGTCTCCATCGTGGGCATTGGCATGCGCAGCCATGTGGGCGTGGCCAGCACCATGTTCCGCGTTCTGGCGGAAGAGGGCATCAATATCCAGATGATTTCCACCAGCGAAATCAAGACCTCGGTTGTGATTGACGAGAAATACATGGAGCTGGCTGTGCGTGCCCTGCACAAGGCGTTTGATCTGGACCAGGTGCCGGCATAAAACCAGGCCCGAGTCGTGAGATAATTCGGGCAGATTTTTGGAAGCGTGACCGAGTGGCCGAAGGTGCTCCCCTGCTAAGGGAGTATGGGACTTAAAATTCCATCGAGGGTTCGAATCCCTCCGCTTCCTCCAATGCAAAAAGCCCCGTGACTCATTGAGTTACGGGGCTTTTTTGTGCTTTGGTCTATGCTTTGGTTCAGGCTTTGCAACCTGGCGAATCAGAAATCAATCGCCAGTGGCTTGGGCAGGCGTTCATCCAGGTAAAGACTGTACTCATCCCAAACGCCCTCGCCGTAATGTTTGTCGCACAGTGCTTCAATGTCGTCCAGGGTGATGAACATGGTGCTGAACATCAAGTCGTAGAAGAAGGGCTGCTGCGTGCCGGCGGCCTCATCCCCTTCAAAATGGTAGCCATGGACCCAGACCCGCCGCCCCGCATATTTTTCTTCAAAAGCCTCTTTGCGTTTCTGATACTCGGCCTCTTCGTACTCGTCACCCGTCATTTTTCGCACATGATAGGCATTGCCATGCAGGGGGTGCGCAGGGTCCAACTGCAAGTCAATGGTTTGCCACCCCGTGGTGATTTGATTGGCAACGTTGGCGAGCTGCCTGGGGGTGATGTCGCCTTCCCAATGAACAACATCAATGCAAGGGGAGTTCCCAATTTCGCCTTCCCAAATGCTGGCGCTGTGTTTCATTGTTTTTGTGTTCATGGGCTTGTCTCTGACCTTTAAAAAATGGGCGACCCCACTAACGGTAGGTCACTTCGTGCAAATTTGTCAGATTGATGAGCGCCGTCAAAACCTCTGATTTGAATCCCACACGGGTTTTACCAACGCCGTCACCACCGCTCAAAATCAGTTTCTGGATGTATTCGACGCAATCCCGATGGCCCCAAAAAGTGTTGATGGCTTTGGCGATGCGTTCGTGGTGTTGGGTAATGATGGCCATTTCACGGTCGATACGGGCTTGCCTGGGAATCTCATGCAAAGGCATGGGACGGGTTACGATGTCCTGCGGCTTGGAATCAATATCGGGAAATCCAACGAATTTATTGTTTGGCATGGCAGCGCTCCGAGGTTGCGTGGCTCTAGGGCCTTTGAATATAGGGCTTCTCCGTGCATTTTAAAGCCTGAAACAACGGCACAAACCACCCCGGGGCAGGTGCGAAGACCCTGGCAGAGACTGACGTCGCCTGTTCAGTTGACCATCACCAATTTGCCTTTGACACCGCGCGAACCCATGTGGGCATAAGCCGCCTTCAGCTCGGACATGGGCATGGTGCTGTCAATCACCGGCTTGATCTTGCCCTGGCCATACCACTGTGCCAATTCACCCATCATGGCGGCATTGGCCTTGGGCTCGCGCTTGGAAAAGTCACCCCAGAACACGCCCACAATAGACGCGCCTTTGAGCAGTGCCAGGTTGAAGGGCAGGGCAGGGATCGGCCCCGACGCAAAGCCCACCACCAGGTACCGGCCACGCCAGGCAATCGAACGAAACGCAGGTTCGGCAAAGTCCCCGCCCACCGGGTCGTAAATAACGTCAGGGCCTTTGCCTGCAGTCAGGTTCTTGAGGGACTCACGCAGATTGGTCGTTGAATAGTTAATGGTCTCATCGGCCCCGATAGATTGGCAAAGCGCGCATTTTTCATCGCTGGACGCCGCCGCAATCACCCTGGCACCCATGGCCTTGGCGATCTGTATGGCCGCGGTGCCTACACCTCCTGCCGCACCCAGCACCAACACGGTCTCACCCGCATTGAGTTGGGCCCGGTCCACCAAGGCGTGGTGCGAGGTCGCGTAAATCATGATGAACGCTGCGGCATCCACAAACGAAAAACCGGGTGGCAGTGGCATACAGCGGTCCGCAGGTGCCACAGTGTGAGTGCCAAATCCGCCGGTGCCAGACAGGCAGGCGACGTTTTGACCGACCTTCAAATGCTTGACGCCTTCACCAGCGGCTGTAACCACGCCGGCGTATTCTGAGCCGGGCACAAAGGGCAGATCAGGTTTCATCTGATACTTGTTCTGCACAATCAGAATGTCCGGAAAATTCAGACTGGCGGCCTTGATTTCAATCAGCACCTCACCTGCGCCGGGCTGTGGCGTAGGAAGTTCTTTCCAGGTCAGCGCGTCAATACCGGTAGGGGTCTCACAGAGCCAGGCGTGCATCAAAGTCTCCAAAATGGTTGTTCTTAATGATAGTGGCAGACGTTATGCACCTGCGCTTCTGCACTGTCTCGCGCATGACCTGTGGTGGTGCCCGGCTTGGCGACGCGAACCTGAAGGCCCACCGCGTCCACCCTACAATGAAATCAAACTCAAATCGATGCGCCACTCACCATGAAGATTCTTGTTTCCAACGACGACGGCTACCAGGCCCCGGGCATCGTGGCATTGTTCGAGGCTCTCCAAGATATTGCCGAGGTCGAAGTGGTTGCCCCCGAGCAGAACAACAGCGCCAAGTCCAACGCACTGACTCTGCATTCGCCCTTGCATGTCACGCGTGCTGCCAATGGCTTCAGGTACGTCAACGGCACCCCGGCGGACTGCGTTCACATTGCCCTGACCGGGTTGCTGGGCTATCGGCCTGACCTTGTGGTTTCCGGGATCAACAATGGTGCCAACATGGGTGACGACACCATTTACTCAGGAACGGTGGGTGCGGCCATGGAGGGCTTTTTGTTTGGGGTGCCGGCCATTGCTTTTTCCCAGGTTGAAAAGGGATGGGGCCATATCGACGCTGCCGCGCAAAAGGCGCGCGAACTGGTGTTGCAAATGATGGATCAGACCCTGATCGGTACCAGCCCCTGGTTGTTGAACATCAATATCCCCAATTTGCCACATGAAGCGATCAAGCCCATGAAGGTGTGTCGCCTGGGCAAGCGGCACGCGGCGGAGGCGGTCATTACACAGGAAAGTCCGCGCGGTGAAACCATGTACTGGATTGGCGGCGCCGGCCCAGTCAAAGACGATGCGGAGGGCACGGATTTTCACGCCACGGCTCAGGGGCATATGGCGATGACGCCCTTGAAAGTGGACCTGACCGATCACGACTACCTCAGCTACTGGGCGCAAACCGCTGCCCGTCTGCGCGGACCACTCGCCCGATGAAAACCAGGCCCTCGTTTCCGGCGAAACTTGACCTCCCCGCCAACCAGCAACGTTCAGGTTCGGGCGCGGCGAGGGTGCTTGAAGCGCCGTCCCGCGCACATGCAGCACCCCCCACTCGCCAGATGCCTCAAGGCCATGGCATGGATTCCAGCGCGGTTCGTCACAACATGGTTGCCAAACTGGCGGCCCAGGGCGTGAGTGACCGCCTGGTGCTCAACGCCATGGGCACCGTTGAGCGCCACCGGTTTGTTGACAGTGCGCTGGTGAATCAGGCCTATGAAGATACCAGCTTGCCCATTGGTTTGGGGCAGACGATCTCCAAGCCGGGTGTGGTGTCGCGCATGGCCGAACTCCTGCGAAACGGTGCAAGCGGCAAATTGGGGCGGGTTCTGGAAATTGGCACGGGTTGTGGCTACCAGGCCGCCGTGTTGAGCATGCTGGCCACCGAGGTTTACAGCATGGAGCGTTTGCGTGGCCTGCACGACAAGGCCCGTGACAACCTTCGTCATTTGAAGCTGACCAACCTGCACCTTCTGTTTGGGGATGGCATGCTGGGGTATGCCAAGGGGGCACCCTATGCCGCCATCATTGCCGCTGCCGGTGGTGGCGCAATTCCTCAAGCCTGGATGGACCAGTTGGCCATTGGCGGGCGGCTGGTGGCACCTGTCTCGAGGCCCGGTACGTCCGGCAACCAGCAGGCGTTGATGGTGATCGACCGCACGGCCACCGGCTATCAGCAGGCGATTCTGGAGGCGGTGCATTTTGTCCCCCTAAAATCGGGTGTTGCTTGAAGGGATAGATCAATGACTGGTTCACGTACTGACGGCCTGAAAATGAAACTGATGGTTGTAGCGGTGGCGGGCCTCCTGACTGCGGTCCTGAGCGGGTGCGGGTCTTCTGGCGTGGTCAATCGGGCCCCCGTGGAAGACCGCGGTGCCACCGCCAGCGCGCCCGCGGCCTGTGGCCATGGACCCCAATACCCCACAGGTCAAGCAGCCCCCAGGTTTTGAGAACGCAGGCAAGCCGGGCTATTACACCGTCAAACCTGGAGACACCTTAATTCGCATTGGATTGGACAACGGGCAAAACTGGCGGGACATCGTGCGCTGGAACGCCATTGAAAATCCCAACCAGATCGAAGTGGGGCAGGTGCTGCGGGTGATCCCCCCTGTGGCGACTGCCTCTGTGGTCGCCAAACCCGTTACCCAGTCCACGGCGACCGCGACGCCCGTTCCTCCCCCCCAGAACCAGGCGCAGGCTCAGCCTCAAACCCAAGCCGCCAGTGCCGCGAAGCCCGCCAGTGCGCCAGCAGGGAGCGCTGCACCTGCGGCTGCACCGGCAGCCGCGGCCGCCTCACCCTCCGGCGAGGATGAAATAGCCTGGATTTGGCCCGCCAATGGCAGCGTGGTCGCTGGGTTCGACGAGGTTAAAAACAAGGGTCTGGACATCGCCGGCGCGGCCGGTGAGTCGGTGGTCGCCTCTGCTGATGGGCGGGTGGTCTACGTTGGCGCAGGCTTGCGCGGCTATGGCAACCTCATCATTCTCAAGCACAACAACACCTACCTGACGGCTTACGCGCACAACCAGACGCTTCTGGTCAAGGAAGACCAGTCCGTTCGCAAGGGGCAAAAAATTGCCGAAATGGGCAACAGCGATGCGGACCGGGTCAAATTGCACTTTGAAGTTCGCCGTCAGGGCAAACCGGTGGACCCCGCCAAGTATTTGCCGGCCCGCTGAGGGTCGCATCGGGCCAGCGTTATGACTCAAACCCCTGACGTAAGCCACGACATGTTTGCGATCTCCGCGGAAAATGCCTCGGAAGTCCCCGTGGATATTGAAGAGTTAGCTACTATTTCCGCAGCAAAACAGGTGGAGGGTGAGGGTGGCGATTCCCTCACGATGTATTTGCGCCAGGTGCGCCGTACCGAGTTGTTCACCCCCGCAGAAGAGTTTGAGATGGCAACCCGCGCCCGGGCTGGCGACTTTGCGGCACGCCAAAGCATGATCGAGCACAACCTGCGACTGGTGGTCAGTATTGCCAAGGGCTACCTGGGGCGTGGTGTGCCGTTGTCGGACTTGATAGAAGAGGGCAATCTGGGCTTGATGCACGCCATTGACAAGTTTGAGCCCGAGCGGGGTTTCAGGTTCTCCACCTATGCCACCTGGTGGATCCGCCAGTCCGTAGACCGTGCGCTGATGTACCAGGGCCGTGCGGTTCGCCTGCCCGTCAATGTCGTTCGTGAATTGCAGGGTGTCTTGCGGGCTCGCCGCTCGCTGGAGAACGACGCCCACCTGGTTGCGCTTCGTCCAGACGGCGTACGGGTGGACGATATTGCTGCGTTGTTGGGGCGTGATGCGGCCAGTGTTGCCGATCTGCTGGCCTTGGCGGAGAGCCCCAAGTCACTGGATGCCAGCCTGGACCGGGGCGACAGCGGCAGGGATAGCTCGAGCGGCCCCGGCGGAAACACGCTGGGTGATGGCCTCATTGATGAGTTGAACATCGACCCGTCGGATACCACGCAAGTCCATGAAATCGAGCGATTGCTCGATGGTTGGGTTGCATCTTTGACGCCGCGCGAAAAAGAGGTTCTTGAGGGTCGGTTTGGCCTGCATGACCATGAGCTGGAAACGCTTGAAACACTGAGCATTCGCCTGGACTTGACCCGGGAGCGCGTTCGCCAGGTGCAAAACGAAGCATTGCTCAAACTCAGGCGATTTCTGGCGCGCCGAGGCATTGCCCGCGAAGCACTCCTTTAGGCAGTGGGTCCCGGTAGGCTGTGAAATGTGGCCACGCACACCTGAGACAATCAGGGGATGACGTCTGCCATCGAATCCGCTTCCATACCTTCCCCCGCCAGCGCTGCAACGATTTACCCGCCGCCCGAGCGGCTCACCATTGAATCGCTGGATATTGAGGCCCAGGGCATAGCCCACAAATCTGACGGCAAAGTTGTTTTCATTGAAGGCGCGTTGCCTTTTGAGATTGTCAGTGCCAACGTGCACCGCAAAAAAAACAGCTTTGAGCAGGGCACGGTCAACCAAATCCACCGTGAATCCTCGCAGCGCGTCACACCCGGCTGCCCGCATTTTGGTCTTCACGCCGGGGCCTGCGGGGGTTGCAAGATGCAGCATCTGCATGTGGGTGCGCAGGTGGCCGTCAAACAACGTGTGCTGGAAGACAACCTGCGGCACCTGGGCAAGGTCAAAGCGGACAACATACTTCGACCGATTGAGGGCCCGGCCTGGGGCTACCGCTATCGGGCCCGGCTGTCCGTTCGCCATGTGCATAAAAAAGGCACGGTATTGATCGGTTTTCACGAGCGCAAAAGCCGCTATGTGGCCGACATGACAACGTGCGCCGTGTTGCCACCCCACGTGAGTGATTTGCTGGTGCCCTTGCGTGCGCTGATCACCAGCATGGATGCGATTGAAACCCTGCCGCAAATTGAGCTGGCCTGTGGCGATTCCGTGACTGCCCTGGTCTTGCGCCATCTGGAGCCGCTGAGCGAGGCCGACAAGACCCGGCTGCGGGCCTTTGGCGCGGCACACGCCGGTGTTCAATGGTGGTTACAGCCCAAAGGCCCGGAGACGGTCAAATTGCTGGACGACGGCGGTGAAAAGTTGGCCTATGCCTTGCCCGAGTTTGATATCACCATGCCGTTCAGGCCCACGGATTTCACCCAGGTCAACCCGTGGATCAACCGCGTCCTCGTGTCGCGCGCGCTGCGCCTTCTGGATGTGAAAAAGACCGAGCGGGTGATTGACTGGTTTTGCGGGCTGGGCAACTTCACCTTGCCTCTGGCCACACAGGCCCGTGAAGTTCTGGGCATCGAAGGCGCCGAGTCTCTGGTGGCCCGTTCGCGTGAGAATTATGAGTTAAACAAGGCGATTGTCCCCGCCAATGCTCAATTGTCAGCTACTCAATTTGTAGCAAGAAACCTGTTTGAGATGACGCCCGACATGTTGGTTGGGGACGGTGTAGCCGAGAAATGGTTGATCGATCCACCGCGTGAAGGTGCGTTTTCACTGGTCAAGGCGTTGGCTGACCTTCACCAGCAATCGATGGACCCTGAGGAAACTCTACGAACCAAAAATTCCAGTGGATGGGCGCCACCGCAGCGCATTGTGTACGTCAGTTGCAACCCCGCGACGCTGGCACGGGATGCCGACGTACTGGTTCACTTGGCGGGTTACCGATGTTCGAGCGCTGGGGTGGTCAACATGTTCCCCCATACAGCGCACGTGGAAAGCATCGCGGTATTTGACCTGCTGGGTCCGGCCCAATAAATCCGGAGTTGGTCTTGGGAGCAGCAGCAATCAGCGCGCCGCTGCGGCAGGGGCCTTTTTGTCGGCTTCAGTCGCGCCCGACTTCGGTTTCGCCTCTGCCATGGTCTTCGCGCCCGGTTTGGCCTTTTTGTCTTCAATGATGACTTCTTCGACAGGCTCTGGTTTGCCGGGGACAAAGGGTTGCCCTTCTATCTTGTTCTCGCGCATGTATTGGTCCATTTCGCGCCACCCCGTAAAAATGGCTGTTTTGGACGCCTTGTCATTGGCGCGGTAACAGTCTTCAATGCTGCGTACCGCATGGCGGCAAGCCCCGCCAATCGCTTTTCCGTCGGCCTCTTTCTGGGCCACACGCGGGTCCGCCAGCAGTTCCTCAAGGGTGCAGCCACCCAGAGAAAGGGCGATGAACGTGGCAAAAATAAGGCGAAGAATCATGAAGTCAACTTGGGCTGTTGGGATGTGTATCGGCAAATGTTGGCTTGGACTGAAATTCCTTGCCCGTGATTAAAGCAAAAAAGACCCCGAAGGGTCTTTTTTTATGCTTCGGGCTGCAGGTCCAGCGGCCTCAGTCTCGCTCGCCACCGAAGATGCCCAGCAGGGCCAGCAGGCTCTGGAACACGTTGATGATGTCCAGATAAAGGGCCAGTGTGGCGCTGATGTAGTTGGTCTCACCACCATCCACAATGCGCTTGAGGTCGTACAGCATGTAGGCACTGAACACGCCAATGGCCAGAACCGAGATCGCCATCATGCCGGCGCTGGAGCCCACGAAAATGTTGATGATGCCGCCCACCATGATGGCCAGCGCGCCTACAAACAGCCATTTGCCCATGCCTTCCAGGCTGCGTTTGATCACGCTGGAGAGTGCTGCCATGACAAAGAAGACACCGGCTGTGCCTCCAAAGGCGGTCATGATCAGGTCAGGGCCGTTTTTGAAGCCTAGCACCATGCCGATCATGCGCGACAGCATCAAGCCCATGAAGAACGTGAAACCCAGCAGGACAGGCACACCAGCCGCGGAATTCTTGGTTTTCTCAATGGCGTAAATAAAGCCAAAAGCACCGCCCAGAAACACCACCAAGCCCAAACCGCCTGTCAAAGCCGCGGTGATGCCAGTTGCCACGCCCAGCCAGGCGCCAGCCACCGTCGGCACAAGACTCATGGCCAGCAGCCAATAGGTATTGCGCAGCACTTTGTTGCGCTGTTCTACAGAGGTTCCGTAACCGAAACCAGTTTCAATCGAATGGACGTTATCAGCCATGGTCATTACTCCTTCAGTGTCTGCGTTTTGCATACTTGCCACAGATGGAGCGAATTCTAGGGTGTTTCAAGGGGGGTTATGCTTAATACCTCTTTAACTTAAGGAATCTCCTGAATGAAATCCAAGGCTAGCCTCGAATTGGCTGATCTGAAAATCATCGCCGCTGCGGCTGAAGCCGAGGCGCTCAAAAACAATTGGGCCGTCGCCATCGCCATCGTGGACGACGGCGGGCATTTGGTTTGGCTGCAACGCATGGATGGCGTGGCAGCCATTTCATCCCACATCGCGCCGGCCAAGGCCAATACGGCTGCCATGGGCAAGCGCGAGACCAAGGTTTATGAGGAAATCATCAATGGCGGACGCTACTCGTTTTTAAGCGTGCCCTTTGTCGAAGGCATGCTGGAAGGCGGCGTGCCCATCATGAAAGACGGCCAGTGCCTGGGGGCTGTGGGCGTGAGCGGTGTGAAGTCGGCAGAAGACGCGCAAATTGCCAAGGCGGGAATTGCAGCCCTTGGCTTGTAAACGCCTCGGGCCAAGCTAATAAAAGGGGCCTTGAGCCCCTTTTATTTGGTCAATATCAGCTTGCCCAAGCGGGTGGTCTGCAGGCGGTACAGACAACCGTTGTGTTCAATATCAACGGCTTTGCGTCCCTGCAGGAGTTCGGCACTATTGACTTGGGCGCAAGCCTGATGGGAGGGCGATGCCATCTCGCTACTCAAATGAGGCAAGCCCGGGTTGTTGGGAGTGGACTGGTTTGACATTTGAATTCCCCGGTTTGGCATGTCAGTTTTTAGGTTCAGTGATAAAGCCGATCTTTTTCACGCCAGCCAGTTGGGCTGCCGCCATCGCCTGCGCGACACGCTCGTACCGCACGTCCTTGTCGCCACGAATATGCAGATCCGGCTGCGGATTTTTGGCGGCTTCCGCGGCCAGCAAGGCGGGCAGGGCAGCATCTTCGACCTTCAAGTCATTCCAGAAGTAGTTGCCCTTGGCGTCCACACTCAGACGGACGGTTTCAGGCTTGACGTTCTGGGGCTGGTTGCTGGCGCGGGGCAATTCAACGTTCACGGCGTGCTTCATCACGGGAATGGTGATGATGAAGATGATGAGCAACACCAGCATCACGTCGACGAGCGGCGTCATGTTGATTTCATTCATCACTTCATCGGGTTCGTCCTGGGTTCCAAAGGCCATCGTCAGTTCCCCCGTTTCATGGGCACAACATTGGCAGAGGTTTCGCCGTTGGACACCCGCGCTCCGGTGACAAAGAAGGCGTGCAGGTCATGGGCAAAGCTGTTGAGCTTGATCAAAATCGATTTGTTCCCACGAACCAACGCGTTGTAGCCCAGCACGGCAGGGATGGCAACCGCCAGCCCAAGTGCCGTCATGATCAGCGCCTCACCAATGGGCCCGGCGACTTTGTCGATGGTGGATTGCCCCGACAAGCCGATGCTCAGCAGTGCGTGGTAGATGCCCCATACCGTGCCGAATAGCCCCACAAACGGAGCTGTCGAGCCTACGGAGGCCAGCACGGCAAGGCCGGATTGGATACGGGCTGTGAACTCATCGATGGTGTTGCGCAGGCAGCGTGTGACCCAATCACTCACGTCCAGAGCGTCATGAAGCTGGACTTTGGTGTTGCGATGGTGGGCGATGGCTTCGCGGCCCTCCAGGGCCAGTTGCCGAAAAGGGTTGCCGGGATCAGAGCCCAATTTCTCCAGACCGGCCGCGAAATCTGCGCTGTGCCAGAAGTCACTGGTGTTCTTGGCCAGGCCCTTGTACTTGATGATGTCAAGCGCCTTGAAGATGATCACCATCCACGATGCAAGGGACATGCCCAGCAACAAAATGGCGACACCGCGGGTGACAAAGTCGCCCTGAGTCCAGACATTGGCTATGCCGAATTGGGATTCCATTCAATATTCCATCCAAAGTTAAAAATTCAATTTTTTGCAAGTTCCCAATAAATCGGGACCTCAAATGACATCGCGGTGGGTACACCGTTGCGCTTGCCGGGAACATAGCGCCAACCCATCACCGCCTTGTAAGCCGCCTGGTCAAGACGGTCAAATCCACTGGATTTGACGAGTTGGGCGCTAACGGGGAGCCCGTCAATGCCAATCAACACGCTGTGAACGACCTGTCCCTGCTGATTGAGTCGTTTGCTTATGAGCGGATAGACCGGCTTGGGGTTTTGGAGGTAGTCAGCATTGCTGGAAGGCAATTCGACCTTGGGCATCGCACTTGGAGCCGGAGCCGGAGCGGTTGGTGCAGACACCGAAAGTGGTGTGGCAATGGCAGGTGCTGGCGGCTGGAGTGTGGACACTCCCATGGGGGCAACGGGTGAAGGTATCGGGTCGGCGATTGCCACCGGTTGGGGGGGCATGGTTTGCGCAATGACCTTCGGTTTCACCACGGGTTGTTTCGGCGTGATGGGCGGCGCGGGCGGCGGCGGAGCCAATTTGGGTGCCGGGGGCTCTACAAAATCACTCAGCATTTGAACCGGGACGATGACCTCGATCGCGCGATGGAGCAATCCGTTTTGCAGTGCCCACAGCGCAACACCGTGAAACAAGACGACACAGGCAGCGATGACAGTATTGCGACGCATGCCATGAAATGTAGTCAATGACGGCGTCCCGTGTTGAATGGTCAGGGAGTGGGAACTCATCGCCGGAACACCCACCAAGCTGAGCCCATGACTGCGACGAGGCTGCCGCCAATCATTGTGAGTAAGTCCATGCCTGCCCCTCGGTCACGCTGAAGGCCAGTTGCACTGCCGCCACCGGTCTGGGTACGCTGCATTGATTCACGATGTCTCTTGCACATGTTTCGCAACGCCCGCATTGCGTCGCCACACCCAGTTCAAGCTGGATCCCGTCAATGCCCCTGCTTGCATGGGCGTGGCGAACTATTTCGCGGTCTGATATCGGGTGACAAACACAAACAATCATGGTGGACCGTCGTGGAATGGATGCTGATTCAATCAATCGGTGAATTCGAAATTCTGTGCAAATTATAAATGCGAATCGTTCGCATTTATAATTGATTCAATTAAATTGACAACTTTTGATGAAACTCAACTCAACAGGGTTGAAACTGCAGGCCGCAACAGGCGCGCCGACCAGTACTTTAGGCATGACCTGCGCCAGCGCAGAACAACCGCACAAGGCCATGCCATTCTCCAGTTCATCGCGCGATAGCCTCAATACATGGGCCACGCTGAGCATCTGCCGGGTCTGACGAGAGGAAAGCCTCGGCGACAGATTCCAGCGACATGCTGGCATGGGTGCTGACGACCATGCCCGCGCCCAATGCACTTCTGGCGTGAGCTTCGTGGTCACTCAGACTGACCAGTCCTGGTGGCAATGTGGCGATGGAAGGGGGATGCATGCTGGGTAGGTGAGCGGGGACTGGTGATCGGGTCTTATGAGGGGGCGGGCTAGGGGGTCAGGTATCCGCCCACATGCGCAACAGGTTATGGTAAGTGCCAGTGAGTGTCGTGGTTTCAGCAGACTCTCCATGGGCCTGCCGCAACCTGAGCAGGTTCATGTCCAGGTCAAACAGGAGTCGGCGTTGCTCGTCGCTGCGCACCATGCTTTCAATCCAGAAAAAACAGGCCACACGGTGGCCGCGTGTGACCGGCCTCACCTGGTGCAGGCTGGTGCCGGGGTAGATCACCATGTGCCCGGCGGGCAGCTTGACGGAATGAGTACCGTAGGTGTCGGCAATGCAGAGTTCACCGCCGTCATAGCTGTTTGGGTCTGACAAGAAAACCGTGCACGATACATCAGTGCGCACCCGCAAACCTGTATCCGGAGCGAAGCGCACCGCGCCATCAACGTGATCGCCATAAAAATTGGTTTCACCGCCGTAGCGGTTAATGCGCGGTGTGAATACCCGCTTGGGCAGAGCGGCTGAAAAGAAGGTCACGTTGCGATCCAGGCCGCGCAGAACCATCGCCCTAATTTGCTGGGCGGCAGTGCAATCGTGCGGCAACTGCTGGTTATTTTTGACTTGGGCCGCCTGGCTGCCGGCACTGTCTCGTCCGTCGCTCCATGGGGCATTGGCGATCAGGCTGCCTGCGAGTTCCAATTCCTCCGCGGACAGCACTTCGGGTAGGGTCAATATCATGATGTTTCAGTTCATTCAAATGAAAAAAGGCTGCCGGCGGAGCTGCCTGATGGGCAAGCCCATTTTCAAGCCTGCAGGGTCAACAAGTGTGTCGGATCAAACTAGAACTTGGCCGTCAGATTCACTTGAAACGTACGACCAGCACCTGGAACATAGTGGCCCTGGTACAGATCAGCGGCGTAATACACGTCACCCACGTTGGTCAGGTTGGCCTTGACGCTCCAGCGGTCATCGAATTTGTACTCCGCCATCAAATCAGCCGTGGTGTAGCCCGGTGCTTCGAACAACTGGTTCTGGGGCGATTGGGCACTGCGAAAGTTGATGCCGCCGCCAAATCGGAATTGGGGCATTAACTGGTAGGTGCTCCACACCGTGCCACTGTGCACGGGGGTCAGGCCGGGCCGGTCTCCCTCGCGATTGCCTGTGCCAGCAGTGGCGGCGGCCACATCCACGACCGAATCGGGCATCCACATGTAGGAGCCATAGATTTCCCAGTTTTTGGTGATCTTGCCGGTGATGTCAAACTCAAACCCGGAGGTATGGCGCCTTCCCGACAGCAGCAATTGGGTGGCCGCGGTGTCCGGGTCCGTGTTGCGCTCGTTGGTCTTCACCGAGTGGAAGATCGCGTAGCGTGTGGTGAACTGCCCGTCTGCGCTGTCAATCTTGGCGCCCAGCTCGATGTTGGCACTGCTTTCGGGCGGCGTATTGGCGCTCAGCGCACTGTACGAATAGGAGTCCCCTGAGGTGTTGAAGGACGTGCCATAGCTGAAGTGGAACGATTGCAAGGGATTGGGTTGGTACAAGATACCCACCCGTTTGCTGAGTGCCGATATGTCCTGGTTGTAGGAGGTTGTTGTCACCGGTCCCGCCGCGTTGGTGGGGATGAAGTAACTGCTGTAGCTGCCGCGAATGTTGTCGTAACGCAGGCCCAGGAGCAATTTCCAGTCTTTGGCCACCTGCATCAGGTCCTGGGCATACACGCCATAACCCACCGATTGGTAGTCATTGCCGGGTCGCAGAACCCGGCTGTCTTCGTTGACACTGACTGAGTTGGCGTTGCCCAAGGTAGCTTGGGGTTTGACAATGGTGACACCGCCCTGAGCCTGGCTTCGCTCGGCATAGACGAGCTTTTTCTCTACCGCAAAGTCCATGCCTGTGAGGATTTCATGCTTCAGGCCCAGGGCTTCAAATTTGGTGCTGAAATCGCTCTGGACGTTCGTTGTGTCGACGTCCTGGATTTTCAGGTTGTTGCCGCGGTTCAGCACCGTGTTCCTGTTGAAGTTGGCCAGTGACACGGCGGCGGGGTTGGTCAGTGGGCCCGTCGCGGACGATGTCTGGCCTGCAAAGCGGATAGTACTGGCGCGTTGGTCTCGGGTGAAACGGCTCCGGCGCACCTGCGTCTGCAATTCACTGTCGTCACTGAAGCGGTGGATATGCTGGAATGCCACCCAATTGGCCGTGCCATCGTTGTGGTCGCTGGCCAGTCCGTAATAGGCGGAGGGATCCAGACCCGGAATCAGGCGGTTGTCCGCGATCGCAGTTCCCGGCAGGGTGGCCGTTGAAGTCGGCCGGATCCAAGGCAGTCCGTAGTTGATGCCATTTTTACTGTCCAGCGAATACAGGCTGGCAGAAAACTCGTCTTTTTCGCCAATGCCAAAACGGTAGGCGGCGGCGATGCCCCGCTTGTTGATGCTGGAACCAGCGCCATTGTTGTCAGCCTCCGTCACCATGGCGTTCAGGCGCAGGGCAGAACTTTCACCCGTTTGAATATTGAAATCGCCGGTGACACGTTTGTAGTTGTAGCTGCCTAGTGTGGTGCTGATTTCGCTCTCGTCATTTAGACGCGGCTTTTTGCTGACCTGATTGACGGCTCCCCCCGTGGAGCCGCGGCCAAACAGCATGGACGCCGAACCGCGCAACAACTCGACACGGTCGTTATTGAAGGTGTCGCGGTCGTAGAAAGCCGGGTCGCGCATGGCGTCAATGAAGATGTCGCCTGTGGTGGCGAGCGAGAAACCGCGCAGGCGAATGTCCTCTTCGCCACCTTCAGCTGCCTGGAAGGTCACCCCAGCGGTGTTTTTCAAAACCTCCTTCATGGTGTCCAGGTTGCGATCGTCAATGAGTTTTTCGGTCACAACGGTGATGGACTGCGGAATGTCGCGCAGCTCCTGCGTGCCTTTGCCAATGGTGGTGCGGGTGGCGCGAACCGTGTCTTTGCCCTCAGCAGCTTCAGCTTTTTCTTTGACGATGACCGGTGCCAGCGTTTTGGCCGCATCAGCAGGTGCCAGCTGTGCCATGGCGCTCATGGAGCCCGCCAGCAGCACGGCACCTAGTGGAAGAAGGGATTGATTTGCTACTGATCTTGTAGCTAACTCTTGATATGGGAGGGGGACTTGAGCCGGTTTTTGCCTGGATTTTCGGTGTTTCATGGTTGTGCAGCCTGTAAGTGGAAAACAGTGGCTGGCTACAACCAACGGCAACGTTGCGTTGCCCGGTTCTGCTGGCTGGAATTAACAGTTCAAGTGTACATCAATGAGAATTATTCTTATTTGGAGGGCTTGATTGCAGCCGCTCTGCCACCCGCATCGCCGCATAGGCATCATTGGCCGCGTAGCTGATTTGGGCCTCGGTCAAATGAAGGTTGGCCCAGTTGGACGTGGCGGCTTTTTTGGACTTGAGATACCGCTTGTTGAAGAGTAGCGCCACGGCTGCTTTGACGCCCATCTCCTTGCGGTAACCCTGTTGGCGAAAGCTATGGTTCAAGTCCACCACACCAGCAGGCTCCACACCCAGCTTGGCGCGGATGCGTTTGACGTCATCACCCAAGCCAAAGCCTACCTTCAGGCAATCGGCCTTCGCCAAAAACTGGCCGATCAGGTGCCGGCAAGCATCGTCGTGCAACTGAAAGATCCAGGCGTGCTTGAGTGTGCTGAGTTGCACGATGTGCGGGCCGGTTGAGACCTCATCGCGCGCAAAAGTGGGTTTGGATTCGGTGTCGAACCCCAGTGCTTTGCAGTGGGCCAGCGCTTGCAAAGCCTTCTGCGCCTGCTCAGCGTTGGCGACCAGGGTGATGGCGTTGAGGCTCAGCCGGTCAAATGGCTCAAGCAGGGCGATCTGGTCTTTGTCGGGGGAAGGGCGTAGTTCGCTCATTTTGAATTTCAATGCACAAAAAGTGCCTAAAGTCCCCGTCGGATATAGATAATTAGCTATATAAGTTGTAGCAAGCCATTTGGCTACTTGAGTGCAGGCATTTGTGCCGCCGCCGCACGCAGCTTGTCTTTCTTGCTGGGGCGCTTGCCTTTGATGCCCCCGTTGCCGGATGTGTCCACCACCAGCATCGGCACCGCGCTTTGTTGTGGCTCAAAGCCCGCAATCTGCTCGCACACAAGGTTCAATCCCTGGCGTTTTTCAATCAGTCTGAAATGCGCATCGGTGTCTGCGCTGATGAAGCTGATAGCCAAACCGCTCTCGCCCGCGCGACCGGTACGGCCAATGCGGTGTACGTAGTCCACACTGGAGCGCGGCAAGTCAAAGTTCACCACCACGGGCAGGCTGGTTATGTCGATGCCGCGCGCTGCCAGGTCGGTAGCAACCACAACCTGCACTTTGCTGGCCTTGAAGTCGGCCAGCACCTGGCTGCGTTTTCCCTGGCTCAGCACACCGTGAAATGGCTCGGCGTGGATGTCGGCTTTGCGCAGCTTGTCGGCCACGATCTCGGCAGCAAATTTTGTGGCGACGAACACCAGCACACGCGACCACTTGTTTTGCTGAACCAGATGGCGCAGCAACTGGGTGCGCTGACGGGCATCCACTTCGATGGCGCGTTGGGCGATATCCGGCTTGGTAAGCGGCGCTGCATCCACTTCAATTCGGGTGGGGTTGCGCAACAAGGTGTCGGCCAACGCCTGCACGGAATGCGGAAATGTGGCGGAGAAAAACAGCGTCTGGCGATCTTCGGGCAGCAGCGCCAGAATGCGCGCCAGTTCATCGGCAAAGCCCAGATCCAGCAGGCGATCCGCTTCGTCCAACACCAGGGTGTTGACGCTCGATAAATTCAGCGCGTTGTGGTCAATCAGATCCAGCAGGCGCCCGGGCGTGGCCACCACCAGATCGGCCCCGCCGCGCAAACCCATCATCTGTGGATTGATGGACACGCCACCAAAGACCACCGTGGTTTTGAGGCTGATTGGCAATTGCTGTGAGAGCGAGTGGACCACCTCCCCAACCTGCGCCGCCAGCTCGCGCGTAGGCACCAGGATCAGGGTCTGGACCTGAGCTTTGGACGGGTGCTGAGACAGTGAATTGGCCGCCTTGGCCAACAGCAATTTGTGCAGCAGCGGCAAGCAAAAAGCAGCCGTCTTGCCGGAGCCGGTTTGTGCCAGCGCCAGCACGTCGTTGCCCTTCAAAACCTCGGGAATCGCCCGCGCCTGAATGGAGGTGGGCTCGGTAAAGCCCAGCGCGTTGACCGCCTTCAGCAGGGCTGGAGAAAGGCCAAGGTCGCTGAATGGCATGAGCGCCATCAATTACATGTTGTCAGTAAAGCTGCGCAACTTGTCCGAGCGGCTGGGGTGCTTGAGCTTGCGCAGCGCCTTGGCTTCGATCTGGCGAATGCGCTCGCGGGTCACGTCAAACTGCTTGCCCACTTCTTCCAGCGTGTGGTCGGATGTCATCTCGATACCAAAGCGCATGCGCAGTACCTTGGCTTCGCGTGGCGTCAGGCTGTCCAGAATGTCCTTGACCACATCGCGCAGGCCAGCCTGCATGGCCGCTTCCATCGGCGCGGTGTTGGCACCGTCTTCGATGAAGTCACCCAGGTGGCTGTCGTCATCGTCACCAATCGGCGTTTCCATGGAGATGGGCTCTTTGGCGATCTTCATGATTTTGCGGATCTTGTCTTCCGGAATCTCCATGCGCTCGGCCAGCACGGAAGCATCGGGCTCAAAGCCGAACTCCTGCAGGTGCTGACGGCTGATGCGGTTCATCTTGTTGATGGTTTCGATCATGTGCACGGGAATGCGAATCGTGCGGGCCTGGTCCGCAATACTGCGGGTGATGGCCTGACGAATCCACCATGTGGCGTAGGTCGAAAACTTGTAGCCGCGACGGTATTCAAACTTGTCCACGGCCTTCATCAAACCGATGTTGCCTTCCTGGATCAGGTCCAGGAACTGCAGGCCGCGGTTGGTGTACTTCTTGGCAATGGAGATCACCAGGCGCAGGTTGGCCTCGATCATTTCCTTCTTGGCCGCACGACTCGAAAACTCGCCTTCGTTCATGCGCTTGTTGATGTCCTTGAGCTGGTCCAGCGGCACCACCACACGGGATTGCAGGTCAGCCAGCTTTTGCTGAATGTCCTGCACCGGCGGAATGTTGCGGCCCATGATCGCGCTCCAGGGCTTGCCTGCACCGGTTTGCTTCTCGATCCATTTCAGGTTGAGCAACTGGCTGGGCACCTTGTTGCCGGACTTGTCGCGGCCGCTGAAGTCGGCAATGAAGTTTTCTTGCGGATAGCCGCACTTGTCCACAATGATGCGACGCAGTTCGCGCTCTTTCTTGCGGATGTCATCCACCTGCGAGCGCACCATGTCGCACAGCTTTTCAATCGCCTTGGCAGTGAAACGGATGGACATCAATTCTTCAGACAAAGCCTTTTGCGCGCTGTTGTAATGCGGCGTGCCGTAGCCTTCCTTGTCGTAAATCTTGTGAACTTTCTCAAACAGTTCACGCAAACGGTCAAACCGGGTCAGGGCTTCTTTCTTCAGCTCTTCCAGCTTCTTGGTCAGCGCCTTGGAGCCCCCTTTGCCGTCGTCGTCGTCTTCGGCGTCGAACTCGTCAAAATCTTCTTCGGCCACGTAATCGTCGGCCTCATTGGGGTTGGAGAAGCCGTCCACAATGGTGGTGATGACGACCTTGCCTTCACGGATGTCTTCACCCAGGCGCAGGATTTCGGCTATCGTTGCGGGAGAGGCGCTGATGGCCTCCATCATCGCCATCAAGCCACCTTCAATGCGCTTGGCAATTTCGATTTCGCCTTCCCGGGTCAGCAACTCAACCGTGCCCATCTCGCGCATGTACATGCGCACCGGGTCTGTGGTGCGGCCAAACTCGCTGTCCACGGTGCTCAAGGCCGCTTCCGCCGCTTCTTCGGCTTCTTCTTCCGTCGCGCCCGTGGGTGCGGTATTGGTCAGAATCAGCGACTCGGCATCGGGAGTTTGCTCGTACACGGCCACACCCAAGTCATTGAGCGTGGCGATGACGGCTTCCATGGTTTCAGCGTCGATCAACTTGTCAGGCAGGTGATCGGAAATTTCGCCGTGGGTGAGGTAGCCGCGGGTTTTGCCAAGCTTGATCAGCGCCTTCAGGCGCTGGCGGCGCTTGGCCATGTCTTCTTCGGATAGGACGGTGTCGTCCAGGCCAAATTCTTTCATCAAGGCCCGTTCCTTGGCCTTGCTGATCTTCATGCGCAGGGGTTTGACTTTCTCCCCGTTGACCAAAACGACGGGTTCACCCACCAGATCAGCTTCAATATCGGCCATGTCGGCGTCGTCACCAGGCTTGACCTCCGCAATACTTCCCTTTGGCTTGGGGCCACGTTTTGCGCCCACCCGAACGGCGGGTGCTGCGGCGGCTGGTTTGGCAGGGCGGCCCGCCTTCTTCTTGTCGGCAGCCGATGTGGTGCTGACAGCGGCGGTTTTCTTGAGTTCGGGAGCGGCGGCTTTGGCGGGCACTGATTTGGGCACTGGTTTTACTTTCGTTTCGATCACTTTGGCCGCGCTTTTGGCACTGGCGGCCTTGGTGTCCGGTTTGGAGACTGACTTTGACACTGGCTTCAAGGTCTCTTTGACGGCAGCTTTTGTGGCTGCTTTTGATGCTGCATGCGTCGCTGTTTTGGAAACAGGCTTTGCGGTGGGTTGACTGGACTTATTGGACTTTTGAGCAGGCATTTGAAAACCTTAATGTGTCAAAAACTAACAAACAAAGCGAACCTGCACCGAGACGCCATGCGGATTCAACGCAATCAGCCCAAGGGGTCAGAGATCAGAAAAAAGGCGATTTTGGGTAGCTAGCAGATTGCATTCGATGAACAACGCAACCTTGGCAAGATGTGTGGGCGAACATTTGGAATGCAGTCCTTGCGGTGAGTTTGCCTGTGAAGAACTGTGTCTTCGTTAGGCTGTGCCCGGAGGTGCTGCTGTCGCTCTTGCCAGTCGAGACTCGGATTATACCTCGGAAACCGCAAATCTGTCATCTCCGGCAGGTGCGTCAGCCTGCCCGGACCACACCCTCAACCCATTTATTTCACTGCGCTGGCGTCGATGGCTACTTCCAGCGTGCGACGGCGAAGTTGCAAATCCCGGTAGCGAACCAGGGCGGATGGGTCGGCTTTCGCATCTTCGATGGCCTGCGTTTCCTGCGCCTTCAAGTGCTCTACCAGCATGCGATTCAGCAGGCTGCGAAGTTCGCGAATGGACTCCTCGTCGTTTTCGCCCTGATCCGACGCGTCGACCGGGCCCGCCATGAAGCGCAAGGCCGCGTCTTCAAACTCGCGCTCGCGAAGACCCTCACGCAATGCGCCCCAGGCTAAAGGACCGTGTTCATGCAACTGGCTTTCCAGCCATACAAACAAGGGACCGTGAGGCGCTGGTTGTTCACACAACAAGGTGTGATCTTCATTGGACAGCCTGTCCCACGCCGCCATGTTGCCCAGCAGCAGGCGCGCCGCGTGGTCGGCCCGGCTCGCGGGCAAGGCCCGGCCGCTGCTTCGGGGCGGATAACTTGATTTTGATGAAGAAAAAGGCTTGAAGTCCCTGTGGGTATTGGATTTATAGCTATCGTTTTTGTAGTTTTTCTTTTTTGGAAATTCCGGTTGGACGGACTTCGGCATCCACAAATCAGTCAGCTCACGCCCTGCCAGTTGCACGAGGTCGGCGATCTCGGTAAGCAGCTGGCGTTTGAGCGCGCCATCGGGCATTTGCATCCAGAGAGGTTTGGCATTGCTGGCCAGGTGGGCACGGCCCTCTGCCGTGTTGAGGTCGCAACCCTCGCGTGCGGAGTCGATCAAAAACCGGCTCAGCGGAACAGCCTCTGACACATAGCGTGAAAATGCCTCCTTGCCGAATTCGCGGATAAAGCTGTCGGGGTCGTGTTCGCTTGGCAAAAACAAGAACTTCACGCTGCGCACATCGGTGGCAAAAGCCAGGGCACCATCCAGCGCCTTGCGCGCCGCCCGTCGACCGGCAGCATCGCCATCAAAACTGAACACCACGGAATCCGTGAAGCGAAACAGCTTTTGCACATGTTCGTTGGTGCACGCAGTACCCAGCGTTGCCACCGAATTGGGAAAGCCAAGTTGGGCAAGTGCGACGACGTCCATATAACCCTCGGTCACCAGCACGTAGCCATGATCGCGCAGGGCCTGGCGTGCCTCAAAAAGGCCGTACAACTCACGCCCTTTGCTGAAGACCGGGGTCTCAGGCGAATTCAGGTATTTGGGTTTGTCATCCCCCAGCACGCGCCCGCCAAAGCCAATGCATTCACCCTTGATGTTGCGAATGGGGAACATCACCCGATCGCGGAACCGGTCGTAGCGCTTTTCTTCGTCGGCGTCTTCCGCGTTCAGGATTACCAGCCCGCTTTCCACCAGCAGCGGGTCATCGTAGTGCGGGAACACACTGGCCAGGCTGCGCCAGCCTTCCGGCGCATAGCCCAATCCAAATTGCCTGGCAACTTCACCGCTGACCCCGCGTCCCTTGAAGTAGTCAATCGCGCGGGCGGATTCCTTCAGGTGCCTGCGGTAGGCGTCACCTGCCTTTTCAAGCACATCGCTCAACGTGTTCTGCTTTTGACGTTGCTCGGCGGCGCGGGCGCGGTCTTGTGGGGAGGCGTCGTCTTCGGGCACCTTCATGCCACATTGCTGGGCCAGGTCATTGACAGCCTCTACAAAGGTCATGCCCGCGTGGTCCATCAAAAAGCTCACGGCATTGCCGTTTTTCCCGCAGCCAAAGCAGTGATAGAACTGTTTGGTCGGGCTCACGCTGAACGAGGGCGACTTCTCTCCATGAAACGGGCACAGGCCCATGAAGTTGGCGCCGCCTTTTTTCAGCTGCACATAGCGCCCGACGATCTCCACCACGTCTACACGTGCTAGCAACTCCTGAATGAAGGTTTGGGGGATGGACATCGGATTGGTGCGCGTGCACGCACGCGAGGTGCGCCGTATCGCTGAACTGCTTAGTCGCCCATCACAACGCCCTCGCGGCGCGGGTCGGCACCGCCCATCCACAGCGCCATGCCGTGCGCCTGGCCACGTGTAATGGCTTGCAATCCGCTGGTCATGTTGATCTCGCGGACTTCATGACCCCGTGCTTTCAAGGCGTCAACAGTGGCACTGGGGAATCGTTTTTCTTCCAGCAGCGTCGGGCCATTGAGCGAGGCGAAATTCGGCAGATTGATGGCCTGTTGCGGCAACATGCCCCAATTCAAAACGCCATACAGCGTCTTGGCGGTGTAGTGAATGATCAACGCGCCACCGGGGCTGCCGCCGCTCATCACCAGCGCGCCCGTGGCCTTGTCAAACACCAGCGTTGGCGACATGGAGGAACGAGGTCGCTTGCCAGGCTCGACACGGTTGGCAATGGGAGCGCCAGACGCATCCTTGGGTGCAAAGCTGAAGTCAGTCAACTCGTTGTTCAACAAAAAACCGCCAGCCAGGCCAGGATTGACGTTGACCATTTGGCGCGCGCCAAAGCCGTCTTCAATGGTGGTCGTCATGGCGATGGCATTGCCGTAAGCGTCCACGATAGAGATGTGGGAGGTGCCGTATTCAATTTGCTCAGCCATCGGTGCGAAGGACGATTTGACGCCGCCCGGCGTGCCGGGTTTGGCCGTTTTCATGCTCATGGCTGAGGAGCTTTGCCTAATCAATTTGGCACGGTCGGCCAAATAGGCAGGATCCAGCAGGCTCATCCACGTGCCCGCTGGGGGTTTTACAAACGCAGGATCGCCAACATATTGCGCCCGGTCTGCAAACGCAAGGCGCGAAGCCTCGGTGTAAAGGTGCAACCAGTCGGCCGATGGCATGCCATTGTCAAGCGGCAAAGTAGCGGCGTTTGTGTTGTTGAGCATGCCCAGAATTTGCCCAACGGCAATGGCGCCGGAACTTGGAGGAGGGAAGCCGCAAATCCTGAAGTCGTGGCCTGCGCCATTGTTGGCCGTAGCCCGGTAATCGTGGCACAGCGGCTCACGTTTTACCGCGCGGTAACTGGCCAGATCGGTCATGCTAAGTTTGCCGGGATTGCCCGCATGGTGGTGCACTTTGTCGACCATTGCCTGGGCCACCTCGCCTTCATAAAGGCCCTTGGATCCGTTCGCCGCAATCTTCCTCAGCACCTCTGCCAGCGCCGGATTGCGCAGCACTTGACCGGTGTCATGGGGAGTTCCGTCGGCCTTGTAAAAATACGCCAATGCAACCGGGTCTTTTTTGAGATGGGGTTCCGTAAGCAGCAGTGAATTCAGGCGGGCGCTGACCTTGAAGCCCTGAGTAGCCAATGTGATGGCCGGTTCAAACAAACGTGCCCAGGGCAGTTTGCCGTGTTGCTGATGGGCCAACTCCAGCATTCGAACGGTGCCGGGTGTACCAACAGATCGGCCACCCACCACAGCGTCGTAGAACGCCATGGGTTTGCCATCAGCACCGGTAAACTGGTTCTCATCAGCGGCGGCCGGGGCTGTTTCGCGGCCGTCAAATGCCTCAACAACTTTGCCGTTGTAATGCATCAGAAATGCACCTCCACCAATTCCGCTGCTTTGGGGCTCAACCAAGGCCAACACCATTTGCACAGCAATGGCAGCATCCACTGCACTTCCACCCGCCTTGAGAACCTGATACCCCGCATCGGTCGCCAAGGGGTTGGCAGCGGCAACGGCAAACTGGGTCGTGGCCCAGCCCGGTTTTTCAGCGTACCCGGATGAGCCCTCTGGCTGAGCAGGGACGGTGTAGTTAAACGGGCCGGTGCTGGAGCAACCGGCCAAAACGGCGGCGAACGCAAGAATGCCAATGGCGGGGTTCATACCGGGAAGTGGGCTGATGTTGGCTGAAGAGATCAGCGGGGGGCGAGGCGAATCGCACCATCCAGGCGAATCACTTCACCATTGAGCATGTCGTTCTCAAAGATGTGTCGCGCCAACTTGGCGTAATCTTGTGGGGTACCCAGGCGCGAAGGGAAGGGCACGCTGGCGGCCAGGGAGTCCTGCACTTCTTGGGGCATGCCAAACATCATGGGCGTGCCAAAGATGCCGGGGGCAATAGTCATATTGCGGATGCCATTGCGTGCGAGGTCGCGGGCAATCGGCAACGTCATTCCAACGATGCCACCTTTGGAGGCACTGTAGGCCGCTTGGCCGATCTGGCCGTCATACGCTGCAACTGAAGCGGTAGAGATCATCACGCCGCGCTCACCCGTCGCCTCTGGCTGGTTTTTGCACATGGCTTCAGAAGCCAGACGGATCATGTTGAAGCTGCCGATCAAGTTGACAGTGATGGTCTTGCTGAAAACTGCGAGTGAATGTGCCCCGTTTTTTCCCACTGTCTTTTCGGCCGGTGCGATGCCAGCGCAATTGACCAGCCCCATCAGCTTGCCCATGGACACAGCCTTGGCCACCACGGCCTGGCCATCTGCTTCATTGCTGACGTCGCACTTGACAAAGGCACCACCGATGTCAGATGCGATGCCTTCGCCTTTTTCGGTCTGCATGTCGGCAATCACAACCTTGCCCCCCAAAGCTGCCAACATACGTGCCGTGCCTTCACCCAATCCTGAAGCGCCTCCGGTCACGATAAATACCTTGCCTGCGATTTCCATTTTCAAATCTCCTGGAGTGTTAAAACGTTGAGGCTGACATTCCCGAAGGCCGGGTTGCCTTAAGCTTGTAATAATTATCAGCGATGCCGGCGTGGCAACCTATTCGGGTATGAATAGGTTTGTACAAGAATATAAAACGGCTGCGATGCAAGCGGCAGAAGGCGTGAATTTAGCTGCTATACTTGTTGCTTCTCGGACATTCCTTAGGCGCGTAGCTCAGCTGGTTAGAGCACCACCTTGACATGGTGGGGGTCGATGGTTCGAGTCCATTCGCGCCTACCAAAAATCTCGACATTCCTGCTTTACCCTCAAGATGATTCTTGAGGGTAAACGTTGGGTGCAATACCGTATCGCAATACCTAAAATACGCAGCGGTGTTGTCAACGAATTTTTGATATTGGCCTGAATCCGAGGAATCCCTTCAATGCAGTATAAAAAAAATCAGGACAGTAAAAGTCCGCTGCGTGTCATCAAGAAATACCCAAACAGGCGGCTCTATGACACTGACACTTCAAGTTACATCACGCTCGCCGAAGTCAAGCGTCTGGTCATGGACTCCGAGCCGTTTGTCGTTCGGGATGTCAAAACCGGCGAGGACTTGACGCGCAGCATCTTGCTGCAAATCATTCTGGAAGAAGAGGCCAACGGTTCACCCATGTTCACGCCTGAGGTTTTGGCCAGTGTGATCCGCTTTTACGGGCATGCCATGCAGGGATTCATGGGTGGATACCTGGAAAAAAGTATCCACAGCATGATGGAAGTTCAGGCTCGCCTGGGCGAGCAGTCCAAAAATTTGACACCCGAGATGTGGGCCCAATTCATGGGTCTTCAGTCGCCAGTGATGCAAAGTTTGATGGGCAAGAACCTGGAACAATCCAAAAATATTTTTGCGCAGATGCAGGAGCAGATGCAAAAGCAGACCGAACAAATGCTGGGGACCTTTGGCGTCAAGCGCTGATTTTCTCGTGTTGCGATTGCAGTTGGTGTTCCCCAGGCGCAGTGCGACCAGTCAAGACACAATACAGCCATGAGCCAAGCAACCATATCCCGTCCGATCACGCCGGCAAACGCGCCCAAAGTTGGTTTTGTCAGCCTGGGTTGTCCCAAGGCGCTGACTGATTCAGAGTTGATCCTGACCCAGCTCAGTGCGGAGGGCTATCAGACCTCCAAGACTTTTCAGGGCGCCGACCTGGTCATTGTCAACACCTGCGGTTTTATTGACGATGCCGTGCGCGAAAGTCTGGATACGATTGGCGAGGCACTTGCGGAAAATGGTCGTGTGATCGTGACAGGTTGCCTGGGTGCCAAGTCAGGCACAGATGGCGGCAATCTGGTGCGACAAATGCATCCCAGTGTGTTGGCGGTGACGGGTCCACATGCGACACAAGAAGTCATGGATGCGGTGCACCTGAATCTTCCCAAGCCCCATGATCCTTTCATTGATCTTTTGCCCAATACGTTTGGTGTGGCTGGCATCAAACTCACGCCGCGCCATTACGCTTATCTGAAGATCAGTGAGGGTTGCAACCATCGCTGCACCTTTTGCATCATTCCCTCCATGCGGGGCGACTTGGTGTCACGGCCCATTGGTGATGTTCTCAACGAAGCGCGGGCCTTGTTTGAAGGTGGCTTGAAGGAATTGCTGGTCATCAGTCAGGACACGTCTGCCTATGGTGTTGATGTCAAATACCGCACCGGGTTTTGGGACGGTAAGCCCGTCAAGACGCGCATGCTGGATTTGGTGCAAGCTTTGGGTGATATCGCTGAGCCTTTTGGTGCCTGGGTTCGCTTGCACTATGTGTACCCCTATCCCAGTGTGGACGATGTACTTCCCTTGGCTGGCCGCACGCTTGGACTTGTTGAACGCCGTCGGATCCAGCCCCGCGCGGCGGGCGAGGCCCGAGGTCGACAGGCCATTGCGCTCGGCCAGCGCATCGACCGCTTTCCAGATATCGGTGTGGCGCATGGCGGGCTCCGGCCTAGGACTTGAAGCCCTTATATAGGACCATCGTCCTATTCGCAACGCGCCCATCCGCGCCTGGGATCGCCACATCATCGGGCAGGTTCGAGAATACTCCCAGAATCTATCTCACGGAAAAACAAGGGAATTTTACCCGGACGGGCAGGGGCTACCCCGGCACACCCGTTGAACAGCCCGGGCAATTGCCTCACAAGATGACCTCCCCCGAGGGTGACTCGGGGCAAGCACACGGCCGTCCTGGCCGCGGAGTCCATGGAACTTCTTATTCTCGTACTGCTGATCCTGCTCAACGGCGTGTTCGCGCTGTCGGAGATGGCGATCGTTTCGTCCCGCAAGCCGCGCCTGAAGGCGATGGCCGACAGCGGCAATGGCGGGGCGAAGATCGCGCTGAAGCTGCTGGATGATCCCTCCAAGCTGCTCTCCACCGTGCAGATCGGCATCACCACCATCGGCGTCATCGCCGGCGCTTATGGCGCGACCTCGCTGGCTGACGACCTGACGCCGTGGGTGGCCAGCCTGCATCCGGCGCTCGCGCCGCATGCCTCCGCCATCGCGTTCGGCGTCGTCATCGTGATCACGACTTTCCTGTCGCTGGTGCTGGGCGAGTTGATCCCCAAGCGCATCGCGCTGGCCGCGCCCGAGCCAATGGCCGCCTTCATGGCGCCGCTGATGTCGATGATCGAGAAGGGCGCCTCGCCGCTGGTCTGGCTGCTGCGCACCGTCACCGAAGGCCTGCTCACGCTGTTCGGCCTCAACCGCACGCGCGAGGAAGACGTCACCGAGGAAGAGGTCCAGTCGATCATCGCCGAAGGCGAGAAGTCCGGCGTCATCGAGGAAGGCGAGCGCGAGATGATCCAGAGCGTGATGCGCCTCGGCGATCGCTCCGTGAAAACCATCATGACGCCGCGCACCGAAATGGTGTGGCTGGATCCCGCCTCCAGCCGCGAAGATACGCTGAAAGAGATCAGCGACAGCGGCCATGCGCGCTTCCCCGTCGCCGATGGCGATGCAGACAAGGTGATCGGCATCGTGCAGACCAAGGAGCTGTTCAGCCACCTGGCCCACACCGGCGCGGTCGACGTGAAGGCCGTGATGCATCCGCCCATCTTCGTGCCCGAAACCATGCCGGTGCTGAAGCTGCTGGAATCGATGAAGGGCAATCCCGTGCGGATGGTCATCGTCTCCGACGAATACGGCGGTGTGCTCGGCCTCGTCACAGCGGCCGACCTGCTCGAATCCATCGCCGGTGACGACGCGCTCAGCGTTGAAGAGGGCCTGTCGCCGCCGGTGCTGCGCGACGACGGCAGCTGGCTGGTCGACGGCATGACGCCGGTCGACGAGTTCGAGGAACTGGTGGGCGTGCGCGGCCTCAGCGACGACGAAGGCTATTCGACCGTCGCTGGCATGGTGATGCACCTGCTGCGCGCCGTGCCGAAAGAAGGCGACAAGGTCGAGCAAGGCGTGCTCGTCTTCGAAGTCATCGACATGGACGGCCGCCGCGTCGACAAGGTCCTCGTCCGCAAGGTCGAACCGGTGGACGACGATCCGAGCGGCTGATCTCCGCCCCTAAACCTCAACGCCCGCGCGCTTCAGGCCGAGTACGACGATCTTGTTCAAGCAGGTCGCCATAGCTGATGCCGGCGTGCAGGGCGGCTTGGGCGTATTCCTGGCTCGAGGCGATCTCGGGGTTCGGGTTCGCTTCGATGAAGTACGGCACGTTGTCTTTCGACAGGCGGAAGTCGATACGGCCGTAGCCGTCCAGTTCCAGCGTGTGCGCGATGCGCTTGGCCAGCGTGCGGATCTTGGTGACGACTTTCGGCGAGAGGTCCTGCGCTGGCCCCTGCAGGATGCCGCGCTTCTCCTGGTAGATCGGGTCGTGCTTCACTTTCTCGGTCGCGATGGCGTGTGAGCCCTCGGCGAGGTTGGAGAAGCTCAACTCCCACACCGGCAGCACCTGGATGCGGTCATTGCCGAGGCACGCCGACATAGATCTCGCGGCCCTCGATGAACTCTTCTGCGATGGCAGGCGTGTTGAGGCGCTTGTGGATGAAGGCCACGCGCTCGGCCAGCTTCTCGTCCGTGTCGACGATGGAGGCCTGCGCGATGCCCAGCGAGGCATCTTCCCACAGGCTCTTCACGATCAGCGGAAATTTGAGGCGGCCGGGGCGGCGCATTTTCTTGCCCATCGGGAACACGGCGAACGCCGGCACCGGCACGCGGTGATATTTCAGCAGCTTCTTCGACAGGTCCTTGCCGCGCGCGAGCATCAGGCCGCGCGGGTTGCAGCCGGTATAGGGCACGCGCAGCAGTTCGAGCAGGCCGACGACGTTCTGCGCGTAGAGCGTCTCGCCGTGGAATTCCTCGAGCAGGTTGAAGACGATGTCCGGCTTCCAGTCCTCGACCGCGTCGCGGATCGGGGCGAGCTCGGACTGCACGCCCAGCATGCTTCACTTCATGGCCGTTGGCCTGAAGCGTCTTCATGACGTCGTATTCGGTCTTCCAGTAGTACGCATCGTTCTCCGACATCTCGCCGATGTTGTCGGGCGGGATCAGGTCGGGGTGGGCGAGGCAGAGGACGCGTAGCGACTTCATACCGCGAACCACTGCCGCCGCGAGGTGTGCAGCTGGTGCGCCACCTTGTTGTTCAGCAGCCGCACCAGTGACCTTCCGAAGCTCGTGCTCGCGGCCATAAGCGCGCAGCTTCAGCGCGCGCGCGCGGCTGATCAGCTGGTCGATCGTGTTGTCGAGCGCCAGCTGGTAGGCGCCGGAAACGCGCCACGCGGATTCGCGGATCGCCATGCGGTTGGACGCGAAGGAAGGACGAGGCGGTCGGGCGATGTGCGTGGCGCGGATCGCTCGAGAAGATGCGCTGGAGGTCGTTGTCGTAGCGGGTGTCGGTGTCGACGGCGTACCAGGCGAGCTTCTGTTCGTAGTGCTCGGCCAGCGTGCTGTTGAGGCGACCGACGGGGTCGACCTCCATGCGGCGCGTGAGGCCGGCTTGCGCGCCGGCGATTTCCGCACATCAGCGTGTCGACATATTCGAGCTTGGCGAGCGCGCCGGGCCATTCGGCGTACTTCTTCCGCCAGTTGATGCGCGGGGTGAGCCAGACGGCGAAGGTTTCGGCGAAATCTTCGTCCGGGTGGCTCTGGGCGTACCAGCGCGGCAGGTGGTGGACGAAATTGCGGCTGTTCGGGTTGGGCCGATAGCTCTCGGGATAGGGCGTCGAGGAGCGGCCGAAGGTTTCCTGCCATTTGCGGCGGCGATGCAGCGCATAGGCGTGCTGGACGATGTGGCCGGCCTCGTGCCGCAGGATCTGCATGCACTGGCGCTCGGTGCCGCCTTCCACTTCCTTGAACATCTTGCGCTCAAGGCGCGCGAGGCGCGGGTGCACCAGATAGAACGGAACGGCGATGCCGGGCGTCGTGTCCGGGCTGAACCATTCGTCGGAAATCCAGGCGTGGGCCTGCACAAGGCCGCGGCGCTTCAGTTCTCTGTTGAGCGATTTCACGCAGCCCTGCAGCCAGGTGCCGTCCAGCGAAACGTTGAGATCCTTGAGCCGCATCTGCAGCAGCTCGTCATCCGGCAGGAACGACCACCAGGGCTGGCGTGACTTCGTACGCATTGACCAGAGAGTACCGCCTGAATCGCCCATCAGTTTCGTTCCCCCGAGGCCGTCACGCCGGGCAATTCATGTCCCACGACCCTTGCGGGCCGGGACAGGGAAATACCGGGCATTTCGAGTGACGGAAGCAAGCAGAACGACCTCTCCGCTACATCTGCGGATGGAACGCTTTCTAAAGCATAAATCTTGCGGGGCGACCTGAAAAAAGTGCTGCCACGCGGGGTTTTTTGCACGCTCAGACCGGATCGTAGGGGAAGACGTCGGCGGTGGCGTCCAGCTTGAAGAAGTCCGGGGCCATCGCGGGCAGGCAGGTATCGAGGATTTTCTGCGGATTCCAGCCGGACAGGTCGGCCATGGAGCGGATCGGGCGGGGCTGGTCGAACAGCACGATTTCGTTGCCCCGGACGCCGAAAATCTGGCTGGAGCAGGCCTTGGCCCCGTCGGAGCAGAGGGCGACCGCCAGCTGGGCCACCTGGTCGGCCCGCATGGCGTCACGCATCCGGCCGACTCGCTTGGCGCTGGCTTCGTCTTTTACGGGAATCGACTCGATCATCCGGGTCCAGGCGAACGGGGCGATGACGTTGGAGCGGATGTTGTTGCGGGCGCCTTCCATGGCGATGATCCGCGACAGGCCGACAATGCCCATCTTGGCGGCCGCATAGTTGGCCTGGCCGATGTTTCCGATCAGGCCGGAGGTGGAGGTGAAGAGGACATAGGCCCCGTCCTTCTGTTCCCGGAACAGTTCGATCGAGGCGCGCGTGACGTTCCACGAGCCGCGCAGGTGGACCTCGATGACGCGGTCCCAGTCTTCCTCGGTCATCTTGTGCAGCATGGTATCGCGCAGGATGCCGGCGGGGTTCACGATGGCGTGGAGGCCGCCGAACTGGTCCTTCGCCTGTTCCACCATGCGCTGGACCGCGCCGAGGCTGGCGACACTCTCGGAGTTGGAGACGGCTTCGCCGCCGGCGGCGCGGATCTGCTGGGCTACCGCCTCGGCCGGGCCGGTGGACCCTTCATCGCCCCCGGTGAGGCCGCCGCCGAGGTCGTTTACCACCACCTTCGCCCCTTCGCGGGCCAGCAGCAGCGCCGTTTCCTTGCCGATGCCGTTGCCGCCGCCCGTGATCAGGACAACCTTGCCGTCGAGCACGCCCATGGAACTTTCCTCCGGTTTTGCGGCGCATCCTGCACGCCGCCGCGCGGGAGGGAAGTCAGCCGGGAGGATCACAGGCTATTGTCTGACGCGGCATGCCACGGGATGGTATCCGGGACTCTGATCCTTGGGGGAGAAGCTTCTGATGCGTCTGGTTCTGGTTGGACTGTTGTTGTCGCTGGCGGCCTGCGCCTCGGTTGATCCGGCGCCGCCTGCCGCTGTTGCGGAGGCTGCTGCGCCAGCGCCTGCGGAGTTGGCGAGCGCGGGCCCGGTCGGCGGGCCAGGCTGCGCCAAAAGTCTACCCGAACGACACGGTCGAGATTGTCGACGACCGCCCCAAGAAGGTCTGCTGGACCGAGATCGTCACCGGCACGCGGGGCCGGAAACAGACGGTCTGCCGTACCGAGCGGACGGAGCGCGATGCGGCCATCATGCGGAAGGATTTCAAGGACTTCCAGAACCGCGCAAGCAGCACGCAGCCGCAGGTGCCCGGCCCCTAGGCCCGCCCCGAATTCGGGCATTCCGCCGCGTTGTCCAGGTGGATGGATCGCAGGCTATTGTCTGATGCTGCAGATTACGTGATGTTGCGGCACAATTTACGCCCTTCATGTTTTGCGCCTTTTGGGGAGAAGCCTTTCATGCGCTTGGTCTTGGTTGGATTGTTGTTGCCGCTGGCCGCCTGCGCCTCGGTTGATCCTGCGCCGCAGGCTGCCGCGCCGGCCGCCGTGGTGGCGAGCGCCGCGCCGGCCGCTGGTCCGTCGGGCCCGAATGCTGCTGCCGTCCAGGTCGCCGACAAGGCCGAGCCGAAACAGGTATGCTGGATGGAGACCGTCACTGGCACGCGCGGCCGCAAGCAAAAGGTCTGCCGCACCGAGCGCTCGGAGCGTAACGGCGAACAGACCCGCGATGCGCTGAAGGATTTCCAGAACCGTAGCGGCACAAGCGGCCCGCCGGCGATCATGGGCGGCGGCTGATCCCCGCATCGCCTCATTCGAGAATTATGACGGCAACGCTCGCTCCGGTTCTCCCGGGCGGGCGTTGTGCTTTTGGGGCTGTGCGAACGGGCCGGATGACCCTGCGGCACATTTTTTCTTGCGCAGGGGAGCAAGCAGCCCTATCTGCACGCCCGATAACCGGCTGCGCGAAGGGCCCCCGATTCCTTAAATGGGTTTGGGGGGAAGACGGCGACCAGCGGTGATGCGCTGACCTGGGCTGAGCCAAGAAGGCAAAGCTGCGGTCGTTGGTTCGTCACTCTCGTCTTCGGAGCCTTTGGCCCATGACCTCGCCTGCCGCCGTTCCCGCCTATTCCATTGTGCTTGATGCGCCGGAGCATGCCGCCGCCGTCGAGGCGCTGTACGACGACGTGTTCGGCCCCGGCCGCTTCGCCAAGACCGCCGAGCGCCTGCGCGAAGGCAATGCCCCCATCGCGGACGCCAGCCTCGTCGCGCTCGACAGCGAGGGCCTCACTGGCGTTGTCCGCGTCTGGCCGGTGACGGTTGGCGAAAAAGGCCGCGCGGCTTTCCTCGGCCCCATCGCCGTGGCCGAGCGCCGCCGTGGCAACGGCGTGGCGTTCAAGCTGATGGAGCGCGCCATCGGCGTGTGCCGCGAGCAGGGCTATGCCGCCGTGATCCTGGTGGGCGATCTCGACTACTACGAACGCTTCGGCTTCAAGCCGAGCGGGTCCCGCTTCCAGCTGCCCGGCCCGGTCGACCAGCGACGCGTGCTGATCCGCGACCTGTCGGATCGCGCAGCGAAGCTCGAAGGCGCGCTGGGCGTGCCGCGGTAGCCGGGGCCCCCGGGCTGGAATGACAGGTTAGGCGATCGCTGCTATCCTCCCCTCAGGTTGGATAGCGCGATGAGCAATCCGGGTTTCAAGCCAGAATTCGGTCCGAACGGCGCGGTGATGAACGCGCCGACGATGACGCCAAAGATGCGGGCGGAGATCGAGCAAGCTGCGCGACCGGCGACTGCTGGCGACATGCGCCGCGCCGGGTTGTTCGTTCTTCTGCTCGTGATCGCCATCCTTCCCATTGTTGTTTTCAGCAAGGACTTGATCAACCTCGCTCAAGCTTCGCCTTGGTGGGCTGGCGCATTCACTGGCGCCATGGCGGTTGCCTTGGCTGCATCAATGTTCGTGAACGTGAGGGCTGTGCTTCTGCGCTGGGAGCTTATTGGCCCCGGCGCGCGTGATCGCCGCCTCCGGATGCCGATGTGGGGTCGTTGGTTGCTGGCCAGCTTATATGCCGGGTTCTTCGCGGCATGGGCGACGGCAATGCTTGTCTTCTTCAGGACATTCGGCGCTGGGATGACTTCCTATGTCTACCTTGTCTTCTGCGGTGGCCTCCTCATGGGAGGCCTTGCTTCAACGCTTGAGTCAGTCGTGCGCCGCTGGGGCTGGATGGACGCTGCTGTTGGTCGAACCGCGACGGCGGGCTAACTGACGGTAGAATCACTTTTATCGCGCGCGATGCCTGCCGGGCAGGCGTCCGGCGCTCCGAAATCAGCGCCCCTCTCGCCGCCACGCCAGCATCATGAACGCGCACGCGAGCAGCATGCCGACGACGCCCGGAAGCAGCGTGGTGCTTTCGGTGGCGCGCACGGCGTAGGCGTGGCGTTCGCGCAGGCCGTACCAGCCGGGCTCTGACGCGTTGCCGCGATCGCCGACGCGTTTCAGCGCGGGCATGTTGTTGGGCGTGCCATCGGCGCCGAGCTTGAACACGCCGCCGAGCGTGGCGGTGACCAGAGGCTGGACCTTGTCGGCGGTGGCGCGCAGGTCGAGGTATTCGCGCGGGTGCGTGGGGCCGCGCAGCGTGACGGCGCTGAGCTTGCCGGACTTGGCGCGGTAGAGGCCGAGCGCGTTGGCCGGCAGGCTCGCCTGATAGTGGCCGGGCGAGATCAGCGACCAGTCGCTTTCGATCTTCACGCCATCCGGGCCGGTGAGTTCCAGTTTTGCCGGCGCATCCGACATGGTCTGCAGCTGCGCCTTGATCTCGGGCGAGGCGCCGGCCTCGATCTTGAGCAGTTCTTCCTCGAGCTCGGGCTCCTTCATCAGCCAGTGTGCTGTGCGGCGGATGAGTTCGGCATACGGGCCGCCGCCTTCATAGCCGCGCGCCCACAGCCAGAGCTGGTCCGACATGACGCTGGCCACGCGGCCCTGGCCGACGCGGTTGAGCAGGAGCAGCGGGTGGCCGTCGGGCGTCTGCATCAGGGCTTCGGAATTGCCGCGCTCCATCTTCATGTAACGCATCCACGGGCCCCAGCCTTCGGTCGGCAGGGTGGCGGTGACCGAGTGGCGCTTGCCAAGATCGGTGAGGCGCGGGGTGAACTTGCCGTCCACGATCTCGCCGGTGGCGCGGCCGGGCAGCACGCCGCCGAGCGGTGTGCTGTG
>CAVVSV010000025.1:0-59944 GCA_963750805.1 uncultured beta proteobacterium
CCCGTGGGCCGGTCGGCATTGAAGGCCTGACCTCATTGAAGTATGTTGTTATGGGCAATGGCGAGGTGCGCAGCTGACGCACCCCGAGGGCGATTTGGTGGTGTCCAAAAAGGCCAGAACCAAATCCGGAAAAGTAGTGTCAGACGCATTCTTGCAAGCGGGGATTTCGTCCCCAGATCTTGAAATCCAGGCTGCAATGGTGCAGTCCCCAACTTAGAGTACCGCATGGTTCCCCATCTCGTCACCGCGCTTACCGGCCCCATCAACGAACTTGAGCAGCGCGTTCTGGATTCCATGCCTGCCATCGAACGCTGGTTCCGCCTGGAGTGGATGGAGCACACCCCCCCGTTTTACAGCTCGGTGGACATCCGCAATGCGGGCTTCAAACTGGCACCGGTCGATACCAACCTGTTCCCGGCAACTGGAATAACCTGACCGCGCCCATGTTGCGTCGGCTGTGCAAGCCGCGATGGCCGCCATTGAAAAAATTTGCCAGAGGCACGCAACCTGTTACTGATTCCTGAAAACCACGCCAGCAATACGTTTTATTTGAGCAATGTGGCTCAATTGCGACGCATTTTTCAAATGGCAGGGCTCAATGTGCGGGTGGGATCAATCGACCCGGCCATCAAAAAAAACACCACCATCGAGCTTCCCAACGGGAGTCGCGTGACGCTGGAGCCGGTGGTTCGCGGCGAAAACCGCTTGGGGTTGAAGCGTTTCCTAACCCTTGCACCATTTTGCTCAACAACGAGTCTGTCCACCGGCGTACCTGGCATTTTGGAAGAATGCAGAGCAGTACGTGTTGCCACCCTTGCACGCTGAGTGGTCTGCGCGGCGCAAAAGCAACCATTTTCAAGTGCTATGAAGAGTGTCCAAGCGCTTTGGCAAATTGTTGGGCGTGGACCCGTGGCTCATCAATCCCATGTTTGCCACCTGAATCCGGCGAAGTCGACCTGTCGCCAGCGTCCGAAATGGAGACTTGAGCAGCCAGCGTGGATGCACTGCTGGCCAAGATTCGCCGCAAGTACAAGGAATACGGGATCAACGAAAAGCCCTTTGTGGTGCTCAAGCAGGCCGCAGAGCATAGCGATGGCAGCTCCGATGGACATGGGCGCCTGACCCTTCGTGAGTGCCAAGGACCTGGAGGCGCCTAAGACCACAAGCGTTTATCACGCGGGAAAAGGCGAGCAGGCGGCAAAGTTGAAACCGGGCGCCACGCGAAGTCATCTTGCAGGAAGGTGTGTTGACCTACGAGCGAATGAACGATGCCGTTGCAGAGCCCGTGGTCTACATGATGGATCGCTACGTGGTAGGTGGCTTTTACCGCGTTCATGCTGAGCGCGGCATTGACGAAAACCTGAACGCACCGGGCTCACGCTATGTGCCACTGGCTTTTGAAGAGAGTACGCACTTACCTCAGCCCGGCATGAAACCTGGTGCCAGTGCGCCGAATCGCTTTTACATGTATGGCGTGATCGGTCGTCTGGCCATGGTGGCTGCCAGCTATGAGATGGAAGCCACCGATCCTGACGCCGAGGTTTACGCCTGACAGTTGTCGCGTCCAGAGTCAAGACTTCTAGTTGTTGCGGTGCAACATTTGTGGCGCCCGTGACAATTCGACATTACGCGACATAGGACTTGGGCCGCAGCAGGCGCAAAATACGCTTCCCAAACGGAACGGAACCCTGCCATCTCAAGACGGGGTGAATTTGTGTCAGCATCCAAATCGTCTCTCACGGCGCTCACCCTCGGCGCCATTGGCGTGGTTTACGGCGATATCGGTACCAGCGTTCTCTACGCGGTCAAAGAGGTTTTTGGTTCCGGCCACGTTCCCTTCACCCCTGAAAACGTTTACGGCATCCTGTCCATTTTCTTCTGGACCCTGACGGTCATCGTCTCCATCAAATATGTCGTGCTGGTCCTTCGCGCAGACAACAACGGCGAAGGTGGACTCGTCGCCATGCTGGCGCTGGCCTCGCAAGCGGTGCTGGGCAGTCCCCGGTTGCGGCGAGTGTTGCTCATGGTCGGCATTTTTGGCACCTGTCTTTTTTATGGCGATGGCGTCATCACCCCAGCAATCTCGGTGCTGGGGGCCATGGAAGGTCTGGAGGTTGTTTCCCCCCACTTTCACAAATATGTGGTGCCGCTGACGCTGGTTGTTTTGTTCCTGCTCTTTTCAGTGCAGAAGCGCGGCACCGCCGGCATTGGCAAGTTTTTTGGCCCGCTGACCCTGATATGGTTCCTGGTGATTGCTGTCTTGGGCTTGAGCCAAATTGCCACCAATCCGGTGATCCTGTGGGCGCTAAGCCCGCATTACGCGGTCAAGTTCATGTGGGACAACCCGGGCATCACGTTCATATTGCTGGGTGCCGTGGTCCTGTGCGTGACCGGAGCTGAAGCGCTGTATGCGGATCTGGGCCACTTTGGCAAAAAGCCCATTCGCCTGGCGTGGTTCAGTGTGGTGATGCCTTCGCTCACGCTGAACTATTTTGGCCAGGGTGCCTTGCTCCTCAAGAACCCCGCTGCGGTCAAAAACCCCTTTTACATGATGGCGCCGGATTGGGCGCTCATCCCGCTGGTCATTCTGGCCACCCTGGCTGCCGTGATTGCCTCGCAAGCCTTGATCACCGGGGCTTTCAGCGTGACCAAGCAAGTCATTCAGCTGGGCTACCTGCCACGTCTGAACGTGATTCATACAAGTGCGCGCGACGCCGGACAAATCTACATGCCCTTCGTGAATTGGGGTCTGTTCGTGGCGATTGTTCTTGCGGTGGTCATGTTCCGCTCTTCAAGCAATCTGGCCGCTGCCTACGGCATTGCCGTGTGTACGGACATGCTGATCACGACCGTCCTGACGTTTTTCGTCATTCGCTACAAATGGCGCTACCCGCTGGCGCTGTGCTTTGCGGCCACAGGCGTTTTCTTTGTGGTGGATTTCGCCTTTTGGGCCTCCAACCTGCTCAAGCTGTTTGACGGCGGCTGGTTCCCGCTGGCCATAGGCGGCGCGGTTTTCACACTGATGATGACCTGGAAGGATGGACGCCGCCTGCTCAATGAAAAATTGCGCTCCGATGCGTTGGACTTGCCCAGTTTTCTGGAGGCGGTGTTTGTCAGCCCACCGCTCAGGGTGGAGGGTACGGCCGTTTTTCTCACTGCCGAACCAGGCACCGTGCCCAATGCCATGCTGCACAACCTGAAACACAACAAGGTGCTGCATGAAAACAACCTGTTTGTGACCGTGAACAACCACGAAGTCCCCTGGATTGGATTGGACAAACGTCTGGCCATCGAATCGTTGGGGCACGATTGCTGGCAAGTGACGGTGCACTATGGTTTCAAGAACGACCCGGATGTCCCCAAGGCCCTGCAACAAATCAAGGGACGGGGCTGCGAGCTCGAAGCCATGACCACGAGTTACTTTTTATCCAGGGACACCGTCATTCCCACCATTGGCAGCGGCATGGCACCCTGGCGCGAAAAGCTGTTTGCGCAAATGCACCACAACGCCAGTGGCGCAGCAGACTTTCTGAAGTTGCCCAACAACTCAGTGGTGGAGTTGGGAAGCAAAATCGAAATTTGATGCGATTTTTCAGAGACCTGAGTCCTTCCGCCTTCACCGCCGGATTTGTGGCGGTTCTGGTGGGTTTCACCAGTTCAGTGGCCATCGTTTTCCAGGCGGCACTGGCCTTCAAGGCCACACCCGACATGATCGCGTCATGGATGTGGGCGCTGGGGATTGGCATGGGGCTGTGCTCCATCCTGCCGTCACTGTGGTGGCGCAAGCCGGTGATGGTGGCCTGGAGCACTCCGGGTGCGGCAGTGCTGGCCACGGCCGCGCTGGGCGGTCACAGTGGGGGCGGCTTCACCATGGCTGAAGGTGTGGGCGCGTTCATGGTGTGTGCTGCGCTGATCACCCTGTGTGGCGTGACCGGCTGGTTTGAACGGGTGATGAACCGCATCCCCTTGGGGGTGGCCTCGGCGTTGCTGGCCGGGGTGTTGACCCGGTTTGGCATGCAGGGGTTCATCGCTGCCCAAACCGCCTTGCCGCTGGTTGCGCTGATGCTGCTCACCTACCTGGCGGCAAGGCGCTGGCTGCCCCGTTACGCCGTGCCAATTACATTGTTGATTGCTATTTTGTTTGTAGCAAACTATCAAGGATTCACAGGGACTAGCGTCTCTTTTTATCCTGTCATTCCGGTTTTGACGGTTCCCACTTTCACCTTGAGTGCGGCCGTCAGCCTGGCACTGCCGCTGTTTGTGGTGACCATGGCCTCGCAAAACCTGCCGGGTGTGGCGGCCATTCAGGCGGCTGGGTATGGGCGCAAGTCGGCCACCCCCAACAATGGCAACGCGGGCATCCCGATTTCCAAAGTGATCACTCTCACCGGACTCGCGACGCTGGTTTTGGCACCTTTTGGCGCATTCGCGCTCAACCTGAGTGCCATCACTGCCGCCATCTGCATGGGTGAAGAAGCCCACCCGGACTCCCAACGCCGCTACACCGCGGCCGTGTCCTGCGGCGCCATTTATGTGTTGATCGGCATATTTGGCGCAGCCATCACCGGGGTGTTGACTTCCTTCCCCAAAGAACTGGTCGCCGCGATTGCCGGCTTGGCCTTGCTGGGCACCATCGGGAGTGCATTGGCCACTGCCGTGAAGGATGACGCGCACCGCGAGGCCGCGATCATCACGTTCCTGGTCACGCTCAGCGGCCTGCAAATAGCCGGAGTCGGCTCGGCGTTTTGGGGGGTGGTGGCGGGCGCGTTGGCGGTTTTTGTGCAACAGTTCGGAAAATCTTCAACCCTGCCGGGTTGACCTGCCGACCCGACATACTCTCCACATCTTTCATGAATATTCTGTTTATCGCCGACCCGCTTGAGTCCTTCAAAATCTACAAAGACACCACCTTTGTGATGATGCGTGAGGCGCAAAAGCGCGGCCATACCCTGGCGGCCTGCGAGCCCAAAGACGTTCGCTGGCAACGCGGCGAAAAAGTCACGGCCTTCGTGCGCGACATCACCTTGACGGGGGACTCAGGCCACTGGTTCACGTCCCAACAAGCAAAGCCTGATGAGCGCCCGCAAGCCCTGGCTGACTTTGACGCCGTCATCATGCGCAAGGACCCGCCGTTTGACCCGGAATTTTTCTATGCGACCCACTTGCTGGGGCAGGCCGAGCGCGAAGGTGCCAGAGTGTTCAACAAGCCCACCGCCTTGCGTGACCACCCCGAAAAGCTGGCCATCATGGAGTTCCCCCAGTTCATCGGCCCCACGCTGGTCACACGCGATGCCGATGACATCAAACGATTTCATGCCGAGCACAAGGACATCATCCTGAAACCGCTGGATGGCATGGGGGGCATGGGCATTTTCAGGGTCAAGGAAGATGGACTGAACCTGGGTGCCATCACCGAAACACTGAACCGCGAGGGCGCGCAAACGGTCATGGTGCAAAAGTTCCTCCCTGCGATCTCACTGGGCGACAAACGGGTCTTGATCATTGGCGGCAAGCCCGTGCCCTTTTGTCTGGCCCGCATTCCCCAGGGCGGCGAAGTGCGCGGCAACCTGGCGGTGGGTGGCAAAGGCGTGGCGCAGTCACTGAGTGATCACGACCGCAGCGTGGCTGAGCACATTGGCCCGATTTTGGCGGCGCGGGGCTTGCTGTTGATTGGTCTGGACATCATTGGCGAATCAGTCACCGAAATCAATGTGACCAGCCCCACTTGCTTTCAGGAAATTTTTGATCAGACCGGGTTTGACGTGGCGGCCATGTTCATTGACGCGCTGGAGGCCGCCCTCGCGGATTGACCTCAGGCGACGGCCACCAATTCCGCTACACCGGCCTTCTCGCAGGGCCTCATGTGCGTACCGTCTACAAACACAGTCAAATCATTGGCGGCCAGCGCTGTCCATGCCTCGTTGGTGGTGAGCGGCTCGGTGACCACAATGGCCAGGCGGTCATCACGGCCATTGAGCTCGGCCAGGTTCACGCGCACATCTTCGTCCTTTAATTGCACTTCGCAAAACGGGTACTCCCGCACCAGGTAAAACAGTTTGGTGCTGGCATGGGCCCACAGGGCCTGCCCGTTGCTGAGGAGAAAATTGAAGGTGCCATGCTTGGCAATTTGCGGCACCAGTTCGCGCAGGGTGAGTGTGAGTTCCTCCACACTGGGCACCCCGGCATGGGATTTGGACAACTCCTGCATGATCCAGCAAAAAGCCAGTTCGCTGTCGGTGTTGCCCACGGGCCGGAAGTTGCCGTGGATCGGCGGGTTGAAGTCTTTCAGGTCACCATTGTGGGCAAATACCCAATAGCGGCCCCACAGTTCGCGCACAAACGGGTGGCTGTTTTCCAAAGTGACAGCACCCACCGTGGCCTTGCGGACGTGGGCCACCACGTTGTGGCTTTTGATGGGGTAGCTGCGCAGCATTTTCGCGATGGGGGACGTGGCAGCGCTTTCCTTGTCCACGAAGTAGCGGATGCCTTTGCCGGGTGCTGAGCCCTCACTCTCGAAAAATGCGATGCCCCACCCGTCAGCGTGATGGTCGGTGCAGCCGCCGCGCTGCGAAAAGCCGGTAAAGCTCAAGGTGAGGCTGGCCGGCAAGCGGCTATTCATTCCGAGTAGTTGGCACATGATGGGGACGCACTCCTGTGAGGGACTGGTGATTCAACGCGGCGGGTGCCCATTTGGCTGACCGCTGCTCGCATGTTTCGGTGCACGCAATTGCCATGCCGCCACGATGGCCAGCGCGCACAGGCTGGCCAGCATCAGAAACGATTCGTTGAAGGCCGCCAGCCGCGCCGGGTTGGTCGACGGTTGCATCAGTGATTCACCATGGGCGGCCAGGCGCAGTTCCAGCACGATGGCGCACAGGCTGACACCGGCCGCACCGCCCACCATGCGCAAAAAGCTGATGACACTCGCGCCCTGGGGAATCAGGTGGTGGTCCAGCCCGCGCATGGCGCCCAGGTTGAGGGAGGGCAAAATGAAGCCCAAACCGATGCGCCCCACAATGGCCCACACCAAAATGGTCCAGATTGAGGTGGCGAGCCCCACGGTCACCATCAGCGCGAAGCCCAGTGCCAGCAGACTCAAGCCAATGCTTACCAGCAGGTAGGCGGGTTTTTTGTCCGCCATGCGGCCTACCAGCGCAATGGTGACGGCCAGCACCAATCCGGCTGGCAGCAAGGCGGTACCCACATGGGAGGCAGACAGCCCCAGCCCCATTTGCATGTACACCGGGAAAAGATAGGTTGAGCCAAACAACGCGGTCCCGTAGATGAAGGCCACGATGCTGCCCATGGCAAATTGCCGGTGGTTGAAAAGCGCCAGATTCATCAAGGGGCCTTGTGCCTTGCTGTCTTTGTGAAGGGCCCGCCCCAGCTTGCGCTGCCAGGCGATGAAGAAGCCCAGGGCCAGTATTGCCCCGCCCAGCAGCAGGGACGCGTTCACCATCGCCCCGTTATGGATGGCGACCATGCCGTTGAGCAGGCCCATGGTGGCGGCGGTGGCCATGAGCAGACCGCGCCAGTCCAGGCCGGCTCCATCCCGGTTGGCCGCCTCGCCACCAGGGGCTGTCACGGGCACATAGCGGCTGGCCATCCACAGGGAAGCCAGACAAAACGGCACCACCATGAAGAAGATCGAGCGCCAGCCAAACAGGTCCACCAGAATGCCGCCGATGCTGGGTCCCAGGGCGGGTGCCAGCACCACCACCATGCCAAAAATGCCATTGGCTCGGCCCTGTTCGTCGGATTTGAAGGCTCGCAAGATGATGATGGCCGGGATTGGCTGTACCACCCCGGCCGCGAGTCCTTCGGCCACACGCGCGGCCAGAACAAGGTCGAAGTTGTTGGACAGCCCGCCCACCACCCCGCCGGCCAGCAACAGCCACATGGTGGCCGCATAAGTGCGCCGGTACCCGTAGCGCATCAACAGCCAGGGTGTGGTCAGCATGGAGACGGTCATGGCCACCATGAAGCCGGAGGTGACCCACTGTGCCCGGTCTTGCGCCAGTGCAAAGTGGTGGCTCATGTCGGGGATGGCCACGTTGACGATGGTGGACGACATGATGGAGGCCATCGTGCCGGTCATCACCGCAAAGAGCAGACGCCAGCGGTACTTGACCCCGTAGTGGGCCTGAAGCTGCGCCAGCGTGGTGGGGCGACTCAAAGGGACTTGTCCCTTAACTTCGAGGCTCGGTCCAGAGTTTGCCGCCGGTGGCCCAGTTTTCGCGTTTCACGTCGGTGATCAGAATGTCCACGGCATCGGGCGAGCCGCCCAACACTTCAACCGTGACACGGGTAATTTCTTCCACCAGCTTTTTCTTCTGCTCGATGGTTCGGCCTTCCATCATTTCAATGTGGTACGTGGGCATGGGCTTCCTTCAGTCAATGTATGTGATTTCTTGATAAAAATGGGTTGGAGTCCGCGTCAATTAAGAATAGTCAGCTATCTATTATGTAGCATCGACGTGGTCCTTCACACGACGTCAGCCAGTGCAATCTCAGACGCTACTTCGGCGGCAATCTCATAGGAACGCAACCGGTATCGATGGTCAAAGATCTGGCAAGTCACCATCAACTCGTCGGCACCTGTGCGTTCAATAAAGGAATGCAGCGCCGTGCGCACTGAATCGGGCGAACCGATCGCCGCGCTGGACAGCACCTGACTGAGCATGGCGTGCTCCTGCGGGCCAATGCGGCTCATGAAGCCTTCCACCGGGGGCGGCAGTTTGGCGGGGCGACCGGTGCGCAGGTTGATGAAAGCCTGCTGCATGGAGCTGGCCCGAAAGTGCGCTTCTTCGTCGGTATCGGCCGCAAAAATGTTGTAGCCCAGCATCACATAGGGTTTGGCCAGCCGGGCGGAGGGTTTGAAATTGGCCCGGTAAATTGCGATAGCCTGCATCATTTGTTGCGGCGCGAAATGCGAGGCAAAGGCGTAAGGCAGTCCCAAATGGGCGGCCAATTGCGCACCAAAGGTACTGCTGCCCAAGATCCAGATCGGCACTTTCAGCCCGGTGCCCGGTACCGCCCGCACGGCCTGCTGGGGCGCATCGGACAAGAAATCCATCAGCTCGACCACGTCTTGCGGAAACTCGTCCGAGTCGCTGCTCAGGTTGCGCCGCAGCGCCCGGGCGGTGATCTGGTCGGAGCCGGGCGCTCGGCCCAGCCCCAGGTCAATACGGCCCGGATAGAGCGATTCCAGCGTGCCAAATTGCTCGGCAATCACCAGCGGTGAGTGGTTGGGCAGCATGATGCCGCCCGCACCCACCCGGATGGTTTGGGTGCCGCCCGCCACGTGCCCCACCAGAACGGCGGTGGCCGCGCTGGCAATGCCGGGCATGCCGTGGTGCTCTGCCAGCCAGTAGCGGTTGAAGCCCCAGGTTTCGGCGTGTTGGGCCAAATCGAGTGAGTTTTTGAAGGATTGCGCCGCCGTGCTGCCCTCCAGAATGGGGGAAAGATCGAGGACTGAGAGTGGAATCATGAGGTTTTCCCTTGTGCCGGGTTGAAATTTGATGATGCCAGAAAGCCAATGCCACCCTTAAAATGGGGGTGAACCGTGATTACCATGAAATTTCACCTTTTTCTAGCCGCCCTGGTCGTGGCCTTTTCGACAAGTGCATGGTCTGACGTGACCAGCGGACAATCGAATGACCTGTTGGCGCCCGTCGGCGATGCGGGTGCGAAACAATCCACCGGAAACTGGTCAGCCGCGCTGGATAAAACCGGCAATGACGCGACCAGTGCAGACCTGTCCAAAGACCTCTCGCCTGAAGCCCGCATCCTGAACGAGCATCTGGCCAACTTTGACAAGGCAGGCACGATTCCTGACGCCAAAAAGTCAGCCAACAAGACGGCCACGTCACCCGGTGTGGCGGCATCGGGTGCCAAAGCAGCCGCTGAGGTGCCTGACGACTGGGGCAGTGAGTGGGCCAACAAGGTTCGTGATTTCATCAAGCCCATTCACAAGGATCTGGCGAATTCCGAGGTAGCGCAGGTGGTGCGCGAGATTGATGCCGCCCTGCCCAAACCGGTCAAGATAGACGATTCAGGCCCCCCGGCGGCTGCACCTTTGATTCTGGAACCCGTGGGGCCGTTGACCACTGAAGAGCAGCGACGCCGCGACAAGATGGCCGCCAGCATTGCCATGGAGCAACTCATCGACGACATCAAACCTTATGCCTATGGTTTGGTCGCGCTGGCGGTCCTTGGCTACCTGGGTGTGGTCGTTTGGCGATTTTTAATGTGTAAACAGGGCAAGCCCGAGAAACGAATTCGCCATTCACGGGCAGCCCGTAAAAGCCGCAGCCGGTCCAAATCGGGTGAAAGCCGCAGTGCCCCCCTGGCCTCGCGGGCAGCGCCTTTGGCGTCGCGGTCCGCGTCCCTGAAAGAAGACACTGAAAACGACCAGTTGTCCGCGTAAGCATTGAATAGTTTGCTATTCAATTTATAGTGTCTTCCTTGGGACAACGCGCCTCTAATGGTTTGAACCGGTGCCTGGTGCACTAGCCCCGGTCGAATTGCTGATTGACTCATTTCCACATGGCCACTTCACGTTACATCCTCAACGCACCCGGTGGCGCACCCACGGCGGTCGCCCAACCCGTGGCGCTGGCGGTGGTCATTCCCACGTTCAAAGAACTGGGTAATGTGGAGGAAATGCTGCATCGCCTCGACGATGTGCTCAAGGGCATCGCCTGGGAAGTGATTTTTGTGGATGACGATTCTCCCGATGGCACGGCAGCCCGTCTGCAGGAAATTTCACGGTCAGACCCACGCGTGCGCTGCCTGCGACGGGTGGGCCGGCGGGGCTTGTCCAGTGCCTGTGTGGAGGGCATGCTGGCCACCGGGGCACCCTCCATCGCTGTGATGGATGCCGACTTGCAACACGATGAAACCCTGCTGCCCAAGATGTTGGCCGTGCTGCAGGGTAGTGACAAAGACAATGGCGGTGAGACTTTTGACCTGGTGGTCGGCACGCGTTATATGGAAGGCGGCGGCACGGAGGGCTGGGACACATCACGCCAGAAAATCAGTACCCTGGCCACCACCCTGAGCCAGCGGCTGTTGGGCATCCAGCTCAACGACCCCATGAGCGGCTTCTTCATGATCAGGCGCACCGCGTTTGAAGGCGCGGTGTATGGCCTGTCCAGCATTGGCTTCAAGATTCTGGTGGACCTGGTGGTGTCATCACCCACCCCCTTGCGTGTGAAAGAGCTGCCCTACCAGTTCCGCAATCGCCACGCCGGCGAGAGCAAGCTGGACAACCGCGTCGCGTGGGACTACCTCATGCTGTTGGCCGACAAAACCATTGGCCGATGGGTGCCTTCCCGGCTGGTCTCCTTTGCGGCGATCGGATCATTTGGCGTGCTGGTGCATCTGGCCGTTTTGCGTCTGGCGCTGAGCTGGCCCGGCAACAGCTTTGTGGCGGCGCAAACCATCGCCGTGATGGTGGCCATGGTGGGGAATTTCTTCCTGAACAATGCGCTGACTTACCGCGACCAACAGCTCAAGGGTTGGGGCATTCTGGGCGGCTTGGTCAAGTTCATGGCAGCCTGCAGCGTGGGTGCTGTCGCCAATGTCGGTGTGGCTTCTTACATTCATGGCGTGGACGGCAGCAAGGGGTCGTGGCTGGTGTCGGCGCTGGCGGGCATTGTGGTGGGCACGGTCTGGAACTACGGCGCCACGGCCTGGCTTGTGTGGGTGAAGCCCAAGGCACGAGCCGCCGTCAAAGCGTCAGCCAAAGCGACGTGATGCAGTGGCTTAAGGACCGCAGGGTGCGCGGGTTGCTGGCGGTGGCCGCGTTGGCGCACCTGCTGCTGGCATCGTCGTTTCACTTGTCGCCCGACGAGACCCAATACACCCTGTATTCCGCCAACATCGCCTGGAGTTATTTTGACCACCCGCCGCTGGTGGGTTGGCTCCAATGGCCCTGGAATGTGCTGGGGGGCAGTGACCTGCTGATGCGCGTCGTTCCCATGAGCAGTTGGCTGCTGGGTGCGGTGGGCGTGATGGCGGTAACGGCAGCCCTGTTCCCGAAGGCTGATGCGGACTCATCATCGTCTTTGAGCACTCCCTTGATCGCCTTGATCCTCTGGTGCCTGAGCCCCATTCCCCACCTGCTGGGCGTGGCGCTGGTGCCCGACACCCTGCTCATGCCCATTGCCTGCGCCAGCATGGTGTTTTGCTGGCAGTTGTGCGATGCCCGCCAGTTGCATCGCTTGCCGTTGTGGTTAGGCTTGGGCCTGTTTTTGGGGCTGGCAGGGTTGGCCAAATACACGGCCATCCTGATCGGGCTGGGGGCGGTGCTGGCGCTGTTGCTGTCGCATGGTCCGCGCCTGCTGACGATGCGCGGCCCGTGGTTGGCCGTGATCCTGGCAGGGCTGTTGATCAGCCCCGTGATCGGCTGGAACGCCACGCACGACTGGATTTCATTTGCCTACCAGTTTGGTCACGCTGCGGGTACGGCTGAGTGGCGCTTCAGCCGGGTGCTGGCATTTGCCGTGGTGCAGGTATTGGGCTATGGCGCGCTGTTGTTGGTGGGTGTGGTGGTGGCCTGGAGATTGGAGAGTGGGCGCTTGTCGGCGCCGCACCGCCGTCTGTCAGCGGTCACCTTCAGCCTGTGCTTTGGCTTGCCCGCCCTGTTGTTGATGACCTACCTGTCCGGTCGTGGTTCCACCCTGCCCCATTGGTCCACGTCCGCCTGGATTGCGCTGACACCTGCCGCCGCTGTCGGGTGCCAGGCGCTGTGGTTGCGCAGCCGCAAAGCGATGGTGGCGCTGGGCGTCATTCAAGCGCTGGCCTGTGTGGGTCTGGCCGGTTTGATGTTGGCAGGCGGAGTGGCTTCCGAGGTGGGCGAGCAGGCACGCAGCCAGCCCGGGCAGGTACCTGCTGATTCCCCGTTCAACCCCTTTGCTGATCTCTACGGCTGGGATGCAGCGGCCCACCAGGGCCGTGAACTGGCTGGAAAAAACAAAAACAGCCAGGGCGTTCAGCCCACACTGGCCGTCTTCAACTGGACGCTGGCGAGCCGCATTGCCTGGTACGCGCGGCCTCTGGGCGTGAAGGTGGTTCAGCGGCACTTTGACCAGTTTGGCCTGTGGTGGGGTGTGCTGCAGCCCGGTGAATCGGTCATGCTGCTGGACTGGTCCCAAATGAGTTTTGCGCCACCGGTCGGGCCCACCCAGTTTGAGCGCTGCGAGTTGCTGGAGCAACTGCCGGTGAATCGCATGGGCCGGCAAATTGCCCATTTCAACTACCTGCTGTGTCACAACTGGCAAGGCCCACTGGACCCATCCCTTGGCCGATCCAACTGACGCACATTCAGTTGGCGTGAATGGGCCGGGGCGGCCTTGGCTGGCCTGGTGTCTGCCTGCCTTCTTGCTGCTGGCGCTGGCTTTCTGGCTTCAGTCGCAAGCTCCCCAGCACGAACTGTTTTTGGCGCTGAACCGATGGTCGGTTCACCACCCGACCGATTCCCCGGCAGGCCTGTGGAGCTTCCTGACCTTGATGGGTGAGGCAGACCTGCTGTTTGCGCTGTTGTCGCCCCTTTTGTTATGGCGGCCCCAGGCCATGGTGGCGGTGGTGGCGGCCCTGCCCGTGGGCGGCCTGTATTCCATCGCCTTCAAACGCTTGTATGAAGCGCCCCGGCCGGCTGCCGTGCTGGACGTGGCTCAGTTCCAGGTGATTGGCCCGCTGCTGCACAACGTGAGTTTTCCCTCCGGGCACACCATCAGTGCCTTTGCGTGTGCGGCAGCAGTGTTGGCGACTTTGTTGCTGAAACCGTCGATACCTTCAGGGCATCGTTCTGCCAGCAATGTTTCATTCAGCGCCCAAGCAGTCTTTGGGTTCCTCGCTGTTTTGGGACTGGCCTGTGCCATAGGCTTCTCCCGCATCGCCGTGGGTGCTCACTGGCCGGTCGATGTGTTGGCAGGTGCCAGTGGTGGCTGGCTGGCGGGCTTGAGCGGTGCGTGGTTGGCGGGGCGTTTTCCCGCCGTGTGGCAAAGTCTGCGCAACCAGCGCGTGCTGGGCTCGGTGTTGTGTGCCATCGGTCTGTGGTTGCTGTGGGCCCCTACCGATTACCCACAGGGTGTGTTGGCGGTTTGGCTGGCAGCCGGGTGTGGCGTGTTGACGGTGGTTCTTCAGCTAAAAAGGCCTATAGTCCCCGCCAATCATCAATAGTTTGCTATCAATTTTGATATTCCGATCGTCGATGTGACGCCGCGCGCCTAGCAGGGCAGAATCACGCTCAGGAGGTCACCCCATGTCAGCCACACTGCCCAACCCAACTGCACCGCCCTACCGGGACAAAAAGCGATTGGCTTGGGTGCTGTCCTTGCTGGTGCCGTTGACCATTGCCGCCGGCCCGCTGCTGTGGCAGTGGCACCCCGTCACGCTGATGCTGTGGCTGCCTGTGATCTTTACCTACGTGATTGCGCCCTTGCTGGACCTGGCGCTTGGCACGGACACCAGTAACCCGCCCGAGTCGGCCGTGCCCGCGCTGGAGGCAGACCGGTATTACCGCTATGTGACGTTTGCGCTGGTGCCGCTGCTGTGGGGCGCGTTTATTTATGCGGCCTGGTTCAGCCAAACCGCTGATTTGACTTGGGGTGCGCAACTGGGGCTGGTCATTGCCACCGGGGGTGTGGGCGGCTTTTGCATCAATCTGGGCCACGAGATTGGCCACAAGCAGACCCCGCTGGAGAAATGGCTGGCCAAGTTGATTTTGGCGCCCACGTTTTATGGCCACTTCACTGTTGAGCACAACCGCGGTCACCACCGCGATGTGGCCACGCCCGACGACCCCGCCTCCAGCCGCATGGGGGAATCGATCTGGCGTTTTGTACTGCGCGAAATGCCCGGTGCGTTTCGTCGCGCCTGGGCACTGGAGCGCGATCGTTTGCGTGTGGATGGCCAGCCATTCTGGTCGCTGCACAACGAGATCATTCAGCCTGCGCTGATCACGCTGGCGCTGTGGGGCGGCTTGTGTGTTTGGCTCGGTCCACAGGTGCTGTTGTTTTTGCTGCCTGCGTCGTTGTGGTCCAACTTTCAGCTCACGTCGGCCAACTACATCGAGCACTATGGCTTGCTGCGCCAGAAGAATGCCAACGGCCGATACGAGACCTGCAAGCCGCAGCACTCGTGGAACAGCAACCACCTGTTTTCCAACTGGGCCACGTTTCACCTGCAGCGCCATTCCGACCACCACGCCCACCCGTTGCGGCGGTTCCAGTCGCTGCGGCACTTTGAAGAAGCACCGCAACTGCCCAATGGTTACTTTGGCATGTTTCCACTGGCCTACGTGCCACCCCTGTGGTTTGCGGTGATGGACAAGCGGCTGATTGCCGCCGTCAAGGGTGACCCGGCGCGCATCAATTTTGCGCCGGGTCAACGGGCGAGGTTGATGGCTAAATATCGACTTGAGGGGTGAAAGTGGCTGCTAGTCCCTGTCAATATTCAATAGTATGCTATCAATATTGAAGCTCGCTAAACAATGAACCCAGCAATCAATCGTGCAAATGCTCACGCACAAACTGGCGGAACCACGTCATCACCGGGGCCTCGGTGCGTCCTGCCAAGGTGACGTAGGCAAATCGGGCGTCCGCCTTGAGCTTGGGTTTGATGGGCAATTCAATCAGCGATCCGTCTTGCAGCCCAGGTTTGGCGGCAGCCACGATGCCTAAAAAAATGGCCTGGGTTTGCGCCACCGTTGCCAACAAACTGGCGACGTCCTCACACACCAACGTGACCATGGCCGATGGATTGGCCAGCGCCCCGTATTGATCCACCAACAGGCGCACCACTTCATCTGACAGGGGTATGGAGGCCACCGGGTAGTTCATGATGTCCAGAAAGTTGACGGCGCGTTTTGCGGCCAGAGGGTGGCTGGCGCCCACAATGAATCCTGCGCGAATTTCAGTCAGGGATTCAATGTTCAAGTCGGCGGCAGGCACGACGCGGCGCATGTCCACTACCATGGCATCCAGCTGGCGGCTTCGCAGTTGCTGGATTTGCAGCTCGGTGGAGCCCCGCGTGATGGAAACCCGCATGCCGGGGAAGTGCCCCGCAGCGGCGCACATGAGGGGTGTCGTCAACAAGGCACCCGGCCCCGACCCCAATCCCACGCTGATGGAGCCCTTGCCCCCTTGCTGCAGCAACTGCGCGCTGTGGCGCAACTCGGCGGCATCGCGCACGATGTGGCGGGCGCGGGCCACCACGTCCAGCCCCAGCGGCGTGAGTTCGTTGCGCTTGCCAATGCGGTCCAGCACCTTGGCACCCAAGTCGTCTTCCAGGCTTTGAATACTGCGGCTCAAGGCCGATTGGGTGATGAACAGTTTCTCGGCCGCGCGGCTGAAGGAGCCGGTGTCGGCCAGGCCCAGCAGGTGTTCCAGGTGCTTGATATTCATGGCCGGTTTCCTCTTCGACGAATCCGTAAAGCAATGAGAAAAATGAATGATAACTACATAAATAAGTCATTGGACACATTGATTGTGCCCATCTACCATTCGCTTCATCCCCTTACTTTTTTGGAGACCGCCATGCACATTACCCCCCGCACTTTGGTTCGTCATTGCAGTGCACTGTTCGCAGGCCTTGTGTTGGCCGCCTCAGTGGCTGCGCAGACTTACCCGACCAAGCCCGTCAGCATGATCGTGGCCTTTCCAGCCGGGCGGAGGCTCCGATGTGCTCGGGCGCGCCGTCGGCAAAGGCATGGCAGAAGTGTTTGGCCAGCCCGTGATCGTGGAAAACGTGGTGGGCGTGGGGGGCTCCCTGGGTGTGCTCAAGGCCGCCAATGCCCAGCCCGATGGGTACACCATGTTGGCGGGCTCACCCCTGGAGCTCATCTACACGCCGCTGGGGGTGGCTGCTGCCAAAAACAAGCCGGAAGACATGCGCCTGGCCGCCCTGGTGGGGTACACACCCATCGCCATTGTCGTGCGCAAGGATTTGCCGGTGAACACGCTGGAAGAGTTCGTCGCACTGGCTAAAAAGGCTGATAAGCCCCTCAGCTTTGGCTCCACGGGCGTCGGTTCCCTTTACCACCTGATGGCTGAAAAGGCTCTGCAAACGGCAGGTGCCAGAGGCCTGCACGCGCCCTACAGCGGCATGGCGCCTTACGTTAAAGACTTGATGGGCGGGGTGATTGACTTTGCAGTCGTTCCCTTGGTCGGGCCTGTATTAGGTGCCGTCGATGGCGGCCAAGTCAAGGCGCTGGCCGTCGCCTCCAGCCAACCGCTGGCACGCCTGCCCAAGCTGCCCCTGGCCAGCGCCACCAAAGGCTTTGAGGACTACCAGTTCAGCATCTGGATTGGCATTCAAGCCAGTGCCAAGACGCCTGATGCCCAAGTGGCCGCCGTGCACAAAGCCGCCTACACCGCGCTGGGCAACGCAGACATTCGCAAAATCATTGAGACCGCCGGCAGCACGGTGGCCGAACCCATGACCCTGGCACAGCTCGATGCCTTCTACAAAAAAGAAGCGGTCAAGGCCGCGGCGATTGCCAAGTCGATCAAGCTGGAACCGCAGTAAACGGCGTGGATGAGAGCGGCATGGCTGACAGCCAAAGGGATAGCGAGAATGAAAGCGGTGAATTGACCATGCTTGAAGACATTTACATGGGCCACGCGATGACCGAACGCGTCGGCGAATTCATCCAGCTTCGCCGTGACATTCATGCCCACCCCGAGCTGGCCTTTGAGGAGCACCGCACAGCGGCTCTGGTGGCTGGCAAGTTGCGCGACTGGGGCTATGAAGTCACGACCGGCCTCGGCAAAACCGGCGTGGTGGGCACTTGCGCCGTGGCAAAGGTACCCGTTCCCTGGGGCTGCGTGCGGACATGGATGCGTTGCCGATTCACGAAGCAGGCACCCGTGCATGGGTCAGCACATCGCCGGGCATGATGCACGCCTGCGGACACGACGGCCATACCGCCACGTTGCTGGCTGCTGCCAAGGAGTTGGCGCAGAGTCGCGACTTCGATGGCACGTTGAACCTGATCTTTCAACCTGCCGAAGAAGGCCGGGTGGCGCGGTGCAAGATGATGGAAGATGGCCTGTTTGATCGCTTCCCCTGCGATGCCGTGTTTGCCATGCACAACATGCCGGGTATTGAAGCCGGGCGCTGCTGTTCCGAAGTGGCGCCACTATGGCGTCCAGCGACAACTTGACCATCCACTTGAAGGGACGCGGTGGCCATGGCGCTATGCCGCACCAGTCGGTGGATACCGTGGTGGCGGCATCGTCCATCGTGATGGCGTTGCAGACCATCGTGTCGCGCAACGTCGATCCGCTGCAGATGGCGGTGATCACGGTGGGCGCCTTCCAGTCGGGCGAGGCCAACAATGTCATCCCTGAAGATGCCCGTCTCAAGTTCAGCGTGCGGGCGCTTGACACCGGTGTGCGGGACTTGCTGAAGACGGCGCATCGTGGCACTGGTCGAGCAGCAGGCGCCAAGCTTTGGTGTGCAGGCGTCGATTGCTTGGCGGGAAGGTTATGCCGTGCTCGTCAACACGCCGCAAGAAACGGCTTTGGCTGCGGATGTGGCGCTGCAGCTGTTTGGCACCGAGCGCGTTGACCCCAATGGCCCGATGTTCACCGCCAGCGAAGATTTTTCTTTCATGCTGCAGCGCGTGCCGGGCTGTTACTTTTTTGTGGGCAATGGCGGCCCTGGCACACCGGGCGCTTGCCATGTGCACAACCCGGGCTACGACTTCAACGATGACATCATCGCGCCGGGTGCTGCCTTCTGGGTGGCGTTGACGGAGCGTTTTCTGGCATAGTTCGTTCTTTTTGAAATTCGGATCGGGAGAGATCGCGTTCAGCCGCGACGCCGAAGGAGCAACCACCCCGGAAACTCTCAGGCAAAAGGACCGATCTGGATCGTTGATATCTCTGAAGAGTTGCCGGGTTCAGTCACCCGGCACACCGCAGGAGCAAGTGGCCTCGTTGCAATGACAAGACCACGAATCTCTCAGGTTCCAAACAGAGGGGGTGTATGCCGCGCATGGTGCGTGGGCGTGCTTTTTGTCACTTTGACACCCTCGACTTGTTTGGAGATCTGAACCATGAAATCAACCGCAAAATCAAATGCCTCGTCCATCGCCGTGATCGGCGGCGGCATCACCGGCGTCACCACCGCGTACGCCCTGGCCAAGCGCGGCTTAGCCGTCACCCTGTTTGAGAAAAACCGCTACGCGGCGATGGAAACATCGTTCGCCAACGGCGGCCAGTTGTCAGCGTCGAATGCCGAGGTGTGGAATCATTCGTCCACCATCCTCAAAGGTTTGAAGTGGATGCTGAAAAGCGACGCCCCGCTGCTGGTCAACCCCAAGCCGAGCTGGCACAAGCTGAGCTGGTTTGTGGAGTTCATCGGCAACATCCCGCACTACGAGCGCAACACGATGGAATCTGCCCGCCTGGCCATTGCCGCGCGTGAGCATTTGTTCGCCTGGGCACAGGAAGAAGGGGTGGACTTCGACCTCAAGAAAGAAGGCATCCTGCATATCTACCGCGACAAAAAGGGCTTCGACCACGCCGGGGAGGTGAGCAAGATGCTGGCCCAAGGGGGCCTGCCGCGCCGTGCCGTCACCCCGAGTGAAATGAAGGCGATTGAGCCCACGCTGGCCGGCAATTACTATGGTGGCTACTTCACCGAGAGCGACTCCACGGGCGACATTCACAAGTTCACCACCGGCATGGCGCAGAGCCGCCGAGCGCTTGGGCGTGCAGTGCCTTTACGGGCAAGACGTCCTGGCCCTGCACAGCGACGGCACGACGGCCGAGGTGACTGTGGCGGACGGTGGCGGCCACGTCACGCACCAGTTCGACGGTCTGGTGGTGTGCGCCGGGGTCGAGAGCCGCAGCTTTGCCGCCCAGTTGGGCGACCGGGTCAACATCTACCCGGTGAAGGGCTACTCCATCACCGTCAATTTGCCCGACGCGCAAAGCCAGTCGGCCGCGCCCGTCGTGAGCCTGCTGGACGACGAGACCAAGCTGGTCACCAGCCGTTTGGGATTGGACCGTTTCCGCGTGGCGGGCACCGCCGAATTCAACGGCTACAACAAGGACATCCGCGCCGACCGCATCCGGCCCCTCATTGCGTGGGTGAACCAGTGCTTCCCCGGCATCAACACCCGCCAGGTGGTGCCCTGGGCCGGCCTGCGCCCCATGATGCCCAACATGATGCCGCGCGTGGGACGCGGCATGTCAGCCAATGTGTTCTACAACACCGGGCACGGGCACCTGGGCTGGACACTGTCGGCGGTGACGGCGGACATGGTCGGCAATGTGGTGCAGGGGGCGATGGGTGGGGGAGCCCCGGCATCAGGCCGGACCACAATGCCCGCCGGTCCCAAAGCGGCAATTCCGGCGGCGTGAGGCATTAAAAGTGCCTGAAGTCCCCGTCAATATTCAATAGTTTGCTATCAATATTGAATCGGCCCTGATCGTGTCCTCAGTTCGCCTTGATCCCCGCCGCCTGCACCAGCTTGGCGGTGGCTTCGGTTTCTGACTTGATGAAGGCGTCAAACGCGGCTGGGGTCATGGGCATGGGGTCGGCACCGATGGCGTCCAGCCGGGCCTTGAATTCTTTTTGATTCAGGATCTTCACCACCTCAGCATTGAGCTTGTCGATGACCGGCCGGGGCGTGGCCGACGGGGCCAGCATGCCAACCCAGAAGGTGTATTCCGAGCCCGGGAAACCCGCCTCCACCGTGGTGGGCACATTGGGCAAGTCGTCCGAGCGTTTGGGCGTGCCCACGGCCAGGGCCTGCAGCTTACCGTCCTTGACCAGTGGCAGGGCCGAAACGATGGGGGCAAAGAACCAGTCGATGCGCCCGCCAATGGTTTCGGTCAGCGCCTCGGGCGTGCCCCGGTACGGCACATGGGTGGCGGTGATGCCCGCTGCCACACGGAATTTCTCCGCGTTGATGTGGGTGGCCGAGCCGGTGCCGGCAGAGCCATAGTTGAAGGCGTCAGGCTTGGCCTTGACGTGGGCCACCAGGTCTTTCACGTCCTTGTAGCCTTTGGTGGGCGACACCACCAGAATGTTGGGCAGGCTGGCCAGTGTGGTCACGCCACTCAAGTCCTTGAGGGTGTCGTAGGGCAGATTGGGGTAGATGGCCGGGTTGACCACATGGCCGGATGAATGCACCAGCAGGGTGTAGCCGTCGGGTGTGGACTTGGCCACCTGGTTGGCGGCGATGGTGCCACCCGCGCCGGGTTTGTTTTCGATCACCACGGACTGGCCCAACGCTTGGGTCAGGCGCTCGGCCACGGCACGGGCCACGATGTCGGTCCCGCTGCCTGCGGTAAAGGGCACCACCAGTTTGATGGTTTGCTTGGGCCAATCCGGTGTTTGCGCTTGGGCGGTTTGTGCCCCGAGCAGCAGGGTCGCAAGGGCAGTGGCAGTGAGAATGTGGCGGCGATTCATGGTGTGTCTCCTGATGTTTTAAGTTAAACGGGTTTGGGCTGAGCTTGGGGCGGGTAGGGCATGGCCAGAAGGATGCTGGCGGATTGGGTTGTGCGGTTGACCAGTTGACGTTTTTCGCCTGGGGCAAAGCAGGCCGAGTCATGGCGGCGCAACACGGCTTCGGTCTGCTGACCGGCCAGCTCGCTCACCAGGGTGACTTCGCCTTCCAGCACCACATAGTGCTTTTCAACGGGAGATCCGTCCAGGCTGGTGTGGCCGCCGGGCGCGATCTGCGACACGCCCATCCACAGGGCTTGCGACGGCCCGGCCTCGTGGCCCTGCAGGCGCAGGCAGCGCATGTCAAAGTGGTTGGGTGCCACGTAGGTCGGGGCCTGGTCAAAGCGGGTGATGTTCATGGTTCAGACTTTCAGGGGTGCAACACAATGCGGCCCGGTGCCCCGGCCAATACGCGGCGGTAACCGGTGAGTGCCTGCGACAGGTCGATCACATCAGCTGCCAGCACGGGGAAGGGTTTGAGGCTGCCGTCTTCAAAGCCGGCCCGTACACTGTCCAGCAGCTCGCAGGAGCGCACGCAGTCCAGCGCCAACGTGTCAATGCCCACCAGGGTGTGCATGCCCCGGTAAAAGCGGAACACGTCAAACGTCACGCTGTCGCCTTTGGTGGCAATGATGAAAATCTGCGTGGCACCCTTGGCCATCACGGCCTGACCGGCTTCCCAATAGACTTTGTCCACGGTGTTGAAGATGACGTCGGCACCCCGGCCCTGGGTCAATTCGAGGATGCGGGTGGCCGGGTCCACTGCCTTGGCATTGACCACGTCCACCGGCGCGCTTGCAAAGCCTTCCAGCATGTCCTGCCGCTGCACGGCGATGACCCTGGCGCCCGCGCGTGCGGCCAGTTGCACGGCAGCCTGCCCGACCTTGCCATTGGCACCAAACACCGCGACGGTCTGGCCGGCCTGCACGCCACCGGCACGGCGAAAGCCTTCCAGGGCGGTAACAAAGGGCACGCCCACCGCGCCAGCTTCATCGATGCTGATGCCCTTCGGAGCTGCACGTATTGCGGCTTCGGGCAGAACCAGAAAGCGCGCATGGCTACCATTGCGGGTAATGCCCACATCACCACCGGAACCCCAAACCCTTTGACCGATCAATGCACTGGGGCCTGCCACCACCTCCCCCGCAAAATCCCGCCCCGGGGTGCGGGGGAACACTGCGTGCGGCATGATGCCCAGCGTGGCCTTGACATCACTCGGGTTGATGGCAGCGGCATGCACTTGCACCACCACCTCGCCAGCTTTGGCCATTGGCAGGGGCTGGGGCAGGCATAGCAAGTCCAGTGCGTCAATGCCAGCCGCCTTTGCAGCGACATGCAAGGCGCAGGCCGACACTTCATTGGGCGCGGCTTGGGGTTCAATGACTGCGCTCATGGGGTCAAACCGCCTTCAAGTTCAGCATCGCGCGCGCATCAGCGGGTGTGGCGATGCTGCCGCCCAGTTGGCGCACGATGTCGGCGGCTTTGGCCACCAGTTCGGCATTGCTTTTGGCGAGCACGCCTTTTTCAAGAAAGATGTTGTCCTCCATGCCCACACGCACATGGCCACCATACAGCCAGGCCTGCGCCACCATGGGGAACTCGGCGCGGCCAATGCCAAAGGCTGACCAGATGGCTCCCTGCGGCAGCAGGTTGCGTGCGTACAAAAGGGTCTCGGGCGTGGCGGCAAAGCCGTACTTCACACCCAGTACAAAAGTCCATAGGCCGGGGCCATCCAGCGTGCCGTCGGCGATCAGGTCGCGCGCCAGGTGCAGGTCGCCGGAGTCAAAAATCTCCAGCTCGGGTTTGACGCCGGCGGCGCGCATCACGGCGGCCATGCGCCGCACATTGCGCGGCGTGTTGATGACCACATCGGGCCCGCTGTTCATGGTGTTGAGGTCCAGCGAGCAGACGTCGGGTTTGATGAGTGCAATGTGCTCCACGCGCTTCTCGGGTGGCAGCAAGGTGGTGCCTGGCGCATAGACCTTGGGGTCGTCTTCGCCAGGTACATAGCGCCCGCCGGGGCCGGTGGTCAGGTTGATGATGAGTGCCGCATTGCGCAGGCGGATGCGGCTCACCACGTCGCGGTACAGGTCCACGTCCATGGAAGGGCGGCCCGTCATCGGGTCACGCACATGGATGTGCACGGCGGCAGCGCCCGCTTCGGCAGCGGCCAGGCATTCGTTGGCGATTTGCTCCGGGGTGATGGGCAGGTGCGGTGTCTGCTCCGGCTTGGTCAGGTTGCCGGTGACGGCGCAGGTGATCAGGGTTTTGCGGTCATGCATATTTTTCTCTCAAAGGCTTCTTCCGCCATCGACTACAAACCGCGCGCCAGTGGCAAAGCGCATCGTGGTGGCGCAGGCCTCGATGGCCGAGGCGATGTCTTCCACAGTGCCAATGCGTTTGAGCGGAATGGTGGCGGCGGCCTTGTCGTTGAAGTCTGCACCGCGCCCGGGCACAAAGGACGAATCCACCACGCCGGGCGACACGGCGATCACCCGTATTTGCGGTGCCAGCACTTTGGCCAGTGACTTGGTCAACACGTCCACGCCGGCCTTGGCGGCCACATAGGCCAGATTGCTGCCAGCGCCCGTGAAGCCCGCGATGGACGACACATTGACGATGAGCCCGTCGCCTGAGGCTTTGAGCAGGGGCGCAAAGGCGCGGATGGTGGCAAATACGCCGCGCAGATTGGCCTGCACGATCTCGTCGAACAGCGCGTCTGTCAAACCGTCCAGGTCGGTGGCGGCCACCGCCTTGGTATGGCCCGCGCTGTTGATCAGTATGTCGCAGCGGCCGGCCTGTGCCTGCACGGCTTGTGCGGCAGTCTGGAGCGAAGCGCTGTCGGTGATGGAAGCTTGAAGTGCGACGTGCGCACCGGCAGCCACTCGCGGCAGGCCTGCCAGCAGCGCCAGCACTTGCGGCCCGGAGCTTCGGTCAAGGACACGATGCGGGCGCCCAGCGTCGCCAGGCGGCGGGCACTGGCCATGCCGATGGCGCCTTTGCCGCCAGTGATCACGGCCACCCGGCCATCGAGCCGGTTTGCGGGTTCAAAACTCATGGATGTCTTTCAGGGAATGGGAGGTGTCGGGAAGACCATGTCACCCGGCTGCAGCACCAGGTCGCAGGCCACGGTGTAGTGGGCGCTGTCGCCCTCGCCGTGCTGCTGGAAGCGGCCCACCAGGCTTTGCACCACGGAGAAGGTCACGTCGTTGTTCAGGTGTTCGTCATCGTCGGCAAAGAACTGCGTCACCAGAACTTTGTAGCCCGGCTTGGACACCATGAAGTGCAAGTGAGCCGGGCGGTAGGGGCGGCGCTGCTGGGCGCGCAGCAGGTCGCCGCAGGGCCCATCCACCGGCACCGGGTAGCCCGCGGGCCGCACCGACTGGAATTCGTAATGGCCATTGGCATCGGTGCGAAAGCGCCCGCGCAGGTTCATGTCGGGCTGGGCATCGTCCTGGTTCTCGTACAGACCCAGGGGGGACGCTTGCCACACATCAACGATAGCGTCCACCAGCGGCTCACCCTGCCTATCACGCACGGTGCCACTCACCTGCAATTTCTGCCCTGGCAATGCCGCTTCTTGCCCACGTGAAATGCAGGCGCCCATCGGGCATTCGGGCGAGTCCGCACGCCAGAAAGGCCCCAGCAGCGCGGAGTCGGTCTTGTTGCATTCCGGTGCGTGGGGCTGGTGGCTGTCGTTTTGCAATGTGATCAGCGTGGACGCGCCCAGGATGTCGGACGCGAGAATCGCCTCGTTCTTGCGCTCGCTGGTGTTCTGGCCCAGAGCAACCACAAAAGCGCAGGCTTTTTCAAATTCGGCATCGGTGGGCTTGATCTCGCGGATGAAGGCGTGCATGTGCTTTACCAGCGCGCCCGTGACTTCGCGCAATCGCGGGTCCGGTGTTTTGGCCATCACATCCAGCACCTGCTGGGTGACGTTGTCGACAGTGACGTAACTCATTCGCTTGCCTCAACTGGTTTATGCAATCGTTCGCATTGTGATGCGTCGAGGTTGAAATTGTCAAGAGGTCACAAACAATCGGGGTGATTTTGGGTGTTTTAATGCAATTGATTGCATATAATCATGCAACACCATGCACGACAAACCCATCACCCTGGCCAGCTTGGCCCGCCAGCTGGCCCTGCACCCTTCCAGCGTCTCGCGGGCGTTGGACCCCGCGCGGCGCCACCTCATCAGCCCCGACGTGGTAGCGCGGGTGCAGCAGGCGGCCGAGCAGCTGGGCTACCTGCCCAACCGGGCGGCGGCAGCCTTGCGCACCGGCAAGTCGGGCTGCGTTGGCATCCTGCTGCCCGACATCACTAACCCGGTGTTCCCCCCCATCCTGCGTGGCATTGAAGACGGCCTGCGTGAGGGCGGTCTTTTCACGCTGGTGGCCAATGCCGCAGGCTCGCCCCAGGCTACGCAAGACCTCATGAGCCGCATGTTGGCCCAGGGCGTGGACGGGGTCATCCTGGCCACCGCCAGCCGCAAGGACAGCCTGCTGCCCCTGCTGCGCAAGGCTGCCGTGCCGGTGGTGCTTGTCAACCGGGTGGATACGCAAGGGGGTTGCCCGGCTGTGGTTAGCGACGACCAGTCGGGCATGACCCAATCGGTCGACCATTTGGTGGCCCTGGGGCACAGTGCTATTGCGCACCTGGCGGGGCCGCAGGCCCTGTCCACCGGCGAGCGGCGCCTGCATGGCTTTCGAACCGCCATGGGCGATGCGGGTCTGGACACCCCGTGGGTTGAAACCTGCGACGCCTATTCGATCGAGGCAGGCTTCGTGGCTTGCCAGAGGCTGCTGGCGCGTATGGGCAGCATGCCGGATATTCCCCGCCTGACAGCATTGGTTGCCTGCAATGACCTGGTGGCCCTGGGTGCCATGGACGCGCTGCGCGAAGCGGGCCTGCGTGTGCCGCAGGACGTGTCCGTCACCGGCCACAACGACATGCCGCTGATGGACCGTGTGGCGCCCGCGCTGACCACCATCCGCATCCAGCACCATGAGATGGGCCGCGCCGCCGCCCAGTTGCTGATGCAGGCCATGGCCAACCCGGCGCGTGCCGACACCACCATCGTGTTGCGCCCTGAGCTGGTGGTGCGAAAGTCGACTGCAAAAGCGCCCAAGTAGCAACCAATTCGCTCCCAAGTCCCCGTTAATATTCAATAGTTTGCTATGAATATTGAAGCTATTGACCGGAACTTTCCTTCTTTCGCTATCAGCGCTGCATGGCTACGTTCCAGTAGCGGCGGTCGATATATTTCCCCGAGTCATCGAGTTTGCGTTTGCCTTCACCCAGCTTGTTGCGCAGGTCCATCACAGCCAGTACGCCTTTCTCGTCCATCTGCACGTCTGAAAGAAAACCGGTTTGTGGGTCAAGCAGCAAATTGCAGGATTGGGCTGCAATCTGTTCGTTCATACCAGGCACGTTTTTCATCAGCAAGGCTTGAGCCTGGCTGCGATTTCCCGGCGTTTTGAGCCAACGTATGGCGTCCCGGTAAGCGCGGATAAAGCTCACGGTGGACGCCTCGTTGCTCTTGGCCCAACTGCGCCGCGCTGCACCCACAATGCCCATGTAGCTGCCAATGGTGTCGCGTGTCGTGGCCAATTGGTTGAAGCCACGGTTTTTTGCCTGCAGATCAAAAGGCGCGCGCAGCATGGTGGCGGCGTGTTGGCCCTCCATCAAGGCCGCAAACCGTCGATCTGTGCCGCCAGCGCGGGCCCATTGCACGTCGGATTCGGCGATGCCATTGCGAGCCAGCATGTCCCGCAAAGCAAAAGAAAAACCGTTCGTCATCGCATCGACCGAAATGGTCTTGCCTTTGAGATCCGCAAACGTCTTGATGTTAGGTGAGGCGACAAGGCTGAGGAAGCCATCGTCCGACCCCATGAAGGCAAAAAAATCACTGGGCGGATCAAAGGGCACTTCGCCCTGACCCTCCTGGTAAGCGAGGATGTTGTCGAATGCCGTGATCGCCACGTGGTAGCGCCCATCCATGAGCCCGGTAAAGACCTGTTTGGAGTCGGCGGTGATGGTGTGTTGCACGTCAAGGGCATGGGTGGCGAAGAAGCCCTGATCACGCGCGGCCCATAGCGGCAGGTTAAAGCCACCGCCAAAGCTGATCACTGAAATTTTGGCGGGGTCAGTTGGGGCCGTTTGTGAAAAAGCAGGCAGTGTGGCGGTTATCGGCAATGCGGACATTGCGCGTAAAAGTGAGCGGCGTGTTGCGGTCATGAGGGTCCTTGGGTTGGTGCGTTTCACGGGTGAGTTTGTGGGCGCTGGCTTGTACATCTTGTGCACCAGAAACAGAATCATAAGCAATCGATTGCATTTCGAATCCAGAGGAAACCCTAGCCGTTAAATTGGTAAAAGCGTTGTTGGAAAATTCTCATGTGCTAAAAATCATGCTAACGATTGCACGCCCGATGTGGACCGTGCCGCCGTGGTAGCCCGTCACCAATCCCCTCAAAAACAAAAACGGCACCCGCAGGTGCCATTTTCAAACTTCAGGCATTCAACATGCCTGAAGTCCCCGTCAATATTCAATAGTTTGCTATGAATATTGAAGTATTTTCAATCAGGCCGTTCCTGCCTTCACCTTCAGCCGCCAGGCGTGCAGCAGCGGCTCGGTGTACCCACTCGGTTGCGCCAACCCCTTGAACACCAGATCACACGCCGCCTTGTAAGCCGCTGAGGTTTCAAAGTTGCCCGCCATATTTTTGTACAGCGGGTCACCGGCGTTCTGGCCGTCCACCACGGCAGCCATGCGCTCGAAGGTTTCTTTGACTTGCGCTTCGGTGACGACGCCATGGTGCAACCAGTTGGCCATGTGCTGGCTGCTGATGCGCAGGGTGGCGCGGTCTTCCATCAAGCCGATGTTGTGAATGTCGGGCACTTTGCTGCAGCCCACGCCCTGGTCAATCCAGCGCACCACGTAACCCAAAATGCCCTGGGCGTTGTTGTCCAGCTCCTGTTGCTTTTGCTCAGGCGTCCAGTCGGGTGTGGCCGTCACGGGAATGGTCAGCAGGCCGGTCAGGGTGGCATTGCGTTCCTTCTTGGCGTCCAGCCTGGCGTTGGTTTTCTCAATGCCTTTTTGCACCTTGCTGACCAGCACCTGGTGGTAGTGCAGGGCGTGCAGCGTGGCACCGGTGGGGCTGGGCACCCAGGCGGTGTTGGCACCGGCCAGCGGGTGGGCAATTTTTTGCTCCATCATCGCCTTCATCAGGTCGGGCATGGCCCACATGCCCTTGCCAATTTGCGCCTTGCCGCGCAGGCCGCATTGCAGGCCCACGGCCACATTGTTTTTCTCATAGGCAGCAATCCAGGCGCTGGTTTTCATGTCGCCCTTGCGGATCATGGGGCCGGCCAGCATGGCGCTGTGCATCTCGTCGCCGGTGCGGTCCAGGAAGCCGGTGTTGATGAAGGCCACGCGCGATTTGGCGGCGGCGATGCAGGCTTTCAGGTTGACGCTGGTGCGGCGCTCTTCGTCCATGATGCCCAGCTTGACGGTGCTGTCTTTGAGGCCGAGCACCTTCTCGACGCGGCTGAACAGCTCGGCGGCAAAGGCCACTTCAAACGGGCCGTGCATCTTGGGCTTGACGATGTAAACGCTGCCTTTGCGCGAATTGCGGATGGCGTCTTTCTTGGTGCGCTTCAGGTCATGCAGGGCAATGGTGGTGGTGACCATCGCGTCCATGATGCCTTCGGGGATTTCTAGCGTGCTGCCGTCCGCTGCGGTATAGGTGATGGCCGGGTTGGTCATCAAATGGCCGACGTTCCGCACAAACATGAGCGAGCGGCCGTGCAAAGTGACGGTTTTGCCCTTAGGTGATGTGTAGACGCGGTCTGCGTTCAGGCCACGGGTGAAGGTGGTGCCGCCCTTGGCAACTTCTTCCGTCAGCGTGCCTTGCAGAATGCCCAGCCAGTTGCTGTAGGCCAGCACTTTGTCATCCGCATCCACCACCGCCACCGAGTCTTCCAGGTCCAGGATGGTGGACAGGGCGGCTTCCATCACCAGGTCGCTCACACCGGCGGGGTCGGTCTTGCCAATGGCCGTTGTGCGGTCGATCTGGATGTCGATGTGCAGGCCGTTGTGTTGCAGCAGCACGCTGGAGGGGGCTGACACTTTGCCCTGGTAACCGATGAATTGGCTGGCATCGGCCAGTCCCGTGGTCTTGCCGTTGCTGAGCTTGACCACCAGCTTGCCATTGCGCACGCTGTAGCCGGTTGAATCAATGTGCGATCCTTTGGCCAGCGGTGCGGTGCGGTCCAGCACGTAGCGGGCGTATTCGATGACCTTGGCACCGCGCTTCGGGTTGTAGCCCTTGCCTTTTTCAGCGCCATTCTCGTCAGAGATCACGTCCGTGCCATACAGCGCGTCATACAGGCTGCCCCAGCGGGCGTTGGCAGCGTTCAGCGCGTAGCGAGCATTCAGGATGGGCACCACCAGTTGCGGGCCGGCCTGTTTGGCCAGCTCGGCGTCCACGTTGTCGGTGGTGATGTTGAATGACTTGGGCTGGGGCACCAGGTAGCCCACTTTTTCCAGGAAGGCGCGGTAGGCCTTCATGTCCTGTGGGCTTTTGGAATCACCGGCGGTGATGGGTCCTTTGTTGGCCTTGTGCCATTTGTCCAGCTCGGTCTGCAGGCGGTCGCGCTCAGCCAGCAGAGCCATATTGCGCGGGGCCAGATCGGCCACGATGGCGTCAAAGCCCTTCCAGAATTTCTCGCTGCTCACCCCTGTGCCGGGCAGTACTTTGTCTTCAATGAACTGGTGCAAATTGCTGGCCACTTGCAGGCGGTGAACGGGGGTGCGTGCTGTCATGTAAGGCTCTCCATAGGATCAAAAAAAGCGGCAAAGGCCAAGCAATTGCCGCTGACTGCCGCTATTTTATTGGCAGGCCCCCATGAAGCGCCTGACAGCCCCCTTGTGGCCGCTCAGGAAGGCTGCGTGAGCATGCGATCTTTGGCCACAAAGTACTTTCGTGCGTACGCGACCAGCTGGCCATCGCTGGGGTGGTCAATGGTTTCCACCCCCACCACTTTGTTGGACATGTCGGGGTCATGCGAGTGAATGTGTTTGATGAGTTGCAGCTTGGCCTGCGCCGGGCCCACCACCAGAATTTCCTGCGCGCCCTGGAGGGCTTCAACGATGGCGTGGTAGTAGTTGTGGTCTTCGGCCAGCTTGCCGGACCCCACCGTGCCGCTCCTGGAATGCAATTTTTTGTGGGGATGGGCGGGGTGAACCACAGACTTTTCAACATCGTCCAGGCTGATGTGCATCACATGGGCTTCAGAGTGATCGAGCCAGACAACGGCGTGGTAATGGGACATGGCGTTCTTTCTTCAGTTAGGTAAGCCTTGAGCTTAGGGGGCTGACAAAGCGGCGTATTGATACGCGTCAAGTTAGCGCGGCAATGGCTCTCCGGCGGGGATCTGCCCTGAAAATACCGCGATGCCTGAATCAATTCCCAAACCCCTGCCCAAAGAACTCCCCTACGCCCACATCCGCGTGGTCGAATTCACCCACATGGTCATGGGTCCGACGTGCGGCATGGTGCTGGCGGATCTGGGGGCCGAGGTCATCAAGGTCGAGCCCGTGGGCCATGGCCGCGAGGGCGATGCCACCCGCAAGCTCATCGGCTCAGGTGCTGGCTTTTTTCCCCTGTTCAATCGCAACAAGAAAAGCCTGGCGCTGGACCTTGAAACACCTCAAGGCAAAGAGGCCGTGTTGCGCCTCATCGCCACGGCCGACATCGTGAGCGAGAACTTCAAGCCCGGCACGATGAAGAAACTGGGGCTGGACTACGAGACCCTCAAAACCTTGAACCCGCGCCTGATCTACATCAGCCACAAGGGTTTTTTGCCCGGCCCCTACGATCACCGCACCGCCCTTGATGAAGTCGTGCAAATGATGGGTGGCCTGGCCTACATGACCGGGCGTCCCGGCGACCCGCTGCGCGCAGGCACCAGCGTGAACGACATCATGGGCGGCATGTTTGGCGCGATGGGGGCCATGGCGGCGCTGGCGCAGCGCGAAAAGACAGGGCTGGGCCAGGAGGTGCAAAGCGCCCTGTTTGAGAACAATGTGTTTCTGGTCGCCCAGCACATGATGCAATTTGCCGTGACTGGCCAGCCGGCTGCCCCCATGCCCGCGCGCATTTCGGCCTGGGGCATTTACGACGTGTTCAATGTGAAGGACGACGGGCAGATTTTTCTGGCCGTCGTCAGCGACTCGGCCTGGGCCACGTTTTGCGATGCCTTCGGGTTTGAAGACCTGAAGCGGGATGTGCGCCTGAAAACCAACAACGACCGCGTGCGCGAACGCGACTGGATGATGCCCGCGCTGCGCGAACGTCTGGCGCCTTTCACGGCGGCACAACTCAGCGCCACCTTTGAGCAACACGGTCTGCCCTTCGCCCCCATCACCCGCCCCCAGGACTTGATGACCGACCCGCACCTGTTGGCCACCGGTGGTTTGGCGCCTATCACCTTGCCCGATGGCCGCGAAACGCAAACCGTGCTAATGCCCTTCACGCTGGACGGCCAGCGCCCGGGCGTGCGCCTGAACCCGCCAAAATTGGGCGAACATAACGCAGAGGTGCTGGGTGAGTTGGGCTACAGTGCTACTGAAATTGAAGCAAACTATTCAATAAGCACGAGGACAAGCCGGTGATTTCATTCGCAAACTCTCTGGCCACGGAGTTGCGGAGCGCCGCTGCGGACTCCCCGGACCGCCCCTTCATCCGCATGATGAGCGGCGAGTGGACCTATGCGCAGCTGGACGCCATGGCCGACCGCGTGGCGGCAGGCCTCGCGTCTCAGGGCGTGCGCCGGGGCGACAACGTCAGCCTGATGCTGCCCAACTGCATTGAGTTCGCCGTGCTGTGGTTTGCGCTGGCGCGCCTGGGCGCCGTCACCGCGCCGATCAACACCTCGTTCAAAGGAGCTGCTTTGACGAGTGCCATCAATCTGGTGGACAGCCGCATGTTGTTGGTTCACGCCTCACTCTTGGAGCCTGTGACGGCCATTCGGTCTGAACTGGTTCACATAGAAAAAACCATCGTTGTGGGTGGCGAGCCGCCCGCCGGGTGTCTGGCATACGACGATTTGAGCCACGGGGTTGGGGCGATAACGCAGCCCGATCCAGACATCCATTTCTCGGAGTTGTGCCTGCTGCTTTACACCTCGGGCACCACCGGCCAGTCCAAGGCGGCGATGATCCCCCACCGCTTTGTGCTGGCGCAGGCCCGTGGAGTGATTGACGGGCTGGGGCTGAAATCGGACGACGTTTTGTATTGCCCCTACCCGATGTTTCACCTGGACGCGGCGGTGATGACGATAGCGCCGGCCCTGCTGCTGCGGGCGGTTGCTGCCATTGGCGAACGCTTCAGTGTGTCGCGCTACTGGGACGAGATGCGCGCGCTCAAAGCCACAGTGTTTGATTTCATGGGCGCCACCATCACCATGCTGTGGAAGCAGCCGCCCTCGGCAGAGGATAGAAATCATTTCGCGCGCCTTGGCTGGGGCGTGCCGCTGCCCTCATGGGCGCCCGAGTTCGAAGCGCGTTTTGGTTGCCGTCTGGTGGAGCTCTACGGGCTGACTGAAGCGGGTGTGATGATTTACACCCCGCAGGACCAACCCCGGCGCGTGGGTTCTTGCGGCAAAGCGAGAGGCCCCTTTAAAGTGCAACTGCTCGATGAGGACGGCTTTGAAGTGCCCGTGGGCCAGCCCGGAGAACTGGTGATTCGCCCGATGGAGCCGTCGCTCATCATGCAGGGCTATTACGCCATGCCCGAAGCCACGCTGGCGGCATTTCGCAACCTGTGGTTTCACACGGGCGATGTGCTGAAAATGGATGCCGACGGGTTCCTGTATTTCGTCGGGCGGCACAAGGACATGGTGCGCCGCCGGGGAGAAAACATTTCGGCGGTCGAGGTGGAACTGGTGATCGAAACCCATCCGGACGTTCTGGAATGCGCGGTGATTGGTGTGCCCAGCGACATGACCGAAGAAGAGGTGATGGCCTGTGTGGTGTTGCGGTCCGCGTCGTCGTCGGCACCGCTGGCGCTGGCTGATTTTTGCACCAGCCGCATGGCGCGTTTCATGGTGCCGCGCTACTGGCGGGTGATGCCCGCGCTGCCCAAGACACCCACCGACAAGATTGAAAAATTCAGGTTGCAACAGGCCGGCATCACGGCCGAAACCTGGGACCGCGAGAATCGGGGCAATTGAGTCATCACAACATAACTAGGGGCAATTTATGAAATACGCAAGCGTCACCACTGAAGGCCGCGTCAGTATCGTCACCCTGAACCGCCCCGAGCGGCTGAACGCCATCGGCGGCGAGCTGCTGGTGGACTTGCACGACGCGCTGGTGCAGGCCCAAAGCGACCCGGCGACAGGCGCCATTGTGTTCACCGGGGCCGGGCGGGCTTTTTGTGCGGGTGATGACCTCAAGGAGTTTGACCTGCAGTCCGAAAGCCCGGCGGCCATTGCGCTGCACTGCGACCGCATCCAGCAGATCACCCGCGACATCATGTTTGGCCCCAAGCTGGTCATTGGTGCAGTGCACGGTTATGCGGTGGGCGGCGGTTTTGAGTGGGTGCTGAACTGCGACATGGTGGTGGCAGCCGACAGCCTGGTGTGCTTCTTCCCCGAGATGGCGCTGGGGCATTTTGTGACCGGTGGAGTCACCCACTTGTTGCCCCAGGCACTGGGCCATCAGCGCACCATGGAGCTGATCGTGCTGGGCGAGCGGCAAAGCGCGCAGGCCCTGCTGACCTTGGGCCTGGTCAACCGCGTCGTTTCGATGGACGCCATGTTGCCCACCGCCATGGAATTGGCCGCCCAAGTGGCATCACGCTCCGCCGGCGCCACAGCGCGCCTCAAGCGTTTGCTGACCACCCAGCTGCAAACCCAGCTGGCCGGTGCGCTGGCTTTGGAAAACCAGGCGGCGATGGATTGTTTTGCCGATGCGGACACCGCGCAGCGCATTGAGGCATTCGCCAAGGCGAGGTTGTAGAAATATCAAAAACAATAGCAAACTATTGAATACTGACGGGGACTACGGGGTGATTTTATTCAAATTCCCGTTCGAGGAACCGTTTTCAGGCCCGCTCATGAACAGTTGGGCACACACGCCACGAAGCCAGCGGCAGGCCGGGTCTTGGTGGTAGCGGGCGTGCCAATATTGCTTGACGGTAAAACCCGGAATTTCGAACGGGCAGGGCAACACCCGCAAACCGGCCGAAAGGGCCAGCGTCTCACCAATGTGGCGCGGCAAGGTGGCAATCAAATCGCTGGTCGACACAATAGCTGCCAGGCCCAGAAAGCCCGGCAGCTCCAGGCGAATGTGGCGGGTGAGCTTGTGGGTAGCCACAGCGCTGTCCAGCAATTGGTAACCCGTGCCCGAGCTGATGCCAATGTGAGCCTCGGCCTGATACACCGCCAGGTTCCAGAGCTTCGGGCTGTCGTCCAACACACGCGGATGTTCAGCATTTGCCAGGCAAATCCAGTCTTGGCCAAACATCGTCTGCTGGTAAAAGCCCGCGTCAAGCCAAGGTAAAAAACCCACGGCCAGATCAGCGTCACCACTTTGAAGTGCGTGGGCCAGGTTGTTGTCGATCCGGCTGGCCTGCAACGACACGCCCGGTGCGACTGCCCGCACATGCGTCAACAGGCGGGGCAACAACGTGATGTGGCTGGCGTCGGTCATGCAGATTGAAAAACGTCGCTTGGCGCTGGCCGGGTCAAACGCAGTGCCCGACTCGCTCAGGCGTTCCAGCCCGGCCAGAACCTCGCGCACGGTGGCGATCAGAGCGTCGGTGCGCGGCGTGGGCAGCATGCCCTCGGAGGTGCGGACAAACAGCGGATCGTTCAATTGCTGCCGCAGGCGACCCAGCCAGATGCTGATTGTGGGCTGGCTCTGGCCCAGCCCTTCGGCAGACCGGGTCACGCTGCGCGTGCTGTAGAGATGATCTAACAGGCGCAGCAGCTTGTTGTCCAGCAGTTGGGTGTCTGTGTCCATGGCCAAAGAGATCCCTTTATTTGATTTGGCAATGATACGTATTGCTTGCATTGCATGGACTTAATAAGAGGGGATGCCTACGATCACGCCCGTTCACCAAGGATGGTGCAACCCAAAAGATCAATCAACCTCTGGAGACAAGCATGAAAAGCACACTGGGCCGCATCGCGGCATTACTGGCCCTGACTGGCGCGCACGCCGTCGCTCTGGCGCAGCCCATTCCCATTGTGGGTCTGGTGGAGCTGTCGGGCTCAGGGGCCACGGCCGGCATCAACTACGACAACGGCGTCAAGCTGGCTGTTTCCGAAATCAACGCGGCCGGTGGCATTCTGGGCCGCAAGATCAACTACAGCTCTTGGGATACCCAGACCCAGCCTGGCATTGCCAAAGCGCTGGCCACCAAGGCGATTGATCAGGGTGCGCCGCTGGTGATGGGCCCGGTGTTTTCGGGCTCCATCCTCGTCAGCATGGCCGAGACGCGGCGCGCCGAAGTGCCCAACGTGATTGGTGGTGAAGCCGCTGCCATCACCCAGCAAGGCAACCCCTATGTGTTTCGCAGCTCCTTCACGCAGGCGGCTGCCATGCCCAAGGTGGTGCGATACATTGCCGACTATGTCAAGCCCAAGACCATTGCCGTCATTTACGTCAACAATGATTTCGGCAAGGGTGGCCGTGACATGGTCATGAAGGGCCTGGAGGCGGCAGGCATCAAGGTGGTGGCAGACATCTCGACCGAGGGCGGGCAGGTGGACTTTTCCAGTGCCGTGATCAAGGCGAAACAGTCCAACGCGGACGCGCTGTTTGCCTATTCCAACGAAGAGGAGTCGGCACGCCTTCTCAAAGAACTGCGCAAGCAGGGTTACGACAAGCCCATCATCGGCGAGACCACACTGGCTAACGACAAGGTGATTGAACTCGCCGGTGACGCCGCCAATGGCGTGGTGGCTCACGTGGGCCTGACGGCCGATGCGCCCAACGCCACGGTGCAGGCCTTTGCGAAGAAGTACCAGGCCGAATACAAATCCAAGGCCGACCACAATGCCATGAAGGGCTACACCGGCATGCACGCGGCCAAGGCCATCTTCGACAAGATTGGCAAGATTGATTCCAAAGCCTTTGCGGCGGCCATGCACGGTGCCAGCATTTCAGCCAAGGACTATCCCGGTGTGCTGTTTGACGTGAAATACGACGACAAGGGGGACCTGGACCGCGAGAGCTTCATCGTCAAGATTGTGGGTGGCAAGGCTCAGGTGATTGAAACCCTGCGTCCTGGTAGCAAGTAAACCGGACTGCATTAGCGCTGATGCCCGACACCCATTTCACGCATTGCCAACTGGCCCGGGACGGCCAGATTCTCACGATCACCATCAACCGGCCCGAGGTGCTCAACGCGCTGAACCCCGGCGCGCACGGAGAGTTGGCCCGCGCGTTTGACCTGTACCGCGATGACCCGTCACTGAACGTGGCCATCATCACGGGCGCGGGTGATCGGGCCTTTTGCGTGGGTACCGATCTCAAGGAGTTGGCGCGCACGGGTGACCACCACAAACCCTCCAGCGGCTTTGGCGGCATCACGACGCGGTTTGATCTTTTCAAGCCGGTGATCGCTGCAGTGAACGGCCTGTGCCTGGGCGGTGGTGCTGAACTGGTCGCCGCGTGTGACTTGGCCATCGCCTCTGACAGCGCCCAGTTCGCCATGCCCGAACCCTTGGTGGGACTGGCGGCTCTGGGTGGTGGCGCGCTGCAGCGCCTGGTGCGCGAAATGCCGATGAAAGACGCCATGATGCTGGTGCTGACTGGCCAGCGTATTGATGCGCATGAAGCGCGCCGCATCAGTCTGATCAATGAGGTGGTGCCACATGCCAACCTGATGGCCGCCGCGCACGCGTTGGCCCACAAGCTGCTGGCTTGTGCGCCATTGGCTGTGCAGGCCTCCAAGCAGGTGATGCTTCAAAGCCGCAATGAGCCGGATCTCGAAAAATCGATGAGTGCGCAATATGACGTGGCTGAACGCATGCTGGCCAGCAGCGATGCGATAGAAGGCCCGCTGGCGTTTGCTCAAAAGCGCAAGCCGGTGTGGACCGGGCGATAAAGTCGCAACGGGACTGTTGCGTCAAAAAGAGGAACACGTTTTGAAAATTGGAATTCTGGGTGCCGGAGCTCTGGGCTGCGCGATCGGTGGCGTGTTGACCGAGGCGGGGCACGAGGTCTGGCTGATCAACCGCAATGCCGACCATGTGGCCGCCATGAACAGCCGGGGGTTGATCCTTCGCGAGAACGGCATGGATCGCACGGTGGCTGTCCGCGCTGCCACAGTCGCGTCAGACGTGGGTGTGGTGGATCTGGTCATTGTGCTGGTGAAGTCGTTTCACACCGAGCAGGCCATGCAGGCGGCGATGTCGCTGCTGGGGCCGGACACGGTCGTGCTGTCGCTGCAAAACGGTGTGGGTCATGAAGACATCCTGGCCAGCATCGTGGGCCGCGAGCGCGTGCTGGCAGGCAAGACCTATGCGGGCGGCACGCGGTTGGGCATAGGCCACGTCATCATTGGCACCCGGGGCAAAGACACGCACATCGGCGAGCTGGATGGCCGAATCACAGAGCGTGTGCAGCGCATCGCCGCGCTGTTTACTTTCGCCGGGTTGCTGACCCTGATCAGCGACAACATCATGGGCACGATCTGGGACAAGCTGCTGGTCAACGTGGCCACAGGTGCTTTGAGCGGTATCACCGGTCTGCCCTATGGCGAGCTTTACCTGGTGCCTGAAGTTGAGGCTTGCGCCATCGCGGCTGTTGCTGAGACCATGGCGGTGGCGGTGGCCAGCGGCGTGACGCTATCGACGCAGGACCCACGCCAGCCGTGGGTGAAAGCCGCCGCTGGCCTTCCCTATGAATTCAAAGCATCGATGTTGCAGAGCCTTGAGAAGGGTTCGGTCACCGAGATTGATTTCGTGAACGGAGCTGTCGTTGCACAAGGATTGAAAGTTGGGGTGCCGACACCTGTGAACCAGGCGCTCGTCGCGTGCCTCAAAGGCGTCGAGCGCCGCATTGTCAAATAAATATTCAGGAGAAAATTCTTGGCCTACAGCAAAAAATCCTACGTTGAGCACGTCGCGGTGCGCGTCAAAGACATCCATTGGCACATCAACTTCTTTTATGAAGCGCTGGGCATGGACGTGCGCGAAATTGACGGTGACCCGGCTTCTCCCAAACAGTACTGGACGATTGGCGGCATGCAGCTCATGAGCACGCCGGACTTTGAAGCGGCCCCGTGTAACGAGGCAGGCTGGCTGGCCCATCTGGGTGTGATGGTGGAAGACCTGGACGAAGCCATTGCCGAATGCCACAAGTTTGGCGTGAAGCAGTTACCGCAAGGGCGCAATTGGCTGCAGCTGCCGGACGGCCTGGCGGTTGAGTTGATTCAGGCCGCTCCGAATTCCGTTGCTCAAGCGCTGCGCGTCAACCCACGCGCCAAAGATTGAAAGCCCCCGTCATGCCAGCCCCCAAAATCAATTTCAAAACCCCCGAGAAATACTGGGACGATGCCAAGTTGGGCGACGAATGCACCAGCCCCACTTACCTGGTCACCGCCGAGCGCATCGACGCCTATGCCGAACTCACCGGCGACTTCACTCCTGTGCATGTGGATGAGGCCTATGCCAATGCCTCGCACTTTGGCTGCCGCGTGGCGCACGGGTTGATGGGTCAGTCGGTGGCGGATGGCCTGAAAACGCAGAGTGAATACCGCTTTTTGCCTGGTATGTCGCTGGGCTGGACCTGGGACTTTTTGCTGCCCATCAAGATCAACGACGAGCTGCATGTGAAGTTTCGGGTTGGTTCGCTGCGCGAGTCCAAAAGCAAACCCGGGTGGGGCATTGTGGTGATGCCAGCCGAGCTGATCAACCAGCATGGGCAGGTGGTGCAGAAGGGCGAACACCGGCTGATGATTCCGCGCAGGCCATCCGCTTGACCCGCCCAGGCACCTGGCTACTGCTGGTGCCGATGAAGATTGATATAAAAATGATAGCAAACTATTGATGATTGACGGGGACTAAGAGTACATATGACCGATAAATTGCCCAAAACGGGCCAAAACAAGCCTGCACCGCGACCCACGCAACCCCTGCCGCTGGCGGGCATTCGCGTCATCGACTACAGCCACTTTTTGGCCGGGCCCCACATGTCGCGCTGCCTGAGTGCCATGGGGGCTGAAGTCATCAAAGTGGAGCGTCCCACAGCCGGTGACACCGGGCGCGCCAGCCCGACCATGGTGGGCGGCCAAAGCGGCTACTTCATGCAGCAGAACATGGGCAAGCAGGGGCTGTGCATCAACTTGCGCGACTTGCGTGGGCTGGAAATGATGCACAAGCTGACCGACTCCGCCGACGTGTTTGTGGAGAACTACCGCCCCGGTGCACTCAACAAGCTGGGCCTGGGATATGACGAGCTTTCCGGGCGCAACCCCAAGCTGGTGTACTGCTCGGTGTCTGCCTACGGTCACACTGGCCCGGATGCGGCGCGCGCGGGTTTTGGCTTGATCGCCGAAGCCAAGAGCGGTGCGATGTCGCTGATCGGCGTGCCAGGCGAGCCGCCCCCACTGTTCCGCATGCCGATTGCCGATATGTACGCGGGCATGTATGGCGTCTCCAGCATCTGCGCCGCGCTGCTGGGTCGGGTTACCAGTGGCCGTGGCCAGCACATCGACATTGCCTTGTACGACTGCATGGTCTCCATGCACGACTTTGCTGCACAAAGTTATTTGATGAGCGGTGGCACAGAGCTGCCGGTGCAGACCGGGCACGACCTGCCGCAAAGCACTGTGTACGGCGTGTTCACCGCCAAAGACGGCTACCTGGTGATTGCTGCGCAAATGACCGACACCTGGAAGAGCCTGGCACGGCTGATGGGTGGGGAGGCTTATGCCGCCGATGAACGCTTTCACAGTCAGGCCGGGCGCAATGCGCATCGCGATGAGATTCTGGCGAACGTGCGTGCGTGGGCGATGGCCCAAGACAGCGTGGCGCATTGCTGCGCGCAGCTCGACACCGCGGGGGTTCCCGCAGCGCCCGTGCAAACGATTGACAAAGTGTTGTCTGACCCGCAAACCCTGGCACGCGGCATGGTGGTGACGCAAGACCATCCGCTCTTGGGCAAGATCAAGCTGCCCAATCTGCCCTTTAACTTCTCAGAATGCGACACCTCACCCAGTGGCGCTGCGCCGCTGCTGGGGCAACACAACCGCGAGATTGCGGCCAGCGTGGGCTACTCGCCGGATGAGATCGATACCATGGTGGCGGACGGCGTTTTGTATTCTGAAGGAGCGTGACCATGATCAAAAACCCGAAAGACCTGACCCAGGCCGTTTTGGCTGTGATGGAAAAAACACCGGATGCGCGTTTGCGCGAGATCATGGTGTCGCTGGTCACCCACCTGCATGGCTTTGTCAAGGATGTGAAGCTGACGGAAGACGAGTTTCGCGCAGCAACCGCCCTGGTCGCCCGCATGGGCCAACTGACAAACGATTCGCACAATGAAGTGGTGTTGATGTCAGGGTCACTGGGCGTGTCCAGCCTGGTGTGCCTGCTCAACAATGGTCAGGGTGGTGCGGTCGAAACGACACATAACCTGCTGGGCCCTTTCTGGCGCATGCATTCGCCACAGGTGGCGAACGGTGGCTCCCTCGTGCGCAGCTCTACCCCTGGGCCTGCGATGTGGGTCAAAGCCCGGGTTCTGGACATGCAGGGGGCACCCCTGACGGACGCCGAGGTGGACATCTGGCATTGCGCGCCCACCGGTTTTTACGAGAACCAGGTGGAAGCACGCGAGAACATCAATGGCATGGGCCAGGCCGACATGAACCTTCGCGGCAAGTTCACCACCGACTCCAACGGCGAGTTCGATTTCTGGAGCGTCAAACCCATTGGTTACCCCATTCCGACCGACGGCGTCGTGGGCCACATGCTGGCCGCACAAAACCGCCATGCGATGCGTCCTGCTCACATCCATGCCTTGTGTGTGAAGCCGGGGTTCAAAACGCTGATCTCGCAGGTCTATGCCCACGACGATCCCAATCTGACCACCGACGTGCAGTTTGGTGTGACGGAGGCCGTCATCGGGCATTTTGTTCGGCATGACAAAGCGCCCGACAGCCAACCGGATGTCGCCGGTCCCTGGTTTAGCCTTGACTTCACCTTCCGCATGGAGCCGGGTGAATCGCGCCTGCCGCGTGCGCCGATCAAGTAGCGGCGACACTCTGCAAATTCACTTGGCACAATCGTCCAGTTTCAACCTCTTCAAAGTTCCGCCATGCTTACCCCCGAAGTTAGACAACATGCCGCCGACCGCCTGTACGACGCCGACGTCCAGCGCCATCTGATCCCCCAGCTCAGTCGCAGTTATGAGGGTATTGAACTGGCCGATGCCTACGCCATTCAGCAACTTTGGTTGGACCGTCGCATCAAGGAGGGTGCGCGCCTGATTGGCCGCAAGATTGGCCTGACCTCACGCGCCATGCAGATGGCCTCCAACTTCAATGAACCCGACTACGGATACCTGACGGACGACATGCTGATTGCCGATGGCGCGCAGATTGAAGCGGCGCGTTACCTGTCACCCCGCATTGAGGTGGAGCTGGCCTTTGTGATGGGCCAGGATGTGTCGGGCCCGGGTTGCACCATGGTTGATGTGATGCGTGCCACTGAGTTCATCACTCCGGCGATGGAGCTGATTGCCTATCGCACGCAAGTGCCGCGCGTCATCGTGGACACCATTGCCGACAACGCTGCGGCGGGCGCCATTGTGATGGGCGGGCGCATGGTGCGGCCCTTTGATGTGGACATCCGATGGGTGGGGGCCACCCTGTCGAAGAATGGCGGGATTGAAGAGTCCGGCGTGTCGGCCGCCGTCATGGGGCACCCCGCAGCCGGCATGGCCTGGCTCGTCAACAAGCTGGCCCTGCATGGGGGAGGATTGAAAGCGGGGCAGCTCGTGCTGTCGGGCTCATTCACCCGCCCGGTGAGTGTGGCGGCGGGCGATGTGATTCATGCGGACTATGGCCCACTCGGCGCGGTGGGTGTTCGTTTTGTCTGACGCGTGACCTGACGCAGGTCGCGCCGGGGCGCCAAGATCACATTGCCGCTGATCAGGCCCTTATGCAGGGCAAGACCCGCAGCGATGGAGGTTTTACCCCACGTAGCCAAACATGATGGGCAGCCACAACACCAGTTGCGGGAAGAAAATCAGCAGTGCCAAGGCAATGATCAAGGCAATCAGGAAAGGACCGATTTCCTTGATCATTTCAATCAACGGAATACCCGTGGTCGCGTTGATGACGAACAGCAAGATGCCATAGGGTGGCGTGATCAACCCGATCATGCAGTTCACGACCACGACGACGCCGAAGTGAACCAGGTCGATGCCCAGGGCTTTGGCCGCCACCACAAACAAAGGCACGATGACCAAAATGATCGTGGAGGCATCCAGAATGCAACCCAGCAGGAGCAGGAGCACGTTCACGCTCAGTAAAAACACCATGGGCGAAATGTGCATACCCACCATGGTGTCTGCCAGCAACTTGGGAATGTTTTCAGACGCAACGATGTAGTTCAGAATCAATGCACCGCCGATCACCAAGCCCACGGACGCGGACGACTTCACACTCTCCAGCATGACCTCGCGCAATTTTTTCAGCGACAAGGCGCGATAGAAAAATGCCGCCAGGAACAAGGCATAGGCAGCGGCAACGGCGGCCGCTTCGGTGGGCGTTGTTGCGCCGCCATAAATGCCCCACAGCAGAATGATGGGCATCAGCAACGCTGGAAACGCCTGCACGGTCAATTTCGGAATTTCCCGAAAGGGCACCACTTCATCAGCGCCAAATCCACGTTTGTGGGCAATGTAAGTGTTCATGGCCATCAGCACGACGCCCATCAACAGGCCAGGAATGATGCCGCCCAGGAACAGGTAGCCGATGGAGGTGTCAGACACCAACGCATACAGCACCATGGGAATCGATGGCGGAATGATGGGACCAATGGTGGCGGCTGCTGCAGTGATGGCGGCTGCATAGCCCCGGCTGTAGCGGTTGTCTTTCACCATCATTTCAATGATGACTTTTCCCAGGCCCGCAGCATCGGCCACAGCTGAACCCGACATGCCCGAGAAAATCAGGCTGGCCACCACATTGACATGACCCAGACCGCCCCTGAAACGGCCGACAAGGGCAATGCAGAACCTGAGCAGCCGGTCGGTGACGGCCCCGGCGTTCATGATGTTGGCGGCCACAATGAACAGGGGGACCGCCAGCAATACAAAACTGTCGTACAGGCCATAGGTAATCTGTTCAGCAGCAATGCCCAGGTCCTGTCCTTTGACGGCGAGGTAAACCAGGGCACCCACGATGGTGGCATGGGCGATGGGTGTCCCAATGGCCGCCAGCAAAAAGAGGGTCAGGATGCAAAGGGTAAATGGAAGACTCATACCTGCCCGATACCCGCACGCGCGGGTTCAATTTCGTTTCTGAAAATACGGCGCAGTCGCAGTCCGTAAATGACGATCGTGCCCACCATGAACAGCAGGTAAATTGAAAACACGTAGGCTAACGGAATTCGCAACGTGGCACTTTTCTTGATAGTCAGAAAACTCACCCAGTCCCAGGTGGCGGGCAAGGAAAGAACCATGGCCACGATGATTGACAGGGCCGACACCACACCAAAGACCTTGCGCGTACGCGGACCTACAACGTCGTAGAGCATGTCAAACGTGATGTGGTCCTTGTGGCGCAGGCACAAGGCAGATCCCCAAAAGACGGCCCACAACCATGTCGTCAGGCTGAGCTCCAGCGTCCAGGGCAGGGGGAATTTGATGACGTAGCGCGCGGCGATCTGCAGTAAAAAGGCCAAAAACATGGCGGTGAGCAAGCCCACCGCCACGTCTTCGGCCCTCCTCTGCCACCAGTCGAGTCTGGTTTGCATGGTGGGGCCCGGGAGTCTGATTAAAGCGCGTTGATCTGTTCGATCAGGCCTTTGGGCCAGGCCTTGGACAAGTCGGAGGTGAGGTACATCTTCTGCGCCTTGCTGCGGAAGGCATCGACGTTGGGGGTATAGACCTGAAGGCCCTTGTCCTTGAAGAACTGAACCAGCTCGTCTTCCAGTTTGAGCTGTTTCTGGCGGCCAGATTCTGCGGCGTCATCCGCCGCTTTTTGCAATTTGGCCTGGTTCGCGGGTGACAGCTTGTCAAAGACCTTTTTGCTGATGGTGATGTAGTTCAGATCCACCAGGTGGCTGGTCAGCACGATCTGTTTGGTCACTTCGTAGAACTTCGCGTCCTTGTCGGTGGGCAGCGGGTTGTCCTGCCCGTCAATGGCGCCAGTCTGCAAACCGGTGTAAATCTCGGTGAACGCCATCGGGGTTGGGTTGGCGCCCAAGGCGCGGCCCATGAACATCCAGGACTCGGAGCCAGGCATGCGCAATTTGACGCCTGCCAAATCTTCCGGCGTATTGATCTTCTTGTCGGTGCGCAGATTCAGCTGGCGACGACCCAGGTACATCACGCTGAGAAGTTTCACGCCCAGCTTGTCTTCCACCATTTTCTTGAATGGCTTGAACAGATCAGCGTCGAACACTTTCTTTTGGTGGGCTGCATCGCGGTGCAAATAGGCCGAAGCGAAGATGGAAAACTCGGGGAAGAATTCAGCCAGTTCCTGGGCAGAGGCAATGGACATTTCCAGATTGCCACGCGAAATGGCTTCAAGTTCAGTGCCTTGTTTAAAGAGTTCCGCGTTCCAATGGGGCTCGAACGTCGCGAAATCGGCAACGGCAGGTGCAAATACGGTCGTCAAGGCAACCGCACGCTGATCACTCGCTGAAGAAGGCGAGGAAAGCCGCAGCTTGGGTTTGTCCTGGGCACTTGCCAGACCGGCAATCGACAACAGCGAAGTGGCGGCAACGCCGGCAATGATCTTGCGTCGGCTAACGATGGATTTCATGGGGTTTGTCTCCTGGTGATGGGTTTCCACAGTCGTGGTGACTGGTCGGGAAGGCATCCTAGCATAAAATAATAATTTTTTGTACTAAATGGTACAAAATTTACCGCATGCGTCGTGAATCGAATCCCAGTTACCAAGGGTTTCTACGTATTTTCCAAATGGATTATGATGAACCAAATGGTACAAAGTGACAAAAATTTTGATCGAAAGCTTGCCTCAACATTGAGCAAGATCGCGCCAGGGGTACCGGTACGCGCTACATCGCGCACGAAATCCCGTACCAATGACCCGGAACGTACCAAAGCAGAGATATTGCGGGTGGCGGTTCAGGAGTTTGGTGACAAGGGCTTGGCGGGGGCCCGTATTGATGCCATTGCTGCGGCAACCAACACCAGCAAGCGGATGATTTACTACTATTTCGGCAGCAAGGATGGTCTTTATCTTGCCGCGCTGGAGGAGTCCTACGGCGGCGTGCGAGATGGCGAGTTGCAGCTGAAACTTGACAACATGGAACCACAAGCCGCGCTGCGTTGTCTGGTGACGGTCATGTTTGACCACCACCTTGGAAACGAAAACTACGTTCGCATGGTGATGTCGGAGAACATCAATCGGGGTCGATACCTGTCCAAAAGCACCCGAATTCAGGAGCTGAACCGTCCGGCCATTTCGCTTTTGAGAAAGTTGTATGACCGGGGTGTTGCCAGTGGCGATTTCCGTCCTGGGCTGGATGCTACAGACATCCATGCATCCATCTCGGCATTGAACTTTTTCAACGTTTCCAACCGTCATACCTTTGGCCTGATCTTTCAGCAGGACAACATGTCGTCGTCCTACGCGGCCAATCGGCGGGAAAACATTGTGCAGATGATCCTGCGGTACGTGGAGAAAAAATGAAACCGGTGCGATTGGCTGTCGTTGGCGCCGGGTACATTGGACGGGCCCACATGGACGTGATCCGTCAGAGTTCAACGTGTTCGTTGACTGCGGTCGTAGACCCTTCGCCTGCCGCAGAATCTGTCGCCATCGCGGCGGGCGTCCCGCTGTACAAGTCCATTGATGAGCTGTTGGAACAGGCGCGTCCCGACGGATTGATTCTGGCGACGCCCAACGCCTTGCACGTTGCGCAAGCCTTGCAATGCATCACCGCCGGTTTACCCATCCTGCTGGAAAAACCCATCGCGACCTCGGTCGTCGAAGGTCAGCGTCTCGTGGACGAGGTGCAACGCACCGGAGCCAGGGTGCTGGTCGGTCATCACCGCGCCCACAGCCCCATCATGGCCAAGGCCAAAGAAGTGGTGGACTCCGGCAAGCTGGGGCGACTGGTGGCGGTGACGGGAAGCGCCACGTTCTTCAAGCCGGATCAGTATTTTCTGGATGGTCCCTGGCGGCGGGAAATGGGCGGAGGCCCGATCCTGATCAACATGATTCACGAAGTGCACAACCTGCGTATGTTGTGCGGCGACATCGTGGCCGTTCAGGCTTTTTCGTCGAATGCCACTCGCGGCTTTTCGGTAGAAGACACGGTGACGATCAACCTGCGCTTTGCAAATGGCATGCTGGGCAACTTCATGTTGTCGGACACCGCGGCCTGCGCACGCAGCTGGGAGCAGACCTCGCAGGAAAACAAGGCGTATGCCTCCTACGATGACGAAGATTGTTACGTCATGACGGGTACCAATGGCAGTTTGTCGGTACCCACCATGCGCCTGAAAACTTATCCGCGTGCCGAAGACCGGTCCTGGTGGAAAGAGTTTGAAGTTGGCGTGGTCGGCATGGTGCGCGATGACCCTCTCAAGCACCAGATCGAGCACTTCGTTGGCAGGTTGTGCGCGGTGACGTTCACCGCTGGTCAGCGCGCGCGATGGACTGCTGAATTTGCGCGTGACCGAAGCGATCGCGGAAGCAGCCAAAACCGGCCAGGTCATACAGATCGCGTTCGGTTGACCTCTTGTTGAAATCAACTTTGAAGGAATCTCATGAAAATTCTCGTCCTCAATGGCATCAACCTCAACATGTTTGGCAAGCGTGACCCCAAGCAGTACGGCACGATTACGCTCGCACGAAATCGACGCAGCAGCTGGTCGACTTGGGCGAGGAGCTAGGCGTGAAGGTCCAACACTTTCAGACCAACCTTGAAGGTGAGATGTGCGAGCGCATTCACCAAGCCCATGTGGACAACGTGGATGCGGTCATTCATCAACGCTGGCGCCTGGACGCACTACAGCTACGGCATTCGCGACGCGCTGGCCATTTTGAAGTGCCCTATCGTTGAGCTGCACATGTCCAACATTCACGCGCGGGAGGAGATTTCGGCACCAGTCGGTGTTTGCAGAGATTGTTCTGGGCCAGATTGCGGGCTTCGGGGTAGACAGCTACTTGCTGGCATTGCGTACGGCCGTTAATCACGCAAGGCCCCAAGCCGATAACAGCATGCCAAGATGATCAATGGCAACACTGAAATCGTCGCCCATATCGGCTACCCAACCCACGCCTTCAAGGCGCCGATGATTTACAACCCCTGGTTTGCACAAGGCTGGGGTGAATGCAGTGGTGGTCCCATGGGGTGCCAGGCGCCGGACTACCCCGAATTTCTGAGAGTCGGTCTTCAAGCTTCCAACATCCGGGGTGCACTGATCACCATGCCGCACAAGGTGACCACTGTGGGCTTGCTGGATGAGGTGTCGCCCACCGCTGCCAGTCGCCGGTGCCTGCAACGCGGTCCGACGGACCTCAGATGGGCAATTGCAGGGCGACATGTTTGACGGCGAGGGTTTGTGCGTGGCGTACTGCGCAAAGGGTGTGTGTCTCGAAGGGTGCCGCAGTGCTGGTGGTAGGGTGTGGCGGCGTGGGTTCCGCCATAGCAGCGTCACTGGCCGCTGCCGGCGTTGCGGCGATCCGGTTGTTTGATGTGCACGCGCAGCAGTCCGCGGAGGCCTGGGCCAGCGCATTGCAGCGCACTACCCCAGGCTCAAGGTATCGCAGCGGGCAGCAACGACCCTGCCGGGTTTGATCTGGTGGTCAATGCCACGCCGATGGGCATGAACGCAGGGCGATGCCATGCCCATGGATGTCTCGCGCACTGGCGCCCACCACCTTCGTGGGTGAAGTGGTGATGAAAAGCGAGATGACGGCGTTTTTGACAGCCGTTCAGTCGCGCGGATGCCGCTTCCAGATTGGCTCGGACATGTTGTTCGAGCAGATTCCGGCCTACCTCGAGTTTTTCGGTTTCCCCAGTACCACCCCGGATGAACTTCGCAGTCTGGCGACGCTTCAGTACTGACCCGGCCTTTGTTGCGATGCAAAAGAAAAAAGTCCAGCAAGGTTGGCCTTGCCGGACTTCTTTTTGTTGGTGGCAGAGAGCCGAGTCTCCGCCGGACAGGCCGTGCTGCCAGTAATTACTTCTTGGCAGGTTCAGCAGCTTTGGCTGCCATGGGTTTGGCTTCAGTTTTGGCGGCTGGCTTGGCATCAGCCATTGGCTTTGCATCGCCCTTTTCGTCAGCCATGCATTTCTTGATGTGGCTGTTTTTGGCGGCACCAGCGAGCTTTTTGTCAGCGGCTGATTTTTCGCAAGCCGGGCTCACAGCGGCAGCAGCGCCGCCCGCGTCAGCCAAGCATTTTTTCTCGAAACTGTTTTTTGCAGCGCCTGCGAGCTTTTTCTCGGCTGATTTGGCTGCACAGTCGGCAGCGGCGTCAGCAGCATGGGCGGCGCCAAATGACAGCGACAAACCAAGAGCCAGAAGTGAGAGTAGTTTTTTCATAAATTTTCAGTTACCAAGTTGATGTGAAGTGAATCAAAGGGACGAAACGCTGCAGAGCCGCAGTTGAATCCGGGCAGGATTCCAGCACACAACGCCTGGAAAAGCAATCTGGCTGACAGGTGATGACATCCTGTTACGCCTGATGGATGGCCAGCGCCTCGTAAAATCAGGCCATGTTGTCTGTAAAAATTGAACTTCTGGAAGCGCTCGCGGCTTCCCTGGAAACCATGTTGCCGGGTGCCGGTACCAAGGCCGTTTTTGAATCCCCCAAAGTGGCTGCCCATGGGGATCTGGCCACCACGGTAGCCATGCAACTGGCCAAACCACTCAAGTTAAACCCGCGTCAACTGGCGGAAAACCTGAAATCGGCTTTGCTGGCAACGCCGGCATTTGAACATTGGGTTGAAGTGATTGACATTGCCGGGCCAGGGTTTATCAACATCAAACTGAAACCGGCGGCCAAGCAGCAAATCATCCATGACGTTCTCAATCTGGGTTTGACGTTTGGTAGTCAGCCTGAAAACGGACGGCGTCTGATGGTGGAGTTTGTCTCTGCCAATCCGACCGGCCCCCTGCACGTGGGCCATGGTCGTCAGGCGGCACTGGGCGATGCCATTTGCAACCTGTTCCAGACACAGGGTTGGAATGTTTATCGCGAGTTTTATTACAACGACGCGGGCGTTCAGATCGGCACGCTGGCCACCAGCACACAGTTGCGTGCGCAAGGCTTCAAGCCGGGTGATGACAAGTGGCCCAGTGGCGAAAACGCAGCCGCTTACAACGGCGACTACATCGCGGATATTGCGGCCGACTTTCTGGCCCAAAAAACGGTCCATGCGGATGATCGTGAATTCACGGCCTCTGGCGATGTCAATGACCTGGACGGTATGCGCCAGTTTGCCGTGGCCTACCTGCGCCATGAGCAGGACCTGGATTTGCAGGCCTTTGACGTCAAGTTTGACAACTACTACCTGGAATCAAGCCTGTATACCAGCGGACGCGTGGCCGACACGGTCAAAAAACTGACCGAGGCCGGGAAGACCTACGAGCAGGACGGTGCGCTATGGCTCAAGTCCACCGACTATGGGGATGACAAAGACCGGGTCATGCGCAAGGGGGATGGCTCTTACACGTATTTTGTGCCTGACGTGGCTTACCACATCAGCAAGTGGGAGCGCGGCTTTACCAAGGTGGTGAACATTCAGGGCACGGACCACCATGGCACGATTTCACGGGTGCGCGCCGGCTTGCAAGCGGCCGGCGTGGGGATACCTCAGGGTTATCCGGACTATGTGCTTCACACCATGGTGCGCGTCGTCAAGGGCGGAGAAGAGGTCAAAATCTCCAAGCGGGCGGGCAGCTATGTCACCCTGCGCGACCTGATCGAATGGACCAGCAAGGACGCGGTGCGTTTTTTCCTGCTCAGCCGCAAGCCTGATACCGAATACACGTTTGACGTTGATCTGGCGATTTCCAAGAACAATGACAACCCGGTCTATTACGTGCAATACGCCCATGCGCGGATTTGCTCCGTCATTTCTGCCTGGGGTGGCGACACCACCACCCTGAAAAACGCGGACCTGTCCCCCCTGCAAAGTCCTCCCGCATTGGCGCTGATGTTGCTATTGGCCAAATACCCTGAAATGCTGACGGCGGCAGCGGCTGATTTTTCACCTCACGACGTCACTTTTTACCTGCGTGAGCTGGCGGCGGGGTACCACAGTTACTATGATGCCGAACGCATTTTGGTGGAGGATGAAGCGGTGAAGCTGGCGCGATTGGCGTTGGTCGCGGCAACCCGGCAGGTCCTTCACAATGGTTTGGCCGTGCTGGGGGTCAGTGCCCCCGTCAAAATGTAGATTTCTGGCAATGACCATTCCATTCACATTGAATTTTCGAGAAGGCAGGGCATGAAACAACAACGTGGCGGGACTTTTTTGGGGTTCATTATTGGGGTGGTGTTCGGGCTTGCTGCTGCCCTGGGTGTGGCTGTCTACGTCACCAAAGTACCGATTCCTTTTGTGAACAAGGGTCAGTCCCGGTCGGCAGAACAGGACGCTGCCGAATCCAGGAAAAACAAGGATTGGGACCCCAACGCACCGCTGTATGGCAAAAACCCGGCCAAACCGTCTGCGCCTGCATCCGCACCTGCTGAATCTGCCGCTGCTGCGGCGGCAGTACCGGCCATGCCGGTGCCAGCGGTTGCCGGTAAGGTCGAAGCGGCCAAGCCTGACGCGAAAACAGATCCGAATGCAGCGAAATCTGCGGACCCTTTGGGTGATTTGGCCAAGGCCAGGTCAGCGGCGGCGCCGGTTGAGCCGTTCACCTATTTTGTACAGGTGGGCGCTTACCGTACGCCTGAAGATGCTGAGGGCCAGCGGGCCAAGTTGTCGATCAGCGGTTTTGAAGCCAAAGTGTCCGAGCGGGAACAATCCGGACGAGCGGTTTACCGGGTTCGTGTGGGACCTTATGAAAAACGTGAAGACGCCGACAAAGCCAAAGAAAAGCTGGATGCCGCCGGTATGGACACAGCGTTGGTGCGTGTGCAACGCTGAACTAAATCGGCTGAACCTGCTCTAGCCAGGGGAAATTAAATTATTTGGAGTGATTGACTATGAAACGCAGAGATTTTTCACATGGCTCTGTAGCCGCTTTGACCCTGTCTGGCCTTGGCATGCCGGCGGCTCAAGCCCAGGGCAAAAAGCCGGAAGCTGGCGCCGACTACCTGGTGCTGGACAAGCGTGCCCCCATCGAGGCGCCCGCCGGAAAGGTGGAAGTGGTTGAATTCTTCTGGTACAGCTGTCCCCATTGCAATGCGTTTGAGCCTACGCTGGATGCCTGGGTGAAGCGCGTCCCCAAGGACGTTTCGGTGCGGCGTGTCCCTGTCGCGTTTCGCGATGATTTTGTACCCCAACAGCGCCTGTTCTATTCCCTGGAGGCCATGGGTCTGGTGGACAAACTTCACGCCAAAGTATTTGCCGCCATTCACGTCGAGAAGCAGGCCTTGAACAAGGGCGAATTGATTGCGGACTGGATCGTCAAACAGGGCGTGGACAAAGACAAGTTCATGGAGCAATACAACTCGTTCACGGTTTCAACCAAAGCGAGTAAGGCGGCCCAGTTGCAGAACACTTACAAGGTCGAAGGGGTGCCGGCCTTGGGCGTGGCGGGCCGGTTTTACACCGACGGCACCCTGTCGAAAAATATGGAGCGCGGGCTGCAAATCGTCGACTTCCTGATTGCAGAGGTACGCGCCGGGCGGTAACAGAGTGAAATAGCGAGATATCATTGTTGCCTCACTCAGCCATTTTTGAGGTAAACCCATGTCCCAGCAGAAGTTCCGGCTTGTAACGCGCAGTGATTTTGACGGCCTCGTTTGTGCCGTGCTGCTGAATGAACTTGATCTCATAGATGACATCAAGTTTGTTCATCCCAAGGACATGCAGGACGGCAAGATCGCGATTTCTGACCGGGACATCACGACCAACCTGCCTTTCGTTGAAGGTGTGCATCTGGCCTTTGACCACCACTCGTCTGAAACCATAAGGAACTCGGGAGAGCGGGCCAATCACATCATTCTGGCGCACGCGGCATCTGCCGCCCGCGTGGTTTACGACCATTACGGCGGTAAAGACCGTTTTCCTGAGTCCTGGAACGAAATGATGAGTGCCGTGGACAAGGCAGATTCAGCCCAGTTTTCACGCGAGGAAATTCTGGATCCCAAAGGCTGGGTGCTGCTGAATTACCTGATGGACTCACGCACCGGTCTGGGCCGTTTCCGTGAGTTTCGCGTCAGCAACTACCAGTTGATGATGGACTTGATCAAGGCTTGCGCAACCAAGGGCATTGATGAAATTCTGGCCCTGCCCGACGTGGTGGAGCGGGTTGAGTTGTATTTTGAGCATGCCGTCAAAGCCAAACAGCAGATCCAGTTTTGCACCACCGTTCATGGCAATCTGGCGGTGCTGGACCTGCGTGGCGAGGACATCATTTACGCGACCAACCGCTTCATGATTTATGCGCTGTTTCCCAACACCAATATTTCGATTCACGTGTTGTGGGGCGTTCAGAAGCAGAACACGGTCATGGCAACGGGCAAATCCATTTTGGACCGGTCGTCCAAAACCAATATCGGTGAACTGATGCTGGCTTATGGGGGGGGCGGGCACGAAAACGCGGGGACCTGCCAGGTCGAGAACGACCGTGCAGACCAGGTGATCAAGGAATTGGCCGCCAAAATCAATCTGGATGGTTGACCCCGTTCTGGCCGGCCTGATTTCAGGTAAAGAAAAGCCCGCGCAATGCGGGCTTTTTCAATTTCTGGCTGCACAGACCGCTACAATGAAAACGCCTCGTTAATAGCAAGTTTCGTGCCTTATGAATTTTCGTGTCTTTTGGTTTTCCCGCTTAGCCCCGCTTTTTTGCGTCCGTTGGTTGGCCGTGGCATTGAGCCTGTCCGCGTGCGTCGCCATGGCAGAAAAGGCCGACCGGGACAAACCCATGAATATCGAGTCTGACGCGTTGCGCTATGACGACATCAAGCAAACCAGTGTCTTCACGGGCCGTGTGGTGCTGACCAAAGGCACGATTTTGATCCGGGGCGCGCAGCTTGACGTTCGCCAGGACCCGCAGGGTTATCAATATGGCATCGTGATTGCCGAGCCCGGAAAGCTCGCATTTTTCAGGCAAAAGCGGGACGGGGTGGACGAATTCATCGAAGGTGAAGGCGAAGTCATTGAATACGATGGCAAAGCAGACACCGTCAAATTCACCAAAAAGGCCCAGCTCAGGCGCTACAAAGGGGCCACCCTGAACGATGAGATGACCGGTGGCGTGATCCTTTACGACAACACCACGGATGTTTTCACGATCGATGGCGGCGTTGCCAGTGGCACGCCCACGGCGCCAGGTGGCCGGGTCCGGGCGATGCTGACCCCCAAACCCGAGGTGGTCGCTCCCAAACCTGCAACCATGGGGTCCTCAGCCGCGGGCGGAGGCACAGGGCCGGTTCTGAAGTCCACTTCCACGTTGGGCGGGGACAAAAAGTGAATGATCTGGTGGCCGCAGACCGCCTTCTGAAGGTTCCCCACAGTCACCTGGAGGTCGGCTCAGGCGCCACGGACAGCCGCCTGGAAGCCTCGCACCTGCAAAAGTACTATGGCAGCCGAAAGGTGGTCAAAGACGTGTCGCTGGTGGTGCGAAAAGGCGAGGTAGTGGGCCTGCTGGGGCCCAATGGAGCCGGAAAAACCACGTCCTTTTACATGATTGTGGGACTCGTACGCGCCAGCGGGGGCGACATTTCAATTGACGGCAAATCGGTGGAGCACATGCCCATTCACCGTCGCGCCCGCTTGGGTTTGAGCTATTTGCCGCAGGAAGCCTCCATCTTTCGCAAGCTCAATGTGGAAGACAACGTGCGTGCCGTGCTTGAATTGCAGCGCTACACCGACGGCGCGATGGCCGGCAAACCGTTGCTGCCTGAAGAGATTGAAAAACGCCTGACGGGTTTGTTGCAGGAACTGCGCGTGGAGCACCTGCGCGCTTCACCCGCGTTGGCATTGTCGGGCGGTGAACGCCGCCGTGTCGAGATTGCCCGGGCACTGGCCACCCAACCCCGCTTTATCCTGCTGGACGAACCCTTTGCAGGCATTGACCCGATCGCTGTGATCGAGATTCAGCGCATCATCAGTTTTCTCAAGGAGCGGGGCATCGGGGTGCTGATCACCGATCACAACGTGCGCGAAACGCTCGGCATTTGTGACCATGCGTACATCATCAATGATGGCAATGTGCTGGCACAGGGAACGCCGTCCGAGATTGTGAACAACGCCGATGTCCGTCGTGTTTACCTCGGCGAACACTTCCGGATGTAGAGTGGCATGAAACAAGGCCTGTCCCTCCGGATTTCGCAGCATCTGGCGCTCACGCCCCAGCTGCAGCAGTCCATTCGCCTGTTGCAGCTTTCCACGCTGGAACTGAGCACGGAAGTCGACCAAATGCTGGACGACAACCCGTTTCTGGAACGCACGCTGGAGGAAGCGCCACGCGAAGATTTTGGCCTGGCCAAGGCTGACACCCTCGTCGCCCAGGATGATCGCGAGTCTGAAAGTGCTATCAGTTCCGTAGCGGACTATGCAGGAGAGACGGGGACTACCAGCCAAAATGATGCGGATGCCACGCCCTTGACCGCTGACGACACCCAAAACTGGGAGGGCGACGGCACGCTGGAGATGAAGCCCGATGACAGCGAGTGGGGCGGCGACGCGACGGCACATGGCAACAACCTCAATGGCGACGACGACATGGACGCCACCGAGTTGGCGCGCCAGCAGGAGTCCCTGCAATCCTTCTTGCACCGACAGGCGCTCGGTCTCAGGCTGGGCGAAGAAGACCACGCCGCCCTGCGCTTTCTGATTGAGTCGCTGAACGACGACGGCTATCTGGAAGACACTTTGCTGGCCTTGGCGCAGGGACTGGCAGGTGAAGAGGCAGGCGAGCAGGTGGATGATCTCGTTCACCATTTCACCGTGGCTCTGGGGTTGTTGCAAAGCCTGGAGCCAGCCGGTGTGGGGGCGCGTGATCTGGGCGAGTGTTTGGGCTTGCAGCTTAGCCTGATGCGGACCACCCTGCTTGATGACGGCGGTGAGCCAGCGTTGCTGGCGAGCATCCAGGTCGCGCAGCGCATTTGTGCACAGCCCATGGATTTGCTGGCCCGCCGGGACATCAAACGGTTGGTGCAAGTCTGCAATGCCAGTGACGCCGATATTCGCGATGCCATCGCACTGATTGGTCGCCTGGAACCCAAGCCGGGCCGCAAATTTGTCGATGTGGAACGCAATGTGGTGGTGCCTGACGTATTGGTCGTCAAGGTCGGCAACGGAGCCCAGGCCAAATTCCGGGTTCAACTCAACAACGATGTCATGCCGCGTCTGCGGGTTCATGACATCTATGCCAACGCATTGAAGGCGCACCGGGGGGGCGGCAAGGATTCGTCCAACTTCTCGGCCTTGCAGCAGCGCCTGCAGGAGGCGCGCTGGTTCATCAAGAACATCCAGCAGCGTTTTGACACCATCCTGCGCGTCAGCACGGCCATCGTGGAGCGTCAGAAAAACTTCTTCATGCACGGCGAGCTGGCCATGCGACCCCTAGTGTTGCGGGAAATTGCGGACGAGTTGGGCCTGCACGAGTCCACCATCAGCCGGGTGACCACCGCCAAGTTCATGGCCACGCCATTTGGCACCTTCGAGCTCAAATACTTCTTCGGTTCCGGCCTGGGCACCGAGTCGGGCGGCAATGCCTCCAGCACGGCGGTGCGCGCCCTCATCAAGCAATTTGTCGGCGCGGAAAGCCCCAAAAAGCCGCTCAGCGACAACCAGCTGTCCCTTATGCTCAAGGAGCAGGGCATCGAATGTGCCCGCCGCACCGTGGCCAAATACCGTGAAGCGCTCAGAATTGCGCCGGCCAACCTGAGAAAAGATCTGTAGATATGACCCCCACACTTGCCATTTCATGTGTTGCGTTGCCCCCCGAGGGGGCTATGGTGTCTAGGGGCGGCCCGGCGGCACCATGAACCAGCTCCAACTATTTCTCCCCTGCGCGGCCGGGGTGGAGGACTACCTCCAGCCCGAGGTGCAGCGCATTACCGGCCTGCCCGACGCTGCGGTGCTGAAGCGGCGTGGGGGCGTCGAGGTGATGGCCTCGTGGCGCGATGCCATGCTGCTCAACCTGCACAGTCGCCTGGCGCAGCGGGTGCTGGTGCAGTTGTCTTACACCGAATACCGCAGCGAACAGGACCTGTACCGCGCGGCCAGCGAGGTGGCGTGGGAGATCTGGTTCACGCCGCGCCAGAGCATCAAGGTGGAGATCACCGCCCAGCACAGCCCGCTCACCTCTTTGAACTTTGCTGCGCTCAAAATCAAGGACGCGGTGTGCGATCGTTTCCGTGCCAAAGCCCACGGCGTGCGCCCCGACGTGAACACGCAATGGCCTGACATCCGCATCTATGGCCATTTAACGACCGACGCCCTCTCGCTGTACATCGACACCTCGGGCGAGCCGCTGTTCAAGCGCGGCTGGCGCGAGGATAAGGGTGAAGCCCCACTGAAGGAAACCCTGGCTGCGGCCATGATTGCCGCGAGCGGCTGGGCCGATTCCCCCGGCCCAGATGGCGCGCTGCTTCCGTTGTACGACCCCTGCTGCGGCAGTGGCACCATTGCCATTGAAGCTGCCCAAATTGCCAGCAACATCGCCCCCGGCTTGCTGCGCCAGTTTGCCTTTGAGAAGATGTTGCCGTTTCAAAGCCATGTCTGGGATGCTATAAAAAATGCAGCTAACAATTTAATAACGACGGGGACTTCAAGGGTTTTTGGAAGTGATGTTGCATTCCGGATGGTCGACTTCGCCCAGAGAAACGCAGTGCGTGCCGGTGTGGCGGAGATGGTGGAGTTCCGCGGTGGCGATGCCTTGCAGCGCATGCCACCGTGTGACGAACCGGGCATCATGCTGCTGAACCCGCCCTATGGTGAGCGCATTGAGGTGGCCGGTGTCGCGGGCCGGGAGGCCAGCGGCGTGGGCCGCGAGCAGGCTTACACATCAGAAGGAGCGCAGGACGGCAGCGAATTCTTCAGCCAGCTTGCCACCCACTGGAAGAAAAACTACGCCAACTGGAGCGGCTGGATTCTGACGCCAGACCTGAAGCTGCCCGGCAAGATGCGCCTGAAGGAATCCCGCCGTGTGCCCATGTGGAATGGCCCCATCGAATGCCGCCTGTTCCGATTTGACATGTTCAGGGGCTCGGTGCGCAAGCCGGGAGCCGGGTCATAAACGCGACTGCCGGTGGCTGTGAGGATGGCGCCGCGGTGGTTATCGACACCAACGTTGTGCTGGACCTCTTCGTCTTTCAGGACCCGGCCACCACCCCGCTCAAGCAGGCACTACTCGACGGTGCCGTCCGCTGGCTATCCACGCAGGACATGCGTATTGAGCTGGAGCGCGTTCTGGCCTACGCCCACATCGTTCCGCGCCTGGCGTTTTACCAATGGACCGATGCGGATGTGTTGGCCCAGTTTGATCGCCACGCGCAGATGGTGCCGGTGGCGCCCCGCTGCATGGCGGTTTGCAAGGACCCGGACGACCAGTGCTTCATCGATCTGGCAGTGGAGCACCGCGCCCTGCTTCTGAGCAAGGACAAAGCCGTGCTTTGCATGAAGAAAAGGCTGCTTGTCCTTGGTGTGATTGCTCAGGCAGCTATTAAATAGATAGCGTACTGAAAACTTGCAGATGGCCTGGCCTGGCGAGAGGCTAACTCTGCAGCGATGAGCCACCCCGAATTTCCTCGACGGCAGTCGATCGGAAGACTACCATGCAGGCATCGTTGGAGCCGCTGAAATCGCTGAAGAAAAAGAGACTCAGTATGTATTTCGACCTGACCAAGGGACGCTGGGCGTTTCTCTCGACTGAACCCGCGGGCCGCCGTGAAATCCGCTATGCGGTAATCGCGGTAGGGGTTTCTGTCGCGGTCTTTCTGGCCGCTGCTCCGTTTGCGAAAACGCCACTCACGCAGGTTCCTGCGTTTATACCGGTTTACGTCTCGTTTCTTGTGATCTTTGATCTGATCACAGCGGTCCTGCTGTTCAGCCAATTCAGCGTACTTCGCTTGGCCGCCGTCCTGGCGCTGGCGGGTGGTTACTTCTTCACCTCGTGCATCACCTTTGCCTACGCGCTTGTCTTTCCGGGCCTGTTCCCTTGGTCTGACCAGCTTGGCACAGGGCCGCAGACTTCCTCGGCCATGTATATGTTTTGGCACAGCGGTTTCCCGTTGGCCGTCATCGTCTACGCATTGCTCAAACCCAAAGGGGAAGACCCGGTCATTGACCCGGTCATGCCCGGCAGTCAGCCCAGGATCAACACACGCGTCGCCATTCTCCTCATGGTGGGAGCGGTGATCGCCTTGGTCGCAGGATTCACGCTCTTCGCCACCAGGGGACAGGCGCTTATCCCGATTCTTCTGAATGGCAACCGCACCACTGAACTGGGTCACACTTTTCTGGTGTGCGTCTGGTTGTTGAGCGTGGCTGCTGTCTGGGCGATTTCCCTGCGTAAGCCTCACACGGTTCTTGACCTTTGGCTGCTTGTCGTGATGTGCGTCTGGCTGCTCGACATTGCGCTGGCGGCATTGATGAACACAGGGCGCTACGACCTGGGTTGGTATGTTGGCCGGATTTACGGGGCGCTGGCAGCGAGCTATTTGGCAATGGTGCTGTTGGTCGAGAATGGCCGGCATTACGCCAGGCTGGTTCAAATGTCTTTTGAGTTGACCGCCGCGAACAAGGCGCTCGCACAGATGTCACGTCATGATGGATTGACGGGACTGGCCAACCGGCGCTTTTTCGACGAATACCTTGCCGAACAGATTGCCATTGCCTGTCGCTACAAGCGGCCCCTGGCATTGGTGCTGTGGGACGTCGATCACTTCAAAGCCTACAACGATCAATACGGACACCAGGGTGGTGACGAATGTCTCAAGCAGGTTGCGGCGACGCTTCGGTCCAATTGCCAACGTCCAGCTGACATGGCCGCACGATACGGCGGCGAAGAGTTTGCCTTCATCCTGCCGGACACCGACTTGACCGGTGCGGCCAAAATTGCCGAGGGAGCCAGGGCCGCCGTCGCGCGCAGTCGAATTCCCCATGGTAGCTCTCC
>CAVVSV010000026.1:0-14181 GCA_963750805.1 uncultured beta proteobacterium
TACAACCAGCCTACGCAAACCCCGGCAATGCGCGTCCGTCGGCGCAGCCACTGATTGATGCTCCGGCATACAAAGTGTCCATGCCAGCGCAAGGGGGCAGTGCCATTGGTTCCGGGATTGGTTCTGGAGCAGGAGCCACTCTGGCTGCAGTCAACCCGAGCGGGATTCCCGCTGACTTTGACACCGCAGGTTTTGAGCGCAACGCCAAGGTCAACTTCATTCGCTTGCAGGCCGCCAACGATGCGGGTAACCTGGATGACATCCGTCAATTCACCACGCCTGAAATGTTCGCTGAGCTGAAGATGGACTTGGCCGACCGTGGCGCCGCAGCCCAAAAATCGGACGTGGCGCGCATTGAGGCCAAGGTGGTGGGCTTCGAAGAAGATGCAGACCGTTACTTGGTCAGCGTGCGCTTCATCGGTGAAATTGCAGACATGAATGAGGCGGCCAACGAGCCGTTTGACGAAATCTGGCACATGATGAAGTCACGCCAGGGCAACGGCGGTTGGGTGCTCTCTGGCATCCAGCAAAGTGCCTGAGCCTGATTGATTGGTTCAGTTCAATGCCTGCCCAGTGCGGCAGCGCATTGAGGGTGGGCAGTGAAGTGCCCACCGACGGCCGAAAAACCAGCGCGTACCATTCAGGTATGACGCTTCCACACTCCCACCGCCCCCCATCTCAATCCAAAAACCAGGCCGAAGGCGTGCGCCTGGCCAAGCAGGTTGCTGCCATGGTGCCCTGCTCACGCAGCGAGGCCGAAAAATACATTGAAGGTGGCTGGGTTCGAGTGGACGGCAAGGTGATTGAAGAGCCGCAGTTCAGGGTACTGGCGCACCACAAACTGGAGATCGACAAAAACGCCAGCCTGCTCGACGTGACCCAGGTCACGGTGCTGATGCACAAGCCGCCCGGCTACACCGATGGCGTGGCCGACGAGGCGATCAAGCCACCCTATCGCTCGGCGCGTCAGTTGCTCGTGCCAGCCAACCGCGTGGCGGACGATGCGTCTGGCATTCCGGCGCTCAAGAAACACTTCAATGATTTGAGCGCCCCCGTGCCACTGGAAATGGGCGCAGGCGGCTTGCTGGTGTTCACGCAAGACTGGCGCGTGGCGCGCAAGCTGATTGAAGATGCCAGCGTCATCGAGCATGAAATCATCGTCGAGATTGAAGGCGAGATCCCGCCCGACACGCTGATGCGCCTGAACCAGGGTCTGAGCTCCGATGGGCAACCGCTGCCGCGCGTGAAGGTCAGCGTGAACAGTTCCAGTGAGGGCAAAAGCAAGCTGCGCTTCGCTGTGAAAGGCACCCACCCCGGTTTGCTGGCCTACCTGTGCGAGCGCGTGGGTTTGCGAATATTGAGCATGAAGCGCATCCGCGTCGGGCGCGTCTTGCTGACGACTTTGCCCATGGGGCAATGGCGGTATTTATTGCCGCATGAGAAGTTTTAGGGTGCCACCGCATTCCACCCTTTTCTCAACCTTTTCCCACCCATTGAATGCATCAACCACAGGAGAACCTATGACCGAAAAGATCACCGTTGAAACGACTGTCAATGCACCCATCGCCAAGGTGTGGGGCGCCTACACCACGCCGCAAGACATCATCCAATGGAATGCCGCATCGGCCGACTGGCACACGACGAAAGCTTCCGTTGATTTGCGCGTTGGTGGTGTTTTTTCGTCACGCATGGAGGCCAAGGACGGCAGCTTTGGCTTTGACTTCGCGGGGACCTACACCCAGGTGAAAACCAATGAATTGCTTGAATATTCGTTTGGCGACAGGACTGCCTCGGTCACGTTCAGTCAGGGTGCAAAAGGCGTCACGGTTTGCGTCGCTTTTGACCCCGAAAATGAATTTCCTGTTGAACAGCAACAGCAAGGCTGGCAGGCCATTCTCAATAATTTTGCCAAACACGTAGAAGCTATGGTTTGAAGCGCCCAACCGTGCCGGGTGTCCAAGGACAAAGGCGACGCAGGGACGGAAGTCTCCAAAAGCGAAAAAAAAGATACGATAGAACCAACTTCGTATTGTTTAAATGCCAACGCCCGGGTCACCCCATGCTTCAACACCTGTCACTCAACCAACGCATCGCGGCTTATTTCATTTTCACCGCCGCCCTTCAGGTTCATGTCATTGCTGGTGCCATGCTGGGCTGGTCGCCCTCCACACTGATTGTGGGCAGTCTGATTTTTGGCGCGCTGACGTTGTGGTTCTACATGTATGGTCTGGTGGATGCCAAGAAATTCATCACGGCTTTTGTGGGTGCACTCAATCGCGTGGCCACAGGTGATCTGTCGCAGAACGTCGTGCCCTTCGGATCGGGCGTCGCGCAGATGGGTCTGACCACCATTCGCAACCTGCAGGACAGCTTGCGCGATGTGATCAGCACCTTGAATAACGGTGCCCGGCAAGTGTCCAACGCGTCATCAGAGATTGCCTCGGGCAACATGGAACTGAGCCACCGCACTGAACAAGGCAGCGCGGACCTGCAAACTGCCGCTGGCGCCTTGCGTGCCATGACCGATACGGCCCGGCAAAGTTCCGACGCCATGCATGAAGCTTCCACCTTGAGCCAAAGTGCCAGCGAGCTGGTGCGTCACAACGGCAAAGTGGTGTCAGACGCGGTCAGCGCCATGAGTGCCGTGAGCCAGTCCAGCCGCAAGATTTCGGACATCATCAGCGTGATTGACGGCATTGCATTCCAGACGAATATTCTGGCCCTGAACGCGGCCGTTGAAGCGGCCCGCGCCGGGGAACAAGGCCGTGGTTTTGCGGTGGTGGCCAGCGAGGTTCGTCTTTTGGCGGGGCGTTCCGCCGAAGCCGCCAAGGAAATCAAGGGGCTGATCTCGCGCTCGGTCGAACAAGTGGATTCGGGCTCCAGCCTGGTGAATGACGCGGGCACCCGCATGCAGGAAGTGGTGGCTTCAGTGGAACGGGTCGCCAGCCTGATCGGCCAGGCCAACCAGTTGGCGCAAAGTCAAAGTCAGGGCCTGCGCGATGTGTCTGAATCAGTGGACCGGCTTGACCAGTCCATGCAACAAAACGCTGCCTTGGTGGAAGAAGGCGCGGCCGCAGCCGGAACCTTGCGGGAACAGGCTCACAGCCTGACTGACCTGGTCAGCCGCTTCAAGCTGTAGTCGATCAGGCGTGTGAGCCTCACTCACTGAACAACTGGCCACGCGCCGCGTCCGTGATCGCCACCACACACGGGTGGGTGATGCGGCGCTCGACGGAAACGGCATAAAACTCTTCAACCAGCTCGGTCGTTCGGCCTATGACTTCGACGCCAAATTGCGTCAGGGTTTCAGCCTCCAGCACTTTGGGGGCCATGAATACGCCACGCCCTTCCCGGCCAAACGCTTTCATCAGTGCGCCGTCATCAAACTCGCCAACGATGCGCGGGTGAATCTGGTGTCGCGTCAACCAGCCCTCCAGTTGTTGCCGCACCGATGCTGACGCGCCCTGAATCAGCATGGGTGCGTCGTTCAGGCATTGGGGGAAAGCACCTTTGAGCAGGGGCCGAAGCTGTGGCGCACAAAAGAAACTCATGGTGGTGCTGCCCAGCGGGTGATTGAAGGCTTTCACGCTGATGCGTCGGGACATGGGCTCGTCGGCAATCACCAGGTCAAGGCGGTGCAAGGCCAGCTGCGCCAGCAGGTCGGGGAATTTTCCTTCGCTGCAAATCATGCGAACCGGCTCGGGCAGGTTAAGCGCCGGCTCCAGCAGGCGATAGGCGACCGACTTGGCGACCGAGTCCGCCACCCCAACCCGAAAGTCCAAAACCCGTTTGCCATCCCTGGCCTGGCTGAGCGCGACTTCCAGTTCGGTACCCAGGGTGAATATCTGCTCGGCATACCCCAGCGCCAGACGACCGTCCTCCGTGAGTTCAAGTTGGCGCCCACTCTTCCTGAATAGCTTGCGCCCGAGCCAATCTTCCAGCAGCTTGATCTGACCCGACAAGGTTTGCGGCGTGGTGTTGAGTTGCTCGCCCGCCCGCATGATGCCACCCGCTTTGGCGGTGACCCAAAAGTAATGAAGGTGCTTGAAATTCATCAGAATGCTCCTACATAAAGGGTTCAATTATTCGCGTTTTACGAATAAAAATTATTGAAAATACGAATTTACGCGAAGTAATTTCATGTCTATAGTTCAGTTTGTCACATGCTTCGTGACGCTGACAGGAGTTGTCAAATGCGTTTAAGTACCAAAGGTCGATTTGCAGTAACCGCCATGATTGATGTCGCACTGCGCGAAAAAAACGGGCCGGTTCCCTTGTCCGAAATTGCGGCACGGCATCAGATTTCCTTGTCGTACCTGGAGCAGATGTTCAGCAAACTGCGCCAGCACGGGCTCGTGGAAAGCACGCGCGGGCCGGGCGGCGGCTATGAGCTGGGCCACCGCATTGACACCATCACCGTGGCCGACATCATCGGCGCGGTGGAGGGTAACGAGGTGCCATCCGACAACAAGTTGCATGACCTGAGTCAGGACATGACGCAGACCCTGTGGGACAGCCTGAACTCGAAGCTGGAAGACTACATGCAGTCGATCACCTTGCGCAGCCTGGTGATGGAGCAGTTGGCCAAAGGCTTCAAGTCAGAAACGGTCAAGCCATCCCATCACGGCGTGTTCAAAAAGCCCAAGCAGGAAACCATGCGAGCCACGGTGCCCAATTCAGTGTTTGCGCTGGGGCAGTCTTTGCTGGTCAAGGGCTGATTGAAGCGGCTTGGGTGAAAAGTGTGAAGCCCACCGATAAGCCGGATTCTGTGCACGGTGGTTGCCCACCGTGTGACTGTCATTAATCTGGGCCGTTGATCACCCAACGGCTCGGTGCCACCTACCCGCCAGCTCTGGGGGCCCCATCAACGCTGGCCTACTTGGTGTTGCTGCGCGTAGAGATTGCCCGTTTCACCCGAACCAGGTTGCCCCGGCCCGACTCGTCTCTGTTGCTCTGATCCTCACCTTATACCCGGCGCTTTCGCGACAGGTTTTCAGTGGACAGCCGTTAGCTGCTACGCTGCCCTGTGCAGTCCGGACGTTCCTCCAGTGCGGTGTTTCCACCCGACATTTGCATGTCGGCCTTGCGGCTAGCACCAGCGACAGTCTGGCAGGCTTCACCCCCCGATTATCGTGGCCTTTCACGCACTGGTGATAACCATATATTGAATCCTGTTGATGAAGTAGCAGAGAATCAACCCACCTATTTTTGGAGCCACCCCATGAAAGCCGACAACATTCTGCAAACCATTGGCAATACCCCCCACGTGCGCATCAATCGCCTGTTTGGCGCGACACACAAGGTGTACATCAAGTCCGAACGCAGCAACCCTGGTGGCTCCATCAAGGATCGCATCGCCTTGGCCATGGTGGAAGCGGCGGAAAAAAGCGGCGAACTCAAACCCGGTGCAACCATCATCGAGCCTACCTCCGGCAACACCGGCGTGGGGCTGGCCATGGTGGCCGCCGTCAAAGGCTACAAGCTCATTTTGGTGATGCCCGACAGCATGTCCATCGAGCGGCGTCGCCTCATGCTGGCCTATGGCGCCAGCTTTGACCTGACGCCAAGGGAAAAAGGCATGAAAGGCTCCATCGCCCGCGCCATGGAGCTGGTGGCTGCCACTCCCAATTCATGGATGCCACAGCAGTTTGAAAACCCCGCCAACATTGATGCCCACGTGCGGACCACGGCACTTGAAATCTTAGCGGATTTCCCGGAAGGCGTTGACGCTCTGATCACGGGCGTTGGCACCGGTGGCCACCTGACTGGCTGTGCGCAGGTGCTCAAGGCCAAATGGCCGAATTTGAAGGTCTATGCCGTCGAGCCGGCCGCGTCGCCCGTGATCTCCGGCGGTGCGCCTTCACCCCACCCGATTCAGGGCATTGGCGCGGGCTTTATCCCCAAAAATCTGAACACGGCCTTGCTCGATGGCGTGATCCAGGTGGACGCTGAACCTGCCCGCGAAATGGCGCGGCGATGCGCAGCTGAAGAAGGTATTTTGGTGGGCATCTCCAGCGGTGCGACCTTGGCTGCCATTGCACAAAAGCTGCCGGATCTGCGCGCAGGTGCCACGGTGCTGGGATTCAACTACGACACGGGAGAGCGGTATTTGTCGATTGAGGGTTTCTTGCCCGCCTGACGATTGAGTCACGCAACCCAGGGTTTGAAGCCCGGGACGTAAAATTTGGCTCACTGCTTGATAAACACAAGCCCATCCGAGCCCAAGACCATGATCCGACTGACCGAGCTCAAGCTCCCGCTTGATCACACACCCGATGACCTGGCCGCCTTGATCCACAAGGCGCTGAATGTCACAGCCTCCGACATCGCCGAGTGGCATATCTTCAAACGCAGTTTTGATGCCCGCAAGGCGGACGTTCGCGCCGTCTACATCGTCGACGTGGTTCTGACGGGCAACGCGTCCGAGCAAGCGATTCTTCAGCGCGAAGCCACGAACCCGCACATTTTCGCCACGCCAGACATGGCCTACCACCCGGTGGCCGTGGCCCCCCCCAATTTGCCGTTGCGACCCGTGGTAGTAGGATTTGGGCCCTGCGGTATTTTTGCGGCGCTGATGCTGGCCCAAATGGGCTTCAGACCCATCGTGCTGGAGCGCGGCAAAACGGTGCGCCAGCGCACCAAAGACACCTGGGGCCTATGGCGCAAAAACGTGCTCGATCCCGAATCCAACGTGCAGTTTGGCGAAGGTGGCGCGGGCACCTTTTCTGACGGCAAGCTGTGGAGCCAGATCAAGGACCCGCGACATCTGGGCCGCAAGGTGATGAACGAGTTTGTGAAGGCCGGCGCACCGCCCGAAATTCTGGTGGACGCCCATCCGCACATTGGCACGTTCAAGCTGGTGAAGGTGGTGGAAAACATGCGCGAGCAGATCATCGCGCTGGGTGGTGACATCCGGTTTGAACAGCGTGTGACGGACGTGTTGCTGGAAACCACATCTTCGGATGGAACAGGTCATACGCGGCAGATTCGCGCACTCACGGTGCAGGATGTGGCCAACACCACCGCTTATGAGTTGCGGGCCGATCACGTGGTGCTGGCGCTGGGCCATAGCTCGCGCGACACCTTTGCCATGTTGCACGCGCGGGGCGTGCATCTGGAAGCCAAACCGTTTTCCATCGGCTTTCGCATTGAGCACCCACAGAGCGTGATTGACCGCGCGCGATGGGGTCGCCATGCGGGCAACCCGGCCCTGGGCGCCGCCGAATACAAGCTGGTGCATCACGCAGAACACGGCTTGGCCAAAGGCCGATCGATCTACAGCTTCTGCATGTGCCCGGGGGGCACGGTGGTGGCGGCCACCTCGGAGCCGGGCCGCGTTGTTACCAACGGCATGAGCCAGTATTCGCGCAATGAGCGCAACGCCAACGCCGGGATGGTAGTAGGCATTGACCCGAGTGATTTCCCTGAGGTGGACGGCAAGGTCAACAGCCCCCTGGCAGGTATCACCTTGCAACGCACCCTGGAAGCTCACGCTTACGTGCTGGGCGGCAGCAATTACGAGGCACCAGGGCAGTTGGTCGGTGATTTTCTGGCCGACAAGGCATCAACGACCTTGGGCAGCGTGGTTCCATCCTACAAGCCAGGAGTGAAGCTTGGCAGCCTGTCCAGCGCCCTGCCCCCTTACGCCATTGCAGCCATCCGGGAAGCCTTGCCGGTGTTCGGCAAAAAAATCAAAGGCTTTGACATGGAAGATGCTGTGCTGACCGGCGTGGAAACGCGCACCTCCTCGCCGCTCAAAATCAACCGGGGTGACGATTTTCAGAGCCTCAACGTGGCGGGTATTTACCCCGCGGGTGAAGGCGCCAGTTATGCGGGGGGCATTCTTTCCGCGGGCGTCGATGGCATTCGCGTGGCGGAAGCCGTTGCGCGGCAAATGACTTCCTGAACCTATCCCCGTAATGTGCTTACCAAAGCGAGACCCCATGATCGACACCGATATCTATCACTACGAACCCGCGCAAGGCCACGGCCTTCCCCACGACCCTTTCAATGCCATCGTGGGGCCCCGGCCCATTGGCTGGATTTCATCGCGCGGGGCCAATGGCGGTGTGAATCTGGCGCCCTACAGCTTCTTCAACGCCTTCAATTACATCCCGCCCATCATTGGCTTCTCCAGTATTGGTGCCAAAGACACGCTACGTAACATCCGGGAAACACGCGAGTTTGTGTGGAACCTGGTGACGCGACCTCTGGCCGAAGCCATGAACGCATCCTGCGCGCCAGTGCCGCCTGAAGTGAATGAGTTTGGCCTGGCCGGTCTGACGGAACTGCCTTCCAAGCAAGTGGCTGTGCCGCGCGTGGCGGAAAGTCCGGTGACCTTTGAATGCAGGCTGACGCAGATCCTTCAACTGCAAGGTGCCGATGAAACTCCCGTGAACACCTGGCTGGTGCTGGGCGAAGTGGTTGCCGTGCATATCGCCAAGCGCCTGCTCAAGGACGGCGTCTATGACACCGCAGCCGGGCTGCCTGTGATGCGGGGTGGCGGCCCGGCCGACTACTTTGAGATCGGCGCGGACAAACTGTTCAAGATGCACCGGCCAAAGTAAGCGGGCTCTTTCATCCTTGAGACGATTGAAGCGCAGCGATGCGTTCTTCAATGGGCGGATGGGTCGAAAACAGCTTGCCGATACCCCCGGCAATGCCAAACGCAGCCACACTCTTGGGCAATTCACCGGGGTGCATGCCCCCCAAGCGGGCCAACGCATTGATCATGGGCTGCTTGCGGTTCATCAATTGAGCGGCCCCTGCGTCGGCGCGGAATTCGCGGTGGCGTGAAAACCAGGCCACGACGATGGCCGCTGCAAATCCCAACACGATATCCAGCACGATGGTGGTGATCATGTAGCCAATGCCGGGGCCGCTGGAGCGCTCATCGCCTTTGCGCAAAAAGCTGTCCACGGCATAGCCGATCACCCTGCTCAGGAACACGACAAAGGTGTTCATCACACCCTGAATCAGCGTCATGGTGACCATATCGCCATTGGCCACGTGAGCCACTTCATGCGCGATGACGGCTTCGATTTCTTCGTGCGTCATGCCTTGCAGCAAGCCCGTGCTCACAGCCACCAGTGAGGAGTTCTTGAAGGCGCCCGTGGCAAAGGCGTTGGGATCGCCCTCAAAAATACCGACCTCAGGCATGCCAATGCCGGCCTTGTCAGCCAGCTTTTTCACGGTCTCGACAATCCAGGCTTCGTCGGCGTTTTGCGGCTGATTGATGATCCGCACACCCGAGGTCCACTTGGCCATGGGCTTGCTGATCAACAGAGAAATAATGGCGCCGCCAAATCCCATCACCAGCGCAAAACCGAGCAGCGAGCCCAGATTCAGGCCGTTGGGCGTGAGGTAGCGGTTCACGCCCAGCAGGCTGGCCACAACGCCCAGCACGGCCACCACCATCACGTTGGTGAGCACAAACAAAATAATGCGTTTCATGGTTTCCTTCAGCTTCCTTCAAGGGTATTCATTGTCCGTCGGACGGAGTGCGGCAGATGTTAGGGGCAACAGGCCAAAAATCAAGTTATCGCAATCGAATGCACATGGGATTTGCGGTTATTTTCCGGGCAGGGGCACCCCACGTGGCGCCCGAAACACGGCGGCGTCAGCATAAAACGTGGGGTCTTCATTGGCTGCCCACCAACCCGGCACGCCCAGCACGGGCAGGTGGGCAAACGGCTTGGTCGCCAGTTTCGTGGCGTTAAGGTCCCGGGCCATCCAGGCATCCAGGTCGCACAACGCGTCCGATGACGGATTTACCCGGTACACATGCGCGGTGATCGCCTTGCGAGGCTTGGCCAGCTTCTCCATCAAGGCATGACCAAACAGGACCAAGCTGGCCTCTTGCCAAAGCGGCCTGTTGGTGACAAACAAGGCATGCCAATCCTTGGCGACCAACGCATTCCAAAGCGCGTCAGGCGCCTTCAGCAAGGCCGCGTTTTCATCAAAAACCGTCAATGCATCCCGAACGACCCCGCGCACCTGACCCACACCCGCTGTGTCGATCTCCACCGCCTGAAGCTGGTTAAGGCGAGTTTTAGTCTGGGGAAAGTGGATCCAGCAAATGCCATTCAAAAAGTCGTGCAGGTTATTTCGTGTTGGCACCTGCCCACTTTGAAAGATGAATTGCTCGTACGCATGTCCCGCTGGCAATGTGGCTTGAGCGACAAACCGAACGGGCACCTTGAGGGCGTTGTTCAAAGCATTGGACACCGACGAGCCTGCCTCCCAGGCCTGCCCCACGGGCAACCCCAGGGAGCGATAGGGTTCAAGCCAGGCGGCTTGCCAGTCACACACGGAACTGGCCAAGCTCATACGCGGCGAAAAGGCACCGCAGTCATGCCTGAATCAGAACATACACCTCGTGCAGCCCGTCTTTGCCTTTAAGGGTCAGGCCGGTGCGAGGCTCGTAATTGAATTGATGGCGGGTCAACTCGAAACTGGACCTGGACACCTGAATCCTGCCGGGCAAGCCTTGCGATTCCATTCGAGAGGCCACATTCACCACGTCACCCCATACATCAAACACTTGCCTGGATTGCCCAATCACACCGGCGACCAGCTCGCCGGAGGCGATACCAATGCGAAGGTCAATGTCACCCTGGACGCGAGCGACTTTGAGCATCTCTTGCGCCAGTTCAACCATCACACAGGCATGGTCTGCCATCGGGTCTGGGACACCTGCAGCAACCATATAGGCATCTCCAATCGTCTTGATCTTGGTGAGCCCCATTCGTTCAACACATTGGTCAAAGCCTGCAAAAATTTCAGCCAGCATGTTCACCAGGGCCTCCGGATTCATTCTTTCGGCAATGCGGGTGAAACCCACGATGTCGGCAAAAAGGATTGTGCAATTGACATGGCGCTCAGCAAAGGTCTCGCCTTTTGAAAGCAAACGTTCGGCAATCGATCGGGGAAACATGCCACTGACCAACCCTACAAAGCGATTGTTGGCCGTGTGCATGTATCGCTCCATCCGGTTGATGTCGCCTGAAAAAACATGCAACATCAAATACAACACTGCCATCGAGAAAAAATTATTGACCCAGGTACCACCGCGACGTACGTCGTCTGGCAATGCATACGGCGTCAAGATTCCAAAATTGGAGCTGGCCAAAATGATGAAAGCCACAATACAGGTTGCCGGAATGCCATGGGCGAGCCAGTCGTTTTCCTCCTTGAGCATGAGATAGGCCACGACGGCCAGCGGTACCAAAAAATGATGAATGGAGCGGGGTATCTGGGGGCTGGGTATATCCAATAGAAGTGCCATTCCAATAATGATGGCAAACAGACTCACTGACAAAAGGACGACAGCAGCTTCAAAACGTTTGCGCGTTGTCAGTAGCCAGGCTGCGAACCCCAAAACCACCAAACTGGAAGGGGCAAGGGCCATGAGCCAGTGCCCGGAAAAAGAAAAATAACCGGCCCAATAGGCGCCAATCAATATGACCACGACGCTGGTCGCCAGCACCATGACCCGCGTGCGACGTGTATGCGTCGCGCGCAGGTCATGCTGCATCATGTAACTGACTTGAGCGGCCTTGAGCGATTCACTCCTTGGCATCAACCAAGCCTCAGCTAATTTGTTTCCAAGACAAGGTTTCTCCCGACCGCAATGGCTTCAACTCGGCCTGCCCAAAGGCAAAACTCTCGGGCGGTGTCCAGCTTTCGCGCCTTAAGGTGATGGTGCCAGCATTGCGCGGCAGTCCATAAAAATCTGCACCGTTGAAACTGGCAAAGGCTTCAAGTTGGTCCAACGCACCAGCCGCGTCGAACGCCTCCGCGTACAACTCCATGGCGGCGTGGGCGGTGTAGCAGCCTGCACAGCCGGTGGCGTGCTCCTTCAAATGCGCGGGGTGAGGCGCGCTGTCGGTGCCCAGAAAGAATCGGGGGTTTCCGCTGGTAGCTGCCTCTACCAAGGCCAGGCGGTGGGTCTCGCGTTTGAGTACGGGCAGGCAGTAGTAATGGGGACGGATGCCCCCCGTGAAGATGGCGTTGCGATTGTACAGCAGGTGGTGCGCGGTGATGGTGGCACCGGTAAACCGGTCGGCATCCCGCACATAGTGGGCGGCCTCGCGTGTGGTGATGTGTTCAAACACAATTTTCAGCTCGGGAAAGTCGCGGCGAAGCGGAATCAGCTGGGTGTCAATGAACACTGCTTCGCGGTCAAACAGGTCAATGTCCGGGCTCGTCACTTCACCATGCACCAGCAGCAGCAGGCCAGCGCGTTGCATGGCCTCCAAGGTCTTGTAGGTCTTGCGAACGTCGGTAACACCGGCGTCACTGTTGGTGGTGGCACCCGCAGGGTAGAGCTTGACGGCGACCACACCCGCATCTTTGGCGCGCTGGATCTCGTCAGCCGGCAGATTGTCCGTGAGGTACAAGGTCATCAGCGGCTCAAACGTCACACCGGGCGGTACAGCAGCGCGGATGCGCTGCGCATAGGCAACCGCCTGCGCGGCCGTGGTCACGGGCGGCTTCAGGTTGGGCATTATGATGGCGCGGCCAAACTGGGCAGCGGTGTGCGGCACGACGGTAGTGAGCGCGTCACCATCGCGCACATGCAGGTGCCAGTCATCGGGACGGGCGAGGGTGAGCTGTGTCATGTTTTCAATTCCTTGATGGCTTGACTGCCCTGCGTGACCAAATAGTCCCACAAGGACTGTGCGGTGCGCTTGTGGGCGGTACCGCGCTGTGACTCCTTGCCAGAGGGGATCTCGCGGTAGGCGCGAACTTCCATGGTGATTTCCAAAGCTTTCATGTCGCCAGGCGCGGCACTGACCAGCCTTTTGGCACGCAGTTCCTTTTTGACGGCACTGTAGGGCAGGAATGCAATGCCATGGCCCTCCAGCGCCATGGCTTTCAGACCTTCAGCCATGTCAGTTTCGTACACGCGGTCAAAGTGAATCGCGGTGCCGGACTGCTGAAGGATCAGGTCCACCATTTGCCCCAGATAGGCGCCGGGCGCATAACCCAGGTAGGGCAAGAGGCGATTCGGGTGCCCGGGCAGTTTGAACATCGGCGCGCCGTCCGCATCCGGCTTCACGTAGGGTGCCACGACTTCCTGGCCCAGGCTCACCATCTCATACCGACCTGCGTCCAGTTGAATGGGCTGCGCCGGGTGGTGGTAGGCAATCAGCACATCGCAGCTTCCCTCCACCATGCGCAACACGGCGTCGTGCACGTTGAGCGCAATCAGCCGGCTTTTGAAGGGGCCAAAGTTCTCGCGCAGTGTCGACACCCAGGCGGGGAAAAACGTGAACGCCAGCGTGTGCGGCACGGCGAACTCAATCACATCCTGCCCGGCAGAGGTGTGCCCGCGCAGCATGGCGCGCGTGCTTTGCAGGCCCTGCAGCATCTCCAGGGCCTGGTCGTACAAGGTCTGTCCCGCCGGGGTCAAGCGTGTCGGGTAACTGCTGCGGTCCACCAGGTCGGTGCCCGCCCAGGCTTCCAGCGACTGGATCCGCCGCGAAAAGGCGGGTTGGGTGACGTGACGCAACTGCGCTGAGCGGCTGAAACTGCGCGTTTCAGCCAGGCTGACAAAATCTTCAAGCCACTTGGTTTCCATGACGGCATTGCCTCATTACTATTTTTTTAATAGCAAACTATCTTTGTTCTACGGGGACTACGAGGCTATTTTATCCTCAACCCGGTCGCCGGACTGCTGCTGCAGCGCCCACATGTCCGCATAACGCCCGCCCAAGGCCAGAAGCGCCGTATGACTGCCGCGTTCGATGATATGCCCGGCCTCCATCACCAGAATTTCGTGCGCGTCCACCACCGTGGAGAGCCGGTGCGCGATCACCAGCGTGGTCTTGTTGTGCGCCACGCTTTGCAGCTCAGCCTGAATGGCACGCTCGTTGGCAGAATCCAGCGCGCTGGTGGCTTCGTCAAAAATCAGGATGGGCGGATTCTTCAGCAAGGTGCGGGCAATCGCCACGCGCTGCTTTTCACCACCCGACAATTTCAGGCCGCGCTCACCCACCATGGTGGCATAGCCCGTTGGCGTGGCGGCAATGAAGTTGTGAATGTGCGCTGACATCGCGGCCTCCTCCACCTGCGCGCGGCTGGCACCCGGCTGGCCGTAGGCGATGTTGTATTCCACCGTGTCATTGAACAGAACGGTGTCCTGTGGCACGATGAGCAATACGCTGACCATATATA